>NZ_JBEXPY010000028.1:0-129384 GCF_040612315.1 Streptomyces sp. NPDC006435
TGGCAGGCCGGGGTATCAACATATCTGGCGTTGACTTTTGGCACGCTGTTGAGTTCTCAAGGAACGGACGCTTCCTTTGTACTCACCCTCTCGGGCTTTCCTCCGGGCTTTTCCCTCCGGTCTTGCGTTTCCGACTCTATCAGATCCTTCCGGACCCGATTCCCAGTCAGCGGGATTCGCCTTCCAGGTCCTCCGCTTCCGCGTTTTCCCTTTCCGGCCCTTCCGACTCTACCAGAACCTTTTCCCGTTCCGTTTCCGGACCGGATTCCGAATTCTCGGTGACCGTCGAAGTGGTCTTTTGCCTTTCGGCTTCCGCTACGTTAACCGATTTCCCTGGCGGCTCATAATCGAGCCGTGGGAACGAATTACGGCATGCCGAATTCGCACCCGTCCGGGTGAGTCGTAGGTAGTGGTTGGCCGCTGCCAGGTGCTCGGATCCGGTCCGATGGACTGAATCGACAGCAGTACCCGTTCAAGCGGCTCGGACAACATTAGGTGTCCCTCAAGAGCGAGTCAAGTTGCGCGGCGGCGTGGCACGTGGGCCCGGTAGGGGCTCACCGTGGGGTCTCCGTCGATCCAGAAGCGCCAGGGATGTGTGGCCCCGTCGCCGCCCACCCCGGTGCGCGGACCGTTGCGTACCTGGTCGCGTGGTGGTGGGGTGCCGTGCAGCACGGAGAGCGGGGCTCCGGGGTGGGCGATGGCGTCGGTGCCGTTCAGTTCACGGTCGATGCCGAGGGCGGTCGCCAGCCGGGCCGGTCCTTTGGCCAGTTCCTTGTCGTTGCGGGCCGAGTTCCGGCGTTCGCGGGTGAGCTCGGCACCGACCTGGATGTCGCCGGCGCGGAGCAGGACCCCGCTCGCCCTGCCCTCCGGGCCGCACACCAGGTTGAGGCAGTGCCACATGCCGTAGGTGAAGTAGACGTACGCGTGTCCCGGCGGTCCGAACATGACGCTGTTGCGCGTGGTGCGGCCCCTGAAGGCGTGCGAGCCGGGGTCGATCTCTCCGGCGTACGCCTCCACCTCGGTGAGACGGAGTTCGATCGGGCCCTCGGGGGTGGCGCGTACCAGGATCCGGCCCAGGAGATCGGGGGCCACGTCCAGCACGGGGCGGTCGAAGAAGTCGCGTGTCAGTGGCGTACGGTCCATGCCCTCGATCATGGCGGTCGAGGGTACCGGGAACCGACTACGGTCGTGACGCGTATGTAGTGAGGTCAGGACCAAGGAGGAGTAAACATGGGCTTCAAGCGGCTGCTCGCGAGTCTGGGTGCCGGTGGTGCTTCGGTGGAGACCGAGCTGACCGAGCTGAACGTCGTACCGGGTGGGGTCGTCCAGGGCGAGGTGCGGATCCAGGGCGGATCCGTGGCCCAGCAGATCGAGAGGCTCTCCGTCGGCCTGCAGGCCCGGGTCGAGGTCGAGGGCCAGGACACCGAGACCAAGCAGGACATCGAGTTCACCAAGCTTCAGCTCGGTGGGGCGTTCGAGGTGCAGGCCGGTGCCGTGCACGTCGTGCCGTTCGGGCTCGAGATCCCCTGGGAGACGCCGATCACGATGTTCGCCGGGCAGCACCTGCACGGGATGAACATCGGTGTGACCACGGAGCTGGAGATCGCGCGGGCGCTGGACTCGGGCGACCTGGACCCGATCAACGTGCACCCGCTGCCGGCCCAGCAGGCCATCCTCGACGCCTTCAGGCAGCTCGGGTTCAATTTCCGCAGCGCGGACATGGAGCGCGGCCACATCCGCGGCACCCGCCAGCGGCTGCCGTTCTACCAGGAGATCGAGTTCTTCCCGCCGCAGCAGTACCGCGGGCTGAACCAGGTCGAGCTGTCCTTCGTCGCGGACGACCGCGAGATGGACGTCGTCCTGGAGATGGACAAGAAGCCGGGACTCTTCAGCGAGGGCAGCGACTCGTACCGCTCGTTCAAGGTCGGGCTGAACGACTACCAGGGGACCGACTGGGCGGCGTACCTCAACCAGTGGCTCGCCCAGGTCGGCGGCCAGCGCAACTGGCTCTAGGGTCGGTGGGGACCGGCTGACAGCAGTGACAGAGCGAAGCGATCAGGAGAGGTGCTGACGTGACCGAGCCGAAGAGGGCGCCGCTGCCGCACGACTTCCACCCCGAGGTGCCGTCGTTCACGGTGGTGAGCGAGGACCTCGCCCCCGGTGCCGTGCTGGCGGACGCCCAGGTGTTCGCGGGCGGGAACATCTCGCCGCAGCTGCGGTGGGAGGGTTTCCCGGCGGAGGCCAAGAGCTTCGCCGTGACCTGTTTCGACCCCGACGCCCCGACGGGCAGCGGATTCTGGCACTGGGTGCTCTTCGACATCCCGGCGTCGGTCACGGAGCTTCCGGCCGGTGCGGGCAGCGGGAAGTTCGAAGGGCTGCCCGCCGGTGCCGTGCAGGTCCGCAACGACTACGGCTCGAAGGACTTCGGCGGCGCCGCGCCGCCGGCCGGGGAGAACCACCGCTACGTCTTCACCGTGTACGCGGTGGACACCGAGAAGCTGGGGGTCGACAGCGACGCGTCGCCCGCGGCCGTCGGATTCAACCTGCGTTTCCACACGCTGGGCCGCGCCCAGCTGATCGGCGAGTACGCGTCCCCCGCCCAGGAGGCGTGAGCCGAGAGTTTCCCCGCTGTTCGCCCTGCCCCGGTCCCGAATGAGACCGGGGCAGGGCATTTTTTATTGCGTTGTCCATCCCGGCCCGCCCCGCCAGAGTTGATCCGGGCCTGCCAGGGGGCGGGCGGCACACGGGAGGTGGGCGAGATGCGGGACACGCTGGTACTGAACGCGAGCTTCGAGCCGCTGTCGACGGTGACGCTGAACCGTGCGGTGGTGCTGATCCTGCAGGACAAGGCCGTCGTCGAACAGTCGCACCCCGACCTCCGCATGCGTGGCGCCGCCGTGGACATTCCGGTGCCCCGGGTGATCAGGCTCTGCCGGTACGTACGGGTGCCGTTCCGAAGACACGCCCCGTGGTCCAGGAGGGGCGTGCTGGTGCGGGACCAGCACCGGTGCGCGTACTGCGGGCGGCGGGCGAGCACCGTGGACCACGTCGTCCCGCGGGCCCAGGGCGGTCAGGACACCTGGCTCAACACGGTTGCCTCCTGTGCCGAGGACAACCACCGCAAGGCGGCCCGGACGCCCGAGCAGGCGGGGATGCCGCTGCTGCGCCAGCCGTTCGTCCCCTCCCCCGCGCAGGCCATGCTGCTGGCGCTGGGGGCCGACGCGGGGTCGGAGCTGCCGGACTGGCTGGACAGCGCCGCGGCGTGACCGGTGTGACCGGCGTACGCGTTTCGCCGTGACGGGAGCCCGTCCCTCCGGGGGCGGGCTCCCGTGCGTCGGTCAGCGGAGCAGCAGCTGGACGATGGCGACCGTGCCGACCGCGACGATGAGTACGCGCAGGACGGTGGGGCTGAGGCGGCGGCCTATCTTCGCGCCGATCTGGCCGCCGATCGCGGAGCCGACGGCGATCAGCACGACGGCCGTCCAGTCGAAGTCCGCGACGAAGAGGAAGAAGAGCGCGGCGATGCTGTTGACGATGGCGGCCAGTACGTTCTTGACCGCGTTGAGGCGCTGCATGGTGTCGTCGAGCAGCATGCCCATGAGGGAGAGGTAGATGATCCCCTGGGCGGCGGTGAAGTAGCCGCCGTAGACGCTGGCGAGCATCAGCCCGACGAAGAGGGGCGGGCCGCCGTCGGCGTGGGCGGGGGTGCCGTCGCGGTCGCGCCGGCGCTGGACGGCTTTGCTGATGCGTGGTTGCAGGATGACCAGGACGAGGGCCAGGGCCACCAGGATCGGCACGATCGTCTCGAAGGCCGTGGAGGGCAGGGCCAGCAGCAGGACGGCGCCGGTGAAGCCGCCGATGAGGGCGGCGACGGAGAGCCTGAGCACACGGCGGCGCTGCCCGGTGAGTTCCTCGCGGTAGCCGATGGCGCCGCTGATGGAGCCGGGGATCAGGCCGAGGGCGTTGGAGACCGTGGCGGTGACCGGTGGCAGCCCGGTGGCGAGCAGCACGGGGAAGGTGATCAGTGTTCCCGAGCCGACGATCGTGTTGATCGTTCCGGCGCTGATGCCCGCGGCGAAGACGGCGAGCATCTCCCAGATGTTCATTGCGTGTCCCCCCGTGCAGGATCGGTGCTTGATGCACTGATCATGCACGAGGGTATGTACACGTCAGTCGGCTGGGGGGGTGCCGTGCCGGCCCTCAGTCGAGCGGGGGCTCTTCGCGGCGTTCCTTGCTCGCGCCGGTGTCGAACCCGGGGGCGCCGTTGCCGAGGTTGCCGAAGGCGCCGCTGAGGCCCTTGAGCGCGTCGCCGATCTCGCTGGGCACGATCCAGAGCTTGTTGGCGTCGCCCTCGGCGATCTTCGGGAGCATCTGGAGGTACTGGTACGAGAGGAGCTTCTGGTCCGGGTCCCCGGCGTGGATGGACTCGAAGACCGTGCGGATGGCCTGGGCCTCGCCCTCGGCGCGCAGGGCCGACGCCTTGGCCTCACCCTCGGCGCGCAGGATCGCGGACTGCTTCTCGCCCTCCGCGGTGAGGATCGCGGACTGGCGCGTTCCTTCGGCCTGGAGGATCGCGGCGCGCTTGTCGCGGTCGGCACGCATCTGCTTCTCCATCGAGTCCTGGATGGAGGTGGGCGGCTCGATCGCCTTGAGCTCGACGCGGTTGACGCGGATGCCCCACTTGCCGGTCGCCTCGTCGAGGACGCCGCGGAGGGCCGCGTTGATCTCCTCGCGGGAGGTCAGGGTCCGCTCCAGGTCCATGCCACCGATGATGTTGCGGAGGGTGGTGACGGTGAGCTGCTCGATCGCCTGGATGTAGCTGGCGACCTCGTAGGTCGCGGCCCGCGCGTCGGTCACCTGGTAGTAGATGACGGTGTCGATGTTGACGACCAGGTTGTCCTGGGTGATCACCGGCTGCGGCGGGAACGGCACGACCTGTTCGCGGAGGTCGATGCGGTTGCGGATCGAGTCGATGAACGGAACGACGATGTTCAGCCCGGCGTTGAGCGTACGGGTGTAGCGGCCGAAGCGCTCCACGATGGCGGCGCTGGCCTGCGGGATGACCTGGATCGTCTTGATCAGGGCGATGAAGACGAGCACCACCAGAATGATCAGGACGATGATGATCGGTTGCATCGTTCCTCGTTGCCCTTCGGTTGCCGACGGATCGCGATGATCGAGGTCGAGATCGCGGGAGGGGCCGGCTGTCGTGACGGCCCCGGTCTCAATGATGATCTACATCGAGTCTGGCAGAACAGGCCCTGCCTTGTGGGCGGTTCGGTCACATGACGACTGCTGTTGCTCCGTCGATGTCGACGACATCGACCTGTTGTCCCGGGTCGAAGCTCTGGTCCCCGTCGAAGGAACGGGCGGACCAGATCTCCCCGGCCAGCTTGATCCGGCCACCGCTGCCGTCGACCCGTTCCAGGACGACAGCCTGACGACCCTTCAGGGCGTCGATGCCGGTGGAGAGTTGGGGCCGGTCGTTGCGGTGTCTGGCGGCGATCGGGCGGACCACGGCGATGAGCGCCACGGAGACCACGACGAACACCAGCACCTGGGCCACGATGCCGCCGCCCAGTGCCGCGACGACCGCCGCGGCGACCGCTCCGACGGCGAACATGCCGAATTCGGGCATCGCGGTCAGGACGAGCGGGATGCCCAGTCCCACCGCGCCGATCAGCCACCACACCCACGCGTCGATGTCCACGTGGTCATGGTAGGACCGCGAAGGCCCTCACGGACAGGGCACAATCGGGCAGCCCCGGTCCGTCGCGCCGGTCGGGTCCGCGGCGCGCGCCGGGTTTCGCCGTATTCGTTTGTGCCCGCCGTGCCCGGGGCCGCTCCGGCCCCGTGGCCGGCGAGGGCCCCGCGGGTGCGGGGGTCGTCAGGAGAGCGGCAGGCCGTGGGCGGTGTACCGGTCGCCGGTGTGTTCCACGACGAGCGGCAGGCCGAAGCAGAGGGAGAGGTTGCGGGAGGTCAGCTCGGTCTCCATGGGGCCGGCGGCGAGCACCTTGCCCTGCCGGATCATCAGGACGTGCGTGAAGCCGGGGGCGATCTCCTCGACATGGTGGGTGACCATGATCATGGAGGGGGCGTACGGGTCGCGGGCCAGTCGGCCGAGGCGGCGGACCAGGTCCTCGCGGCCCCCGAGGTCGAGTCCCGCCGCCGGCTCGTCGAGGAGCAGCAGCTCGGGGTCGGTCATCATGGCGCGGGCGATCAGGGTGCGCTTGCGCTCGCCCTCGGACAGGGTGCCGAACTTGCGGTCGAGGTACTCGGTCATGCCGAGCCGGTCGAGGAAGGCGCGGGCGCGCTCCTCGTCGACGGCCTCGTAGTCCTCGTGCCAGGTGGCGGTCATGCCGTACGCGGCGGTGAGCACGGTCTGCAGGACGGTCTGGCGCCGGGGCAGCTTCTCGGCCATGGCGACGCCCGCGATGCCGATGCGGGGGCGGAGCTCGAAGACGTCGGTGCCGACGCCGCCGAGCTGCTCGCCGAGGACCGTGGCGGTGCCGGTGGTCGGGAAGAGGTAGCTGGACGCGATGTTGAGGAGGGTGGTCTTGCCGGCGCCGTTCGGGCCGAGGATGACCCAGCGCTCCCCCTCCTTGACCGACCAGGAGACGTCGTCCACCAGAGCGCGTCCGTCGCGGACCACGGATACGTCCACCAGCTCCAGTACATCGCTCATGGCGCGTTGTCTCCCCATGCAGTGTCGAGATCGTCGCGTGCCTGTGGGCACAGCTCCCAGGAAAATCTACGCCACCGCGCGAGTGCTCCCGGCGCTGGGCCCGTGCGACCACGGGGACCCGGCCGGTTCCCTAGGCTGTCGCCATGCTTTCGGAACCACGCTCAGGGCTGTTGGCCTCTTGGGGAAACGCGCTTCTGGCAGGACTCGTGTCACCGGACGACGCGGTGCTCGCCATTGTCGGGAAGGACGCGGTGCACCGTGTCGAGGGACTGCCGGGCGAGGCGGGGCCGGTCGGGCTCACGCTGGCGCTCGGGCGGTTGCGGGGGCTGGGGGTGACGGGGTTCCGGGTGGCGCTTCCGGCGCCCGGCCATCCGCTGGGGCTGAGCGGACCGCCGGACTTCAACGCGCGGGCGCTGGAGGCCGAGGAGGCGGTGGTGGCCTTCGGTGCGCCGTACGGGCTGGTTCCCGAGGTGCACGAGGCGGGGCCGGCGGGTGATCTGCACGTCGAGGTGGTGTGGCGGTGTCTGCCGGTGCGGGAGGCGCCGCCGGCCGACGTGCCGTCGCTGGGCGAGGCGGAGCGGGAACTGGCCGAGGCGCTGCGGGACGCGACGGCGGTGCTGTCGCGGCTGGACGTGGCCGGTTCGGGGCCGGTGGCCGAGGCCGCCGTGGACGCGTACCGGGCGCGGACGGAACGGGGGCGCGAGGTGCTGGCCCCCGGATATCCGCCGCGGGCGGTGCGGGTGCTGGAGCTGGCGCAGCGGGTGGGGCTGCTGATCTCGGTGGCGTACGGGAACGGGCACGGCGGGGCGGTGAGCGCTTCGGAGATCGCGGCCCGGGGCGAGGCGCTGCGGCCGGTGGAGCGGGTGGCCCGGCGGGCGCAGGTCGCCGCGTACAACGCGTACGTGGAGGAGCGGGAGAGGGAACGGGGGCGGTAGTTCGGGGTCCGTGGTCGGGTGCGTCCGGGGTGGACCGCGTGCTGTGCCGTGGGGCGGGGCGGACGTGTCGGGTCCGTCCCGCCCCACGGTGCACGACCGCGGGGCCGGTCGGTTCGTCCGGCCGGTTCATTCAGTCGGACTGTTCGTTCGGCCGGCCGGTCGGGGCAGCCGTTCGGGCCGGCCGGATCAGCCGTTCAGGCCGAGGTTGCCGAAGGCCGGGTTGAGCAGGCCGACCACATCGACCGTGTTGCCGACCGCGTTGACCGGGACGTGCACGGGGGCCTGGATGGTGTTGCCGCTGACCACGCCCGGGGAGTGGGTGGCGGTGCCGTCGGCGCCCGCGCCGTGACCGGCGGCGGAGGCCGCGCCCGCCCCGGCGGCGACGATCCCGCCGGCGATCATGGCGACGGCGGCGGCCTTCTTCAGGTTCTTCACTTCAGCGTCCTCCTGGTGTGGCTGCGGCCGACCGCCGCAGCTTCCTGGAGAACGCCTCGCCCCGGGACGGGTTGCGCCGTCCGGGTGACATACACCCGACAGTATGAATCTCAGCCCGGAGGGCAACGGTCCGCTCCGCTCCCCCGGCGGCCGACTCCATCGGCGGCCGGACCGGATTCACCGGTATTCAGCTCGCCGCTCCGTGCCGGACGGCCCACAGGGCCGCCTGGGTCCGGTCCGCGAGGTCCAGCTTCATCAGTATGTTCGAGACGTGCGTCTTGACGGTCTTCTCGGAGAGGACCAGCGCCCGCGCGATCTCGCGGTTGGAGCGGCCGTCGGCGATCAGGCCCAGCACCTCCCGCTCCCGCTCCGTGAGGGTGTTCCCCCGGCCCGTCCCCCCGCCCGGTTCCTCCTGGGCGAGCAGGGCCTCCGCGACCTCCGGCTGGAGCAGGACGTGCCCCGCGTGCACGGAACGGATCGCGCCGGCCAGGGCGTCCGGGTCGACGTCCTTGTACACGTAGCCGGAAGCCCCGGCACGCAGTGCGGGGACCACGGTGCGCTGCTCGGTGAAGCTGGTGACTATGAGGATCTTGGCCGGGTTCTGGAGCTCGCGCAGCGTGCGCAGCGCCTCGATGCCGTCGGTGCCGGGCATCTTGATGTCCATCAGGACGACATCGGGGCGGAGCTCCTCGGCCCTGGCCACGCCCTCGGCGCCGTCGGCCGCCTCGCCGACCACCTCTATGTCGTCCTGGATCTCCAGGAACGTGCGCAGCCCGCGGCGGACCACCTGGTGGTCGTCGACCAGCAGCACCCTGATGATCTTGTCAGCCACCGGGGACCTCCATCTCGATCGTGGTGCCCTCGCCGGGCGCCGATTCAACGGTGAGCCTGCCGCCGACGCCGCCGGCCCGGTCGCGCATCGACACCAGGCCCAGGTGCCGGCCCGCCCGCCGGGTCGCCGCGGGCTCGAAGCCGCTGCCGTCGTCGGCGATCCGCAGCAGCGTGCCGCCGTCGCGCCGGGCCAGGGTGACCGCGACGTGCTCCGCGCCGGAGTGGCGCAGCGCGTTGTGCAGGGCCTCCTGGGCGACCCGCAGCAGTGCTTCCTCCTGGGCGGCCGGAAGGGCTCGTACGCCCAGGCTCTCGAAGGTCACCCGGGCCGTGTGGGCCCGGTCCAGGACCTGGACCTGGGTACGGAGCGTGGCGACGAGACCGTCCTCGTCGAGCGCGGCGGGGCGCAGCTCGACGACGGCGGCCCGCAGCTCGTCCACGGCTTCGGCGGCGAGCACGGCGACCTGTTGCAGCTCGCCCTTGGCCCGGACCGGGTCGCGGTCGACCAGGGCGGTGGCGGCCTGGGCCGTCAGCCGCAGGGAGAAGAGTTTCTGGCTGACCGCGTCGTGCAGCTCGTGGGCGAGCCGGGAGCGCTCCTCGGCGATGGTGAGCTCGCGGCTGCGTTCGTACAGCCGGGCGTTGGTGAGGGCGATCGCGGCGTGCTGGGCGAGGATGGCCAGCAGGTCCTCGTCCTCGGCGGTGAAACCGCAGCTGCCCTCGGGCTTGGGGCAGCGCTTGTTGGCGAGGAAGAGCGCGCCCATGACCTCGTCGCCGTCCCTGATGGGCAGGCCGAGGAAGTCGGACATGTCGGGGTGGGCCTCGGGCCAGCCCTCGAAGCGGGGGTCCTTGCGGACGTCGGCGAGGCGCTCGCACTTCGCCTCGTGGAGCATCGCGGCGAGGATGCCGTGCTGTCTGGGCAGGGGGCCGATGGCCTTCCACTGCTCGTCGCTGACGCCGTCGACGACGAACTGGGCGAAGCCGCCGTGGTCGTCGGGGACGCCCAGCGCGGCGTACTCGGCGTCCAGCAGCTCGCGGGCCGAGGCGACGATCGTCTTCAGGACGTCACGCACTTCGAGGTGTCGGCTCATGGCGAGCAGCGCGGCGCTCACGGCGGCCAGGCCCGATGGCGTGCGGTGGCTCATGGACCTCACCGTACCGGCGGGGTGCGCGCGCCGTATCGGCCTGTGGACGGCCCCGTATTAGGACCGGGGAACTAGGCCGCCCGGCCCATGACCGCACGGCGGGATCCCGCCCGCGCGCCCTGTCCCGCATGCCCCGCGGGCGCGCCGCCGGGCGTCCGGGAACGGTCGACGCACCCTCCGCGGTACCGGACCATGACGCTCCGGATTGCGGAAGCAACGGTTGGTGAAACCGTTACGCGCCCGATGTGAGGCCGCGCATAGGACCCACATCACTTACGAAGTCGACTAGTGGAGGCATAAGCGCCACATCAGTGGGCATGAGCGGGGTTCCGCACGACCGAGCGGGACGCCGATCCACTACCCGGGGTCGTACGTCACATCTTTGCCACCCGATTTTGCCGCCGCTAAGAATTGCTCCCGTCCCCGACGGAGATGCGAAACGCGCCTCCCGTCTTCGTCCTCCGTGAGGACTTCCGCGATTCGAAGAGGTACGTCTGCATGTCCGCGTCCAGCATCACCGGCCGTCGCCGTCGCCTGAACAAGGCCCAGAAGTTCTCCGTCGCGGGTGTTTCCGCCGCCGCGGTCGCCGCGCTCTCGTTCTCGCTCGTCCCCGCCAACGCCGAGACCAAGACCGAGGCCGAGGCTCCCGTCTCCGCCGCCCCGGTGGTCCTCGCGTCGGCCGCCGGTGCCCCGCAGGCCAAGACGGTGCAGGCCAGCATCATCGAGCAGCACTCCACCGCCGAGAAGCTGATGAAGGCCGCCGACCGGGCCAAGGCCGAGAAGGCCGCCGCCGCCAAGAAGAAGGCGGCCGCCAAGGCCGAGGCCGCGGCGAGGACGAAGGCCGCCGCGGAGGCCAAGGCGAAGGCCGCCGCCCGTACGAAGGCGAAGGCGAAGGCCGTCGCCGAGCGCACCGAGACGCGTGCCGCCAGCCGTTCCCAGGCCCGCACCCCGGTGTACGCCAACAACCTGGACGGCTGGATCCGGCAGGCCCTGGACGTCATGCGCGCCAACGGCATCCCCGGTTCGTACGAGGGGCTGCACCGCAACATCATGCGCGAGTCGACCGGCAACCCGAACGCGGTCAACGGCTGGGACGTCAACGCCCAGAACGGCACCCCGTCCTGCGGTCTGCTGCAGGTCATCCGGCCGACGTTCAACGCGTACCACGTGCCCGGCACCTCGTCGAACATCTACGACCCGGTCGCCAACATCACGGCCGCCGCCAACTACGCGGCCGACAGGTACGGCTCGATCGACAACGTCAACAGCGCGTACTGAGCCGGCGCCCGGACACCGCACGCACACGCCGAAGGGCGGCACCCCGCGGGGTGCCGCCCTTCGGCGTCCGGTGCCGGAGCGTCCGCCCCGGCACCCGTGATCACTTGCGCATGACCTCCGGCTCGTGGCGGCGCAGCAGCCGGGCGACCGCGAAGCCGCAGATGACGCCGAGGACCAGGAGCACCGTGATGTTGATGCCCCACTGACCGGCCGTGTGCTCCCACAGCGGGTCCAGGTCGGTCGGGTTCTTCGGGTCCCACGGCGGCATCAGGTGCGCCAGGTCGAGCGTGGCGCCCGCGCCCGCGATGGCCCAGCGGGACGGCATCAGCCAGGCGAACTGCTCCAGGCCGGGCGAGCCGTACACCTGGAAGAGGATGCCGGTGAAGACGACCTGGACGATCGCGAACATGACCAGCAGCGGCATGGTCTTCTCGGCGGTCTTCACCAGCGAGGAGATGACCAGGCCGAACATCATCGAGGTGAAGCCGAGCGCGATGATCGTCACGCAGAGCTCGACGGCCGGCGGCATGATCAGGCCCTCTTCGGGCAGGTCGCGGGTGGCGAAGCCGATGCCGCAGATGATGACGCCCTGGAAGGCGGTGATCACGCCGAGGACGATCACCTTGGACATCAGATAGGCCGAGCGGGACAGGCCGGTGGCCCGTTCCCGTTCGTAGATGACGCGTTCCTTGATCAGTTCTCGTACGGAGTTGGCCGCGGCGGAGAACGTCATCCCGATCACCAGGATCAGCATGATCGTTCCGGCGTCCCCGTTGAACCGGGACGGCGGCTTCGGCGGGGCCAGGCCGAAGTCGGCCGGGATGACCACGCTGACGACGCCGAGCACGGCGGGCAGGATCACCATCAGGCCCATGAAGCCCTTGTCGGACGCGATCACCGAGACGTAGCGGCGCATCAGCGTCCACAGCTGGGCGGACCAGCTCTGCGGCTTCGGCGGGCGCATCTGCTGCGGGGGCGGCATGTGCACGGACTGCGCGGCGACGGCGTCGATGTCCGCGGCGTACATCTGGTAGTGCTGCGAACCGCGCCAGCGGCCCGCCCAGTCGTAGTCGCGGTAGTTCTCGAACGCGGAGAAGACGTCGGCCCAGGTGGTGTAGCCGAAGAAGTTGAGCGCTTCCTCCGGCGGGCCGAAGTAGGCGACGGAACCGCCCGGCGCCATGACCAGCAGCTTGTCGCAGATGGCCAGCTCGGCGACGGAGTGCGTGACGACCAGGACCGTGCGGCCGTCGTCGGCCAGGCCGCGCAGCAGCTGCATGACGTCGCGGTCCATGCCCGGGTCGAGGCCGGAGGTCGGCTCGTCGAGGAAGATCAGCGACGGCTTGGTGAGCAGTTCGAGCGCGACGGAGACGCGCTTGCGCTGGCCGCCGGAGAGCGAGGTGACCTTCTTGTCCTTGTGGATGTCGAGCTTGAGCTCGGCGAGGACTTCGAGGATCCGGGCCTGGCGCTCGGCCTCGGTGGTGTCCGCGGGGAAGCGGAGCTTGGCCGCGTACTTGAGCGCCTTGATGACGGTGAGTTCCTTGTGCAGGATGTCGTCCTGCGGGACCAGACCGATGCGCTGGCGCAGCTCGGCGAACTGCTTGTAGAGGTTCCGGTTGTCGTAGAGGACGTCGCCCTGGTTGGCGGGCCGGTAACCGGTGAGCGCCTTGAGCAGGGTGGACTTGCCGGAGCCGGACGGGCCGATGACCGCGATGAGGGACTTCTCCGGGACGCCGAAGGAGACGTCCTTGAGGATCTGCTTCCCGCCGTCGACCGTCACCGTGAGGTGGCGGGCGGAGAAGGAGACCTCACCGGTGTCGACGAACTCCTCGAGCCGGTCGCCGACCAGGCGGAAGGTCGAGTGACCGACGCCGACGATGTCGTTGGGGCCGATGAACGCGGAGCCGGACTTGGAGAGCGGCTGGCCGTTGACGTACGTGCCGTTGTGGGATCCGAGGTCGCGGATCTCGAAGCGGCCGTCGGGGGTCGCGTGGAATTCGGCGTGGTGGCGCGAGACCTGGAGGTCGGAGACGACCAGCTCGTTCTCCAGCGCACGACCGATGCGCATGACGCGGCCGAGGGCCAGCTGGTGGAACGTGGTGGGGCTGCGGTCGCCGTACACCGGCGGGGCCCCCGCGGCACCGCCCGCGCCGGGGGTGTTCGGCATGCCCTGCTGGTGCGGGACCTGGGGCTGCGGCTGCACGGGCTGCTGGGGCTGCCCCTGGGGGGCCTGCTGCCAGCCCTGCTGCGCGGCGGGGTCCTGCGGTGCGGGCCAGCCGGCGCCGCCCTGCTGCTGCGGCTGCTGCACGGGGGCCTGCGGGGCACCCGCGCCCTGAGCGTTGTACGCGGCGCCCGCCGGGGCGCCCAGGCTCAGCAGCGGTCCGTCGGTGGCGTTGCCGAGATGCACGGCGGAGCCGGGACCGATCTCCAGCTGCTGGATCCGGCGCCCCTGCACATAGGTGCCGTTGGTGCTGCCGTGGTCCTCGATGGACCAGCTACGGCCGTTCCAGCTGATCGTGGCATGGCGCCACGAGACCCTTGCGTCGTCGATCGTCAGGTCACCCTGCGGATCGCGCCCGAGGGTGTACGACCTGGACGGATCGAGCGTCCAGGTCCTTCCATTCAATTCCAGTACGAGTTCCGGCACTCCGCGCCCCACTAGTTGTCCCCCGAGTTACCCCCATCACAGGGAGCCTAGGGATGCTGAACATCGTGGGGAACTATTCCAGGAGCGGTCCCGGATACGAAAGTCGGACGGGGCGAAGACCCGGCCCAGACCTGCATCGTTACGGTGTCGGCACGAAAAACTGGGGACGTGAGCCACAAGTCGCGACGAACAGTGGCAGATCATCGGCAAGCGGGTCGAACCATGGCATTCACTCCTGATCGCGGGATGATCCGGGTCATACACGCTCCGTCACCGCCCGGGTACGCGACCCGGTCACCGGGGGTCCATCCGGTCGTCACCCGGCGTTCCGGGAACCCGTCGCCGCCGGCCGTCCGAGGCCCGCACCCGGCGCCCGGCGCGGGCGGAGAACGGGGTCGACGCGCTGTCCGGCACTCGGGACGGGCCTTCGGCACCGCGGTGGGGACCGATACGGTGGAAGCACCATGAGCGCATCTCAGCCCCCTCAGTCCTCCCGGTCTCCTGAGCCCTCCGAGCCCCTCCGGGGCGCGGACACACCCACCCTTCTCGTGAAGATCTTCGGGAAGGACCGTCCCGGCATCACCGCCGGACTCTTCGACACCCTCGCCGCCTACTCGGTCGACGTCATCGACATCGAGCAGGTCGTCACCCGTGGCCGCATCGTCCTGTGCGCGCTGGTCACCGCCCCGGCCGCGGGCGGCACCACCGAGGGCGACCTGCGGGCGACCGTGCACAGCTGGGCCGAGTCCCTGAAGCTCCAGGCCGAGATCATCTCCGGCACGGGCGACAACCGGCCGCGCGGCCACGGGCGTTCCCACGTGACGGTGCTCGGGCACCCGCTGACCGCGGAGTCGACCGCCGCCATAGCGGCCACGATCACCTCCACCGGCGGCAACATCGACCGTATCTTCCGGCTGGCCAAGTACCCGGTCACGGCGGTCGAGTTCGCGGTGTCGGGCACCGGCACCGCGGAGCTGCGGACGGCCCTGGCCACGGAGGCGGCCGGGATCGGCGTCGACGTGGCGGTGGTGTCCGCCGGGCTGAGCCGGCGGGCGCAGCGGCTGGTCGTCATGGACGTCGACTCGACGCTGATCCAGGACGAGGTCATCGAGCTCTTCGCCGCCCACGCGGGCTGCGAGGACAAGGTCGCCGAGATCACCGAGCAGGCGATGCGCGGCGAACTCGACTTCGAGCAGTCGCTGCACGCGCGGGTGGCTCTGCTGGCGGGGCTCGACGCGTCGGTGGTGGACAAGGTGCGCGCCGAGGTGCGGCTGACGCCGGGCGCGCGCACCCTGATCCGTACGCTGAAGCGGCTCGGCTACCAAGTGGGCGTGGTCTCGGGCGGGTTCACCCAGGTCACCGACGACCTGAAGGAGCGGCTCGGGCTCGACTTCGCCTCCGCCAACACGCTGGAGATGGTCGACGGGAAGTTCACCGGGCGGGTCGTCGGCGACATCGTCGACCGGGCCGGCAAGGCCCGGCTGCTGCGCAGTTTCGCCAAGCAGGCCGGGGTGCCGCTGGCGCAGACCGTGGCGATCGGTGACGGTGCGAACGACCTGGACATGCTGAACACGGCCGGTCTCGGGGTGGCGTTCAACGCCAAGCCGGTGGTCCGCGAGGCCGCGCACACCGCGGTGAACGTGCCGTTCCTGGACACCGTGCTGTACCTGCTCGGCATCACCCGCGAGGAGGTCGAGGCCGCCGACGGCCTCGTCGACTGACGCGTTCCCGTTACGACGCTTCTGTAGGAACGTTCCTGCGGTGGCGGCTCCGCGACGGGGTCCCGTGCCGGGCGTTCCCGTGCGGGGACGTCCCGGTACGGGAAGGGCCCCGGTGCGATCGCACCGGGGCCCTTGCACGCGTCCGTCCCGTTCCGCCCGTGTGCGCACACCGGCCGTCCTGCGGCGAGCGCGCGGGCACCACGGGCGGGCTCGGCGGGCGGCGGGCTCGGCGTGGTCAGTCGTTGGGCGTCCAGTACTCGACCAGCCTGCCCACTCCGTGTTCCACGCCCTTCCAGGAGCCGTTGAACTCGACGACGGCGAACGCCGCGGTCGGGAAGCCGCCGCGGGACATCCGGGCCAGGGCGTCGCCCTCGGCAGAGTTCGAGAGTGCGTCGGCGACCGCGTGCATGCCGGGGTTGTGACCGATGACGAGAAGGTCGCGCACATCGTCGGGGGTCTCGTTGATCAGGGCGATGAGCTCACCGGGGGACGCCTCGTACAGGCGCTCCTCGTACACGGTCCTCGGCCGGTGCGGCATCTCGTGCACCGCCAGCTTCCACGTCTCGCGGGTCCTGGCGGCGGTGGAGCAGAGAGCCAGATCGAGGACGATCCCGGAGTCGACGAGTTTGCGGCCTGCGACGGGGGCATCCTTGCGGCCGCGCTCCGCGAGGGGCCGCTCGTGGTCGGAGTCCTGCGACCATTCCGCCTTTGCATGCCTGAGAAGGACGATCCTGCGAGGTGTATCGACGCTCATACACCTCAGCTTCGCACGAAATGGCCCGTCCGGCGCAGGGTGTTGACGTGCTCGTGCGACGTACGCGAACGGCTCGGGCCGGTCGTCGGGGCCGGGGGCGGAGGGTGTCGGCCGACCCGTCGGGGCCGCGGGCGGACGGCGTCAGGCGCTCACCAGGGCCATGACACGTGCGAGGAGTCGGCCGATCGCGGGGTCGGCGGTCGCGGCCTGCGCGTCACCGGTGCCGACGATCAGCAGCATCAGCGCGGCGAACGCGACCGCGGGCAGCACCACGGCCCACCACGGCAGCCGGACCTCGACACCGCCCGTGGCCGGGTGGGTGGTCCGGGGGTGGTGGTGCGTAGGGGCCGCCATATCCGCCTCCGTGGGGCTTCGGTGCCGGATCCGGGGGTTGCCGGATCCGATACCGGAGAACCTACGGATCCGCGGGCACCGTTCACATCCGGTGACCCACCCACTCGACCCTGACCCCAGCCCCCTAGGGGATGGTGGGGGCAGCCCCACCCCCGGCCGCGGCGCCGGGCCGGATCAGGGGGAGGCGACCGAGGCGATCACCGCGACCACCACGGTGATCAGCAGCATCGCCCCGAGCACGAGGAGGAGCTTCTTCTGGCCGTTCTGGGGATTCGGGTCGAGCACAGGAGACATGGGCACAGTCTCCCACCTCAGCATTCGTCCTCGATCGTCCGGGCCCGCCCGGCCAGGACCCCGACCGCCATCTGGGGCACCATGAGGCCCGCCATCAGGGCGATCGGCACCTCCCAGCCGCCGGTGTGCTGGTAGAGCACGCCGATCAGCAGCGGTCCGGGGATCGAGATCAGGTAACCGACGGACTGTGCGAAGGCGGACAGCCGCACGACTCCGGCACCGGTGCGCGAGCGCATGCCGATCATCGTCAGGGCGAGCGGGAAGGAGCAGTTCGAGATCCCCAGGAGCAGCGCCCAGGCCCAGGCCCCGCCGGCCGGTGCGAGGTAGAGGCCCGCGTATCCGACGAGGCCGCAGCTGCCGAGGAACAGGACGATCGGGCCCTGGTTCCGCATCCGGGAGGCGACCCTCGGGATGACGAACGCGAGGGGAACCCCCATCGCCATGGTCACGGCGAGCAGCACGCCCGCGGTGCCGGCCGAGACCCCCGCGTCGCGGAAGATCTGCGGCATCCACCCCATGGTGATGTACGCGGCGGTGGCCTGCAGGCCGAAGAAGCAGGCGAGGGCCCAGGCGGTGCGGCTGCGGGTGATCCGGAGGGCCGGGGCGTCCTGGCCGTGGCCGGCCGGCCGGGCCGAGGGGCCGCGCCGGTCCCGTACCACCGGGAGCCAGGGCAGGATCGCGGCGGCGGCGAGCACGGCCCAGACGCCGAGGCCGAGCCGCCAGCTGCCGCCCAGCGCGCTGGTCATGGGCACGGTCACGGCGGCGGCGAGCGAGGTGCCGAGGGCCAGGGCCATCGAGTAGAGCCCGGTCATGGAGCCGACGCGGTCCGGGAACCAGTGCTTGACGATCACCGGCATCAGAACGTTGCTGACGGCGATGCCCATGAGGGCCAGCGCGCTCGCTGCGAGGAAGCCCGCGGTGCCGCCGACGAGGGGGCGGATCACCAGGCCGGCGGTGATGGCGATCATTCCGGCGCAGACGACGGCGCCGGGCCCGAAGCGGCGGGCGAGGCGGGGCGCCATGATCCCGAAGACCGCGAAGCAGAGCGGCGGCACGGAGGTGAGGACACCGGCCACGCTGCCGCTCATGTGCAGGCCGTCCCGCACCTCTTCGAGGAGGGAGCCGAGGCTGGTGATGGCGGGGCGGAGGTTGAGTGCGGTGAGGACCAGCCCGACGGCGACCAGCCGGAGCAGCCAGGGCGCGGGCCCGGAAGCGGGCCGGGCCGCCCCCGGGCTCCGCAGGGCGCGCGGGGCCGGGGAATCCATGGGGGCTTCCGCCGTGGCGGCGGGGCCGAGGGCCCGGGTCTGGGGCTGGTTCTCATCGGACATGACTCCATCATAGAATCATGGGATGATTGGTTGTCCAATCCTCCGAGAACATTCGAGGGCCTCCGGGGAACCGTGCGGTGTTCGCGGGACGGCGCGAATCGTCCCCGCTCCCCGGACACCCGGAGCGACCCGCGCGCGTTGAGCAGGTGGAGGAAGCAGGGCGACCGGAGCACCTGGAACCACCCCGCGCCGCTTCTCCGCACCCGCATCCCCACGACCCGACTCCCCGCAACCCGACCAAGGAGCACCATGACGCTGACGTCCCCGCGGCGTTCGGCACTCGCCGACCAGGTGATTGCCCAGCTGAGGAATCAGATCACCTCCGGCGAATGGCCCGTGGGCTCCCGGATTCCCACCGAGCCCGAGCTGGTGGAGCAGCTGGGGGTGGCCCGCAACACCGTCCGGGAGGCGGTGCGCGCCCTCGCGCACAACGGCCTGCTCGACATCCGGCAGGGCTCGGGCACCTATGTCGTCGCCACCAGCGAGCTGGCCGGGGTGATGCACCGCCGCTTCGCCTCCGCCGATCCCCGGCACGTCGCCGAACTGCGCTCCACCCTGGAGTCGTCGGCGGCCCGGCTGGCCGCCGTGCGGCGCACCGAGCGGGATCTGAAGCAGCTGGACGCGCTCATGGAGCGGCGGGAGGGGGCCTGGGCCGCGGGTGACGCCGAGGCGTTCGTCGAGGCCGACGCGACACTGCACCTGGCCGTGGTCGCCGCCTCGCACAACGACGTGCTGACCGGCCTCTACGCCGACCTGGGCGATCTGCTGCGCCACTATCTCAGGGACGACATCGGCCACGAGCTGCGGCCGGAGAACCACATGGACCACAGCAGGCTGGTCGAGGCGATCCGGTCGGGGGACGCGGAGACGGCGGCCGCCGAGGCCGCGGGTCATGCCCTGAGCTGTCAGGTGGACCGGGTCTGACGGATCGCCCCGCGGGGCCCCTCCCACGGAACGGCGCTCACGACCCCGCGCCCCGAGGCGCCCACGGTCCCGCACTCCCCGGGCCCGCGCTCCAAAGCGGCGCTCAGAACGCGTCGCGCACCCGGTGCGTGACCCAGGCGGCCCCGACCTCCTTCCAGCAGCGGTCGTCCAGCCGTACGGTCCGCCCCGGGGCCACGTCGACCGGGGCCGCGTCGGCGTCGATGTCCCACCAGCGGCGGCACTCGGTGTGCAGCTGGACGCGATCGGTGGAGGGGTACGGGTTGTGGCAGTAGGCCACGACCCGGGAGCCCAGCACGGAGGTACGGCATTCGGCTCCGGCGGGTTCCGGGCCGGTGGCGGCGGGAGCGGGGGCCGGGGCCCCGGCCCGGCCCGCCATGGATATCCCCATCGGGGCGGCCAGTGCGGCGACGGCCGCGGAGGCCGTCAGCAGGGCCCAGGTCCGGCGACGCGTGGAGCGCATGGCGTCCTCCCTCCCCCGCAGCCTGACCAGAAGTCCGGTTCACCACATTCTGCGGTGGATCGACCTTCTTTTCGACTTGAGCGGCCCGGGGCGGACACCCGGGGCGGGCCTCGACCGGCCCGGGACCGGACGCGGACGCGCGACGGCCGCGCACCGCCCGGCCCGGGGCGGTACGCGGCCGTGTCACAGCCCGTGGTGCGGGATCAGGCGCCCATCATGTGCACGCCGCCGTCGACGTGGATGATCTCGCCCGTGGTCTTCGGGAAGAAGTCCGAGAGCAGGGCGACGACACCGCGTCCGGCCGGCTCCGGGTCCGCCATGTTCCAGGCCAGCGGGGAACGGGTGTTCCACACGTCCGCGAGCTCGATGAAGCCCGGGATGGACTTCGCGGCCATGGAGCCGATCGGCCCGGCGGAGATCAGGTTGCAGCGGATGTCGTCCTTGCCCAGGTCGCGGGCGAGGTAACGGGAGGTGGCCTCCAGCGCGGCCTTGGCCGGGCCCATCCAGTCGTACTGCGGCCAGGCGTACTGCGCGTCGAAGGTGAGGCCGACGATCGAGCCGCCGTTGTTCATCAGCGGCTTGCAGGCCATGGCGAGCGCCTTCAGCGAGAAGGCCGAGACGTGCATCGCCGTGGCGACGGACTCGAACGGGGTGTTCAGGAAGTTGCCGCCGAGCGCGTCCTGCGGCGCGAAGCCGATGGAGTGGACGACGCCGTCGAGCGAGCCGAGCTCGTCACGGACCAGGCCGGCGAGGCGGTCCAGGTGCTCGGTGTTGGTCACGTCCAGCTCGATGACCTTGGCCGGCTTCGGCAGCTTCTTCGCGATGCGCTCGGTCAGGGTGGGCCGGGGGAAGGCGGTCAGGATGATCTCGGCGCCCTGCTCCTGCGCCACCTTGGCGGTGTGGAAGGCGATGGACGACTCCATCAGCACACCGGTGACGAGGATGCGCTTGCCGTCGAGGATTCCGCTCATGGTGATCAGTGACCCATGCCCAATCCGCCGTCAACGGGGATGACGGCTCCAGTGATGTACGACGCGTCGTCGGAGGCGAGGAAGCGCACCGCGGCGGCGATCTCCTCGGGCTGCGCGTAGCGGCCGAGCGGCACCTGGGACACGATGCCCTTGCGCTGCTCCTCGGTGAGCACCTGCGTCATGTCGGTGTCGACGAAGCCGGGTGCGACGACGTTGAAGGTGATGTTCCGCGAACCGAGTTCCCGGGCCAGGGACCGGGCGAAACCGACCAGACCCGCCTTCGAGGCGGCGTAGTTCGCCTGCCCGGCGGAGCCGAGGAGCCCGACGACGGAGGAGATGAGGACGACCCGGCCCTTCTTGGCGCGCAGCATGCCGCGGTTGGCACGCTTGACGACCCGGAAGGTGCCGGTGAGGTTGGTGTCGACCACGGACGTGAAGTCGTCCTCCGACATCCGCATCAGCAACTGGTCCTTGGTGATACCGGCGTTGGCGACCAGTACCTCGACAGGACCGTGCTTCTCCTCGATCTCCTTGTAGGCCTGCTCCACCTGTTCGGCGTCCGTGATGTCGCAACGGACCGCCAGGCAGCCCGCTTCGGTGAGGACCTGGGGCGGTTCGCCGGAGCGGTAGGTGATCGCGACCTTGTCGCCGTTGTCGGCGAAAGCGCGGGCGATGGCGAGGCCGATGCCCCGGTTTCCTCCGGTGACGAGAACCGAGCGGCTCAACGGATCACCCTTTCGATAGCGGTCTGGATGCATCAAAAACCTATCGGTAAGCCCTGCTCCGCGAGGAATCGGCCCCTGACAGCGCCTTTGGCCGGGCACTGTGGGGTTCCTACAGACGATCACCCGAGGGGGCGCACCCCGGCGGGTCCCGACGGGCGGCACCGGATATCCCCGGGTGCGGTCACCGTGCGGCGTGATTCACTTCCGTGGTGTATCGAGAAGGGAATCCCTGTGCCCCATGAGGTAGATCAGTCTTTTCTGGCCCTGCCCCTGCGCGCCCTCGCCGACGCGGCGCTCGCCCGCGCGCGGGCGCTGGGTGCCGTGCATGCCGACTTCCGCTTCGAGCGGGTGCGCAGCGCGTCCTGGCGGCTGCGGGACGCCCGGCCCGCAGGCTCCTCGGACACCACCGATCTCGGGTACGCGGTGCGGGTGGTGCACGGCGGCGCGTGGGGGTTCGCGTCCGGGGTGGACTTGACGATGGACGCGGCGGCGAAGGTGGCCTCGCAGGCCGTGGCCATGGCGAAGCTGTCGGCGAAGGTGATCGCGGCGGCCGGCTCGGACGAGCGGGTCGAGCTGGCGGACGAGCCGTCGCACGGCGAGCGGACCTGGGTGTCGGCGTACGAGGTCGATCCCTTCGACGTGCCGGACGAGGAGAAGGCGGGGCTGCTCGCCGAGTGGAGCTCCCGGCTCCTGGGCGCCGAGGGCGTCGCGCACGTGGACGCCTCGCTGACGGCGGTGCACGAGAACAAGTTCTACGCGGACACGGCGGGCACCGTGACCACCCAGCAGCGGGTCCGGCTGCACCCGGAGTTCACCGCGGTGGCCGTGGACGGGACGACCGGCGAGTTCGACTCGATGCGGACGATCGCCCCGCCGGTGGGCCGCGGCTGGGAGTACATGACCGGGACCGGCTGGGACTGGGACGACGAGCTGGCGCGGATTCCCGGCCTGCTGGCCGAGAAGATGCGGGCGCCAAGCGTCGAGGCGGGGACGTACGACCTGGTCGTCGACCCGTCCAACCTCTGGCTGACCATCCACGAGTCGATCGGACATGCCACGGAGCTGGACCGGGCGCTGGGCTACGAGGCGGCGTACGCCGGGACCTCGTTCGCCACCTTCGACCAGCTGGGGAAGCTGGCGTACGGCTCCTCCGTGATGAACGTGACCGGTGACCGCACCGCCGAGCACGGGCTCGCGACCATCGGGTACGACGACGAGGGCGTCGAGGCGCAGTCCTGGGACCTGGTCAGGAACGGGACGCTGGTCGGGTACCAGCTGGACCGGCGGATCGCGAGGCTGACGGGGCTGGGCCGGTCCAACGGCTGCGCCTACGCGGACTCGCCGGGGCACGTCCCCGTCCAGCGGATGGCGAACGTGTCACTGCAGCCGGAGCCGGGCGGGCTGTCCACGGAGGACCTGATCGGCGGGGTGGAGCGCGGGATCTACGTGGTCGGCGACCGGTCCTGGTCGATCGACATGCAGCGCTACAACTTCCAGTTCACCGGGCAGCGGTTCTTCCGCATCGAGAACGGCCGACTGGCCGGTCAGCTCCGCGATGTCGCCTACCAGGCGACGACGACGGACTTCTGGGGCTCGATGGAGAAGGTCGGCGGCCCGCAGACGTACGTCCTGGGCGGCGCCTTCAACTGCGGCAAGGCCCAGCCCGGCCAGGTCGCGGCCGTCTCGCACGGCTGCCCCTCCGCCCTCTTCCGGGGCGTGAACATCCTCAACACGACGCAGGAGGCCGGACGATGAGCCGCGTCAGCAAGCCGCACGAGATCGTCGAGCGGGCGCTCGAACTGTCCACCGCGGACGGGTGCGTGGTCATCGCCGACGAGGAGTCGTCGGCGAACCTGCGCTGGGCCGGCAACGCCCTCACCACGAACGGGGTGACGCGGGGGCGGACCCTGACCGTCATCGCGACCGTGGACGGTGCGCAGGGCACCGCGTCCGGGGTGGTGTCGCGGTCGGCCGTCACCGCCGAGGACCTGGAGCCGCTGGTACGGGCCGCCGAGGCCGCCGCGCGCGGGGCCGGTCCCGCGGAGGACGCCCAGCCGCTGGTCGGCGGGGTGCCCGTGTCGCCCGACTTCACGGACGCGCCGGCCGAGACGGGCTCGGACGTCTTCGCGGAGTTCGCCCCGGCGCTCGGCGAGGCCTTCGCCCGGGCCCGTTCCGGCGGCCGTGAGCTGTACGGCTTCGCCAACCACGAGATGACCTCCACCTACCTCGGCACGTCGACGGGGCTGCGGCTGCGCCACGACCAGCCGAACGGGACGCTGGAGCTCAACGCGAAGTCGCCCGACCGGACCCGCTCGACCTGGGCGGGCCGTTCCACGCGCGACTTCAAGGACGTCGACCCGGCCGAGCTCGACGCGGAGCTGGCGCGGCGGCTGAGCTGGTCGGAGCGCCGGATCGAGCTGCCCGCCGGGCGGTACGAGACGCTGCTGCCGCCGACCGCGGTGGCCGACCTGCTGATCTACCAGCTGTGGTCGTCGACGGCGCGGGACGCCGCGGAGGGCCGGACGGTGTTCTCCCGTCCGGGCGGCGGGACCAGGCTCGGCGAGAAGCTGTCCGAGCTGCCGCTGACCCTGCGCAGCGACCCGCACGCGCCGGGGCTCGAATCGGCGCCGTTCGTGATCGCCCACTCCTCCGGGGACAGCGCCTCCGTCTTCGACAACGGTCTGCCCCTGGCGCCGACCGACTGGATCCGGGGCGGCGAGCTGGCGCATCTGACGACCACCCGGCACACGGCGGGGCTGACCGGGCTGCCGGTCGCGCCCGCGATCGACAACCTGCTGCTGGACGGCGGCGGCGAGCGGTCCCTGGAGGAGATGGTGGCCTCGACGACCGGCCGGGGGCTGCTGCTGACCTGCCTGTGGTACATCCGGGAGGTCGATCCGGCGACGCTGCTGCTGACCGGGCTGACCCGTGACGGGGTGTACCTCGTCGAGGACGGCGAGGTCGTCGGCGAGGTGAACAACTTCCGGTTCAACGAGTCGCCGGTGGATCTGCTGTCCCGGGCCACCGAGGCGGGCCGCACCGGGAAGACGCTGCCGCGCGAGTGGGGCGACTGGTTCACCCGGGCCGCGATGCCCGCGCTGCGCATCCCCGACTTCAACATGAGCTCGGTGAGTCCGGGCGTGTGACCCGCCTAGACTGACTGTTGCAGTTCACCACACGTCTGAGGAGAGAAAGAACCGTGACGGACATCGTCGACGAGCTGAAGTGGCGCGGGCTGTTCGCCCAGTCCACCGATGAGGACGCACTGCGCAAGGCTCTCGCGGACGGTCCCGTCACCTTCTATTGCGGTTACGACCCCACCGCGGCGAGCCTGCACGTCGGCCACCTGGTGCAGGTGCTCACCATGCGCCGGCTCCAGCGGGCCGGTCTGCGTCCGCTCGCCCTGGTGGGCGGGGCCACCGGTCAGATCGGTGACCCGCGGCCGACCGCGGAGCGCACGCTGAACGACCCGGGGACAGTCGCCGGCTGGGTGTCGCGGCTGCGGGCCCAGATCGAGCCCTTCCTGTCCTTCGAGGGCGAGAACGCGGCGGTCATGGTGAACAACCTGGACTGGACGTCGGGCATGTCCGCGATCGAGTTCCTCCGGGACATCGGCAAGCACTTCCGCGTCAACAAGATGCTGACCAAGGACTCCATCGCCCGGCGGCTGGAGTCCGACGAGGGCATCAGCTACACCGAGTTCAGCTACCAGCTGCTCCAGAGCATGGACTTCCTGGAGCTGTACCGGCGCTACGGCTGCACCCTCCAGCAGGGCGGCAGCGACCAGTGGGGCAACCTCACCGCGGGTCTCGACCTGATCCACCGCCTGGAGCCGGGCGCCGAGGTGCACGCGCTGGCGACCCCGCTGATGACGAAGGCGGACGGGACGAAGTTCGGCAAGTCCGAGGGCGGGGCCGTCTGGCTCGACCCGACGATGACGACGCCGTACGCGTTCTACCAGTTCTGGCTGAACGTGGACGACCGGGACGTCTCCCGGTACATGCGCATCCTCAGCTTCCGCAGCCCCGCCGAGCTGGAGGAGCTGGAGAAGGTCACCGAGGAGCGTCCGCAGGCCCGGACGGCGCAGCGTGCGCTGGCCGAGGAGCTGACGACGCTGGTGCACGGCGCCGACCAGTGCGCCGCGGTCATCGCGGCGTCGAAGGCGCTGTTCGGCCAGGGCGAGCTCGGCGAGCTGGACGCGGCGACGCTGGCCGCCGCGCTGTCCGAGGTGCCGCACGCCCGGGTCACCGAGCTCGGCCCGCTGGTGGACCTGCTGGTGGAGGTCGGTCTGGCGCCGAGCAAGTCGGGGGCCCGTCGCACGGTGAAGGAGGGCGGCGCGTACGTGAACAACGTCAAGGTCACCGACGGCGAGATCGCGCCGGCCCGTGAGGAACTGCTGCACGGGCGCTGGCTGGTGCTGCGCCGGGGCAAGAAGAACCTCGCCGCCATCGAGGTCACCGGCTGATCCCGGAGCCGATCGGCACTGCGGCCGGACACGCTCGTACGAGCGTGTCCGGCCGCAGTGCGTGGTGCCGGTGGTTCAGGCCTTCTGTCTGGTACCGCGGATCGAGGCCCACAGCATGTCGCCGACCCCGACGACGGCCACCGCGCCGATCAGCTGGAACAGGTGGCGCGTCCAGTCGATGCCCTTGGTGTCGTTCACACCGATCCAGGTGGCGACCGCGTTGCCGAGGACGCTGCCGATGATGCCGAAGACGGTTGTCAGCCAGAGGGGGATGTTCTGTTTGCCGGGCAGGATCGCCTTCGCGATCAGGCCGAGCACCAGCCCCACGATGATTGCCCACAGCCAGCCCATGTCGCCTCCTCGTGCGACGCGATGTCGCGCATGTCCCGCCCAGTGTCGGCCCGCGGGGCGCGGCCCGCACGTCGGGGGAGCCCGGACGTGCGGCACGGGCACCGGTATGCACGAACCGGGCGTGCCCCGGTCTCGAAGCCGTCGCAACCCGGGCGTACCGTGGATGCGGTCCGGTCCGGGAGCGTCCGGCGCGGGAAATGAGGTGCCCCCGGTCCGTCGGTGTCGGGGGAAGGGTGGAGACGTGATGCGGAAGCGGAGCGGCGACGAGGTCTTCCGGATCACGGGGGCCCGGCAGGGACTCGCGGACGACGTGCGCGGCAGACAGCGGCGCTATGTGATCTCGATGTCCGTGCGGACGGTCTCGGTGATCCTGGCCGCCGTGCTGTGGAACGTCGAACGGTACGTCGCGATCGTGGCCCTGGTGCTCGGTGTGCTGCTCCCCTACGTGGCGGTGGTCATCGCCAACGCGGGCCGGGAGAACACTCCTTCGCTCCCCTCGACCTTCGTACCGGCGCCGATGCGGCCGGCCCTCGACGCGGCGCCGGTGTCCGGCGGCACGGACCCCGGCCCGAAAAGCGGCGAAACGCCCCGTGGTGCCGGATCGGCGTGAGCCCGGTCGGGGCTTCCCTCACCGAATCCTCAAGAGAACCTCAGATCAATCATGAAGTTCTGGTGCACCGCACCCCGGTGTGCGTGACATACTGCGTAGGCGCTCCGCATCCCCCGTCGGAGCGACAGACCGACGCCGGGCAGCTCCCCCCGTGGCTGCTCGGCGTCGCTTTTCTCCGGCACGGGGTGACGCGGACGGCCGGGGAACCGCGGTTCGACAGCCCTTAGGGTTGAGTCCGTGAACTCCCCTGATACCGCAGCCGACGATGCCGCGCCCATCTGTTCCGCCAAGGGCTGCCGGGCCGACGCCGTGTGGGTGCTCGCCTGGAACAACCCGAAGCTGCACACCCCGGAGCGTCGCAAGACCTGGCTGGCCTGCGAGGAGCACCGGGAGCACCTCTCCTCGTTCCTCGGCGTCCGCGGCTTCCTCAAGGACGTGGTGACGCTGGCGGAGTGGGAGTCCGCCGGGCCCGAACCGGGCGGTGCCCAGGGGTAGTTCCCGGTAGTTCCCCTCCTGCCGCACGGTCCGGTGCCGCACGGTCCGGGTGGACGGCGCCGCTGCCGGGAGGGGCGGCCTATCCGCCGATCGCCGACATGGGCCGGTCCGGCTGGAGGAAGGAGGGGTCGTCCAGTCCCGATCCGGCTTTCTTCCCCCACATCGCCTCCGTCCAGATCCGGGCGATCTCCTCGTCGGGCGCGCCCGAGCGCAGGGCACCGCGCAGGTCCGTCTCCTCGCGGGCGAAGAGGCAGGTGCGGACCTGTCCGTCGGCGGTGAGTCTGGTCCGGTCGCAGGCCCCGCAGAAGGGGCGGGTGACGGAGGCGATGACCCCGACCCGGTGCGGTCCGCCGTCGACGATCCAGCGCTCCGCGGGGGCGGAGCCGCGCTCCGTGTCGCCCTCCTCGGTGAGGGTGAAGCGGGTGCGCAGCGACTGGAGGATGTCGCCCGCCGTGATCATGCCGTCGCGCTTCCAGCCGTGCTGGGCGTCGAGCGGCATCTGCTCGATGAAGCGGAGCTCGTAGTCGTGCTCGACGGCCCAGGCGAGCAGCTCGGGGGCCTCGTCGTCGTTGAGTCCCGGCATGAGGACGGTGTTGACCTTGACCGGGTCGAGTCCGGCGTCACGGGCGGCTTCGAGGCCGGCCAGCACGTCGTGGAGGCGGTCGCGGCGGGTGAGCGCCTTGAAGGTCTCGGGGCGCAGGGTGTCCAGCGAGACGTTGACCCGGTCGAGCCCCGCCGCCCCGAGCGCGGCGGCGGTGCGCTTCAGTCCGATTCCGTTGGTGGTGAGCGACATCCTGGGGCGCGGGTCCAGGGCAGCGCACCGTTCGACGACGGAGACCAGGCCGGGGCGCAGCAGCGGCTCGCCGCCGGTGAACCGGACCTCGGTGATGCCCAGCCGGGTGACGGCGATGTGGATCAGCCGGACGATCTCGTCGTCGCTGAGCAGGTCGGGTTTGGCGAGCCACTGCAGGCCCTCCTCGGGCATGCAGTACGTGCATCGGAGGTTGCACCGGTCGGTCAGTGAGACGCGCAGGTCGGTGGCGACCCTGCCGTAGGTGTCGATGAGCATGTGGCCCCCTCCCCCGATGGCTTTCCGGTGCCGCTCCCGGGTGTACGGGCGGCGGTTCCGGCTGGCTCCTTCGAGCCTACGCGAGAGCTGTGACATCGAGGGGGCCCGTAAGCCACGAGGAGCGGCACGGCCGTGTCGTAGGACCCTACGACACGGCCGTGTGCGGTGTTCGTTCAGTGCGCCCCGACGCCGGTGAGGGACTTGACCTCCAGCTCGGCGTACTTGCCCTTGTCCGGCTCCTCCTTCGAGAGGAGGGAGCCGATCCAGCCGAGCAGGAAGCCCAGCGGGATGGAGATCAGGCCGGGGTTCTCCAGCGGGAACCAGGCGAAGTCGACGCCCTTGAACATCGATGTCTTCGGGTTTCCGGAGACGACCGGCGAGAACAGCACCAGGATCACCGAGCTGGCCAGGCCGCCGTAGATCGACCACAGCGCGCCCTGGGTGGTGAACCGCTTCCAGAAGAGGCTGTAGAGGATGGTCGGCAGGTTGGCGGACGCGGCGACGGCGAAGGCGAGGGCCACGAGCCCGGCGACGTTCATGTCGCGGGCGAAGGCGCCCAGGACGATCGCGACCGCGCCGATGAGGACGGTGGCCCAGCGGGCGGCCCGCATCTCCTCCTTCTCGGTGGCCTTCCCCCTGCGGATGACGTTGGCGTAGATGTCGTGCGCGAAGGAGGACGAGGAGGCGAGGGTGAGCCCCGCGACGACGGCGAGGATGGTGGCGAAGGCGACGGCGGAGATCACCGCGAGCAGCACGGCGCCGCCGGTGGAGCCGACCCCGCCGAGGTATTCGGCGAGTTGCGGGGCGGCGGCGTTCCCGGCCGGGTTCTTGGCCTTGATCTCGGCCGGGCCGATCAGGGCCGCGGCGCCGAAGCCGAGCGCGATCGTCATCAGGTAGAAGGCGCCGATGATGCCGATGGCCCAGTTGACGGACTTCCGGGCGGCCTTGGCGGTCGGCACGGTGTAGAAGCGGATCAGGATGTGCGGCAGGCCGGCGGTGCCGAGGACGAGTGCGATGCCGAGGGAGAGGAAGTCCAGCTTCGAGGTGCCGGTGGCACCGTACTTGAGGCCGGGTTCCAGGAAGGCCGCTCCGTGGCCGCTCTTCGCGGCGGCCGTGCCCAGCAGGTCGGAGATGTTGAAGTCGAACTTCAGCAGCACCAGGAAGGTCATCAGCAGGGCGCCCGCGATCAGCAGGACGGCCTTCACCATCTGCACCCAGGTGGTGCCCTTCATGCCGCCGATGGTGACGTACACGATCATCAGCACGCCGACCAGGGAGACGATGAGGATCTTGCCCGCGTCGCTGGTGATGCCGAGGAGGAGGGCGACCAGGACGCCCGCGCCCGCCATCTGCGCCAACAGGTAGAAGATCGAGACGACGATGGTGGAGACACCGGCGGCGGTGCGGACCGGGCGCTGGCGCATCCGGTAGGCGAGGACGTCGCCCATCGTGTAGCGGCCCGAGTTGCGCAGCGGTTCGGCGACCAGCAGCAGGGCCACCAGCCAGGCGACGAGGAAGCCGATGGAGTACAGGAAGCCGTCGTAGCCGAAGAGGGCGATGGCACCGGCGATGCCGAGGAACGAGGCCGCCGACATGTAGTCGCCGGAGACCGCGAGTCCGTTCTGGAAGGCGGTGAACTGGCGGCCGCCCGCGTAGAAGTCGGCGGCGCTCCTGGTCTGGCGTCCGGCCCAGACGGTGATGCCCAGGGTCGCGGCGACGAACACGGCGAAGAGCGTGATGATCAGCGGCCGGTGCTCGGTGGTGGACGAGGCGGCCAGCTGGAGGGCGTGGTGCGAGGGGTACGCGGCGCTCATGCGTCGGCCTCCATGCGGGACTTGATCGCCTCGGCCTTCGGGTCGAGCTTCGCCGCGGCGTGGCGCGAGTAGAACCAGGCGATGAGGAAGGTGGTGGCGAACTGGGCGAGACCGAACACGAAGGCCACGTTGATGTTGCCGTACACCTTGGTGCCCATGAAGCCGCCCGCGTAGTTGGACAGCAGCACGTACAGCAGGTACCAGAGGACGAAGGCGACGGTCAGCGGGAAGGCGAACGAGCGGTACGTGCGGCGCAGTTCGCCGAACTCCTCGCTCTCCTGCGTCTCGAGGAACGCCTCGGTCGTGGGCCGGGTGGGGCGGGTGTCCGTACTGCCCTCGGGCGGCGGCGGTGCTTCGGTAGCCACGGAATCTCCTCGCGACGCGGGTGCGGTGGGGTGGGTGACGGTCGGTCTCATCGGGAAGGCCGGGTGCGGAACCCCTTCCCGGCGGGGGCGGGGAGCGCTCTCCCCGTCATGGGCACGGAGGGTTCCGCGGGGCGGTTCACCCCGGACTCCGACTTCTCCCGCCGCTCCCTGCCGCCGTCCGGTCGAATCCGTTACCACGAACTCATTGATGAGCAGGGATGATCAGCGATAACTTCACACGTCATGTACGCGATCGGCCACATCGTGCCGGTCGCTCGGCACGGATGATGTGGAGACCCCATGGCTCAGCTGGGATCCAGGCGGACGCGCGCACTGACATTGCCCGTCGGGCTGGCCCTCACCGCCTCGCTCGGCTTCCTCCCCGCGGGTGCCGCCTCCGCCGCACCGGTGGACGCGCAGCCCGCGGCGACGGTGTCGACGGACGGCCCGAAGCTCTCCTACGTGGTCAACACGCGTGGCAACCACGGCACGGTCAAGCAGGTGAAGAAGGCGATAGCCGCGGCCGGCGGCACGGTGGTGGTCGCCTACGAGCAGATCGGCGTCATCGTCGCCCACTCGCAGAACCCGGACTTCGCGAAGACGATCCGCCGGGCCAAGGGCGTGGATTCGGCAGGGGCCACCCGCACCAACCCCATCGTCCCGCAGGCCACCACGGACACCGGGGACGACCAGCCGCTCAGCGCCGCCCAGGCGAAGAGCGCGGCGGCGCGGGCCGCGGCGGACCAGGACCCGATGGAGCCCCTGCAGTGGGACCTGCCCGCCATCAAGGCGGACCAGGCGCACAAGAAGACGCTGGGCAGCAGCAAGGTCACGGTCGCGGTCATCGACACGGGTGTCGACGACACCCACCCGGACCTGGCGCCGAACTTCAACCGCGGGGCCTCGGCGAGCTGCGTCTCCGGTGCGCCGGACACGACGGACGGCGCCTGGCGCCCGAAGGCCGGCGAGAGCAACCACGGCACGCACGTGGCGGGCACCATCGCCGCCGCGAAGAACGGCGTCGGCGTGACGGGCGTCGCGCCGGGGGTGAAGGTCGCCGGTATCAAGGTGGCGAACCCGGACGGCTTCTTCTACACCGAGTCGATCGTCTGCAGCTTCGTCTGGGCCGCCGAGCACGGGGTCGACGTCACCAACAACAGCTATTACACCGACCCGTGGATGTTCAACTGCAAGGAGGACGAGGACCAGGGCGCCCTGGTCGAGGCCGTCGCCCGTGCCACGCGGTACGCGGAGCGCAAGGGCGCGGTCAACGTCGCCTCGGCCGGCAACAGCGCCTTCGACCTGGCCTCCGACGCGATCGAGGACACGACCAGCCCGAACGACACCACCCCCGGCTCCCGGACCATCGACCCGTCCCAGTGCCTGGACATCCCCGCGCAGCTGCCGGGCGTGGTGACGGTCTCCGCGACCGGTGCCAAGGGCCTGAAGGCCTCGTACTCGAACTACGGGAACGGCGTCATCGACGTGGCGGCCCCGGGCGGTGACTCCACGGTCTACCAGACGCCCGCCCCGCCGGCCACGAGCGGTCTGATCCTGTCCACGCTGCCGGACGGCAAGTACGGCTACAAGGCCGGTACGTCGATGGCCTCCCCGCACGTCGCGGGTGTCGCGGCCCTGATCAAGTCGAAGCACCCGTACGCGTCCGCGGCCGCGGTGAAGGCGCTGCTGCTCGCGGAGGCCGACGCCACCGCGTGCGGCGAGCCGTACGACATCGACGGCGACGGCACGATCGACGCCGTCTGCGAGGGCGGCAAGAACCGCAACGGCTTCTACGGCGCCGGTGTGGTGAACGCGCTGAACGCGGTCCGCTGGTAGCGGGAAGCGGCACGAAGGGGAGGGTCCGGGGTCTTCGACCGGGCCCTCCCGCTGTTCACCGGGGCGTCGTGGCACCGTGACCCCGGAGAGCCGGGACTCCGTGGCTCCGGGGGCCCGGGGCGTCTTCCTCCGTGGTGGCACCCGGTGCCATAGTGCGGGGATGAACCAGGTACGTGCATCCGGCATCGAACAGGCGTGGGCGGCACTGGGCGGCGATCCCGCGCTGCTCTCCCGCATCGGGACGGCCGGCCGCGGCGGGGCGCTCCCCGCGCGGCTGCCCGTCATGGAACTGGCCCGGTCCACCGTGGCGGTCTGCTCGCTGGCCGCCGCCGAACTGGCCGCCCGCCGGACCGGCGGCCCGGTGCCGCGGGTCCGGGTCGACGACGGCGCGGTGGCGACGGCGTTCACCGGTGAGCGCCATCTGCGGATCGACGGGCGGGCGGCGACCGCCTTCGCCCCGTTGTCCAGGTTCTGGCGCTCGGCGGACGGCTGGGTCCGTACGCACGCCAACTACCCGCACCACCGGGCAAGGTTGCTCGCCACACTGGGGCTGCCCGGGGACACCCCGGACGACGTCGCGGTGGCGGCGGTGGCGGCCTCGTTCGCCGGGCGCCGGGGCGAGGAGATCGAGCGGACGGTGCACTCGGCGGGCGGCCTGGCCGTGGCCGCCCGCACCCCGGCGCAGTGGGCGGCCGATCCGCGGGGCGCCGCCCTGGCGGGCACGCCACTGGTGGCCGGGGAACGGCTCGACGACGCGCCGGCGCGCCGGGCGGCGGCGTCCGGCGGCGAACCCGGGCTGCCCGCCGCCGGGCTGCGCGTGCTGGACCTCACCCGGGTGATCGCCGGGCCCGTCGCCACCCGGACCCTGGCGCTGCTCGGCGCGGACGTGCTGCGGATCGACTCGCCGCGGCTGCCGGAGAGCCCGGACGCGCACGGCGACACCGGTTTCGGGAAGCGTTCGGCGGACCTGGATCTCGACCGCCCTTCCGGCAGGGCCGCTCTCGACGCGTTGCTGGACGACGCGGACGTGGTCGTCGTCGGGTACCGGCCGGGGGCGCTGGACCGGTTCGGGCTGACGCCCCGGTCCCTGGCCGCGCGCAGGCCGGGGCTGGTCGTCGCACGGTTGTCGGCCTGGGGGTCCGCCGGCCCGTGGGCGGAGCGGCGCGGCTTCGACAGCCTGGTGCAGGTGGCCACGGGCATCGCCTCGGTCCAGGCCGGGCCGGAGGGCGCACCGGGCGCGCTGCCCGCTCAGGCCCTGGACCACGGCACCGGCTATCTGCTGGCCGCCGCCGTGCTGCGGGCCCTGACCGGGCAGCACGACGAGGGCGGCTCCCGGCTGGTCACGCTCTCGCTGGCCCGTACCGCCGCCTGGCTGCTCGACGAACTGCCCGCCCCGGCCCCGGAAGACCGCGACACCGGTTCCGACGGGCCGTGCGCCCCGTACGACCCGGAGAAGTGGCTCACGGAGACGGACAGCCCGCTGGGCCGGCTGCGGCACGCGCTGCCGGCGGTCGCCTTCGACGGCTCCCCCGCGAACTGGGCGCGCCCGCCCGGCCCGCTGGGGGCGGACCGTCCGGGCTGGCTCGCGACCCGGTGAACACCCTCAGTCCCGGGGCCCGTCCGTCGTGGTGCGCACCGCCCGCTCCGGGGCGGGGCCGAGTGCCCCGGTGGTCAGCAGGTACTGCGCCGCGAGGTAGGTGAACATGACCCAGAAGTCGGGGGCGGGCAGTTGCGGCCAGTCGGCGATCCCGGTGGCGATCAGCCCGTCGGAGAGCAGGAAGAGTCCCCCGCCGACGGCCGCCCGCATGCCGAGGGCGCCGGACCGGCACGCCATCGCCGTGAGCAGCATGCTGTAGCCGGCCATCGGCACCCGCATGTCCGCGGGCAGCCCGTTCCAGAGCAGCGTGACGAAGACGGTCAGGGCCACCGCGTACCCCAGTGCGGCCACCGGTGAACTGTGGGCCCGTCCGAAGAGCCACAGGTAGCAGACGTGGCCGACGGCGAAGGAGCCCATCCCGACCAGGAAGGCCGTGTCGGAGTCGAGCAGCAGGAAGGTGTCGCCGCCCCAGCCGAACAGCAGCGCCGCGACGAGCAGCCGGGGACCGCGCCGGGCCAGTGCGTACCCCGCCAGCAGCGGCATCAGCAGGGGTTTCGCGATCTGGTGGGCGAGCTCGATCCCGGCGAGCACGCCGATGAGGTCGACGGCGCAGGCCACGAGGAACGCGACGAGCAGCGGGCGCACGAGGCGGTCCCGGCGGCCCGTGCCGGCGTCGGCCGCCGTCCGGCCCGCGCCGCGGGGGTCCCGGTCGGCGTCGGTGTTCGTCCGGGGGTCCCGGTCGGCTTCGGCGCTCATCCGGCGCGCTCCTCGGTGGGAAGGGTCGTGGTCGTGGTGGCCGCGGAGGCCGCGGCCGGCTGCCAGCCCGGCCCGCGGAAGATCCGTCCGGCGCGCTCGCTCCAGCTGCTCGCCGCCCGTACGTCGCGGGCGATGGCGGCGTACTCGTGGGTGGCGACCCGCAGCGGGTTGAACGTGTCGATGTTCTTGGTGAGGCCGAACACGGGGCGTTCCGTCTCGGCCGTGAAGGACCCGAAGAGCCGGTCCCAGACGATCAGGATGCCGCCGAAGTTCCGGTCCAGGTAGCCGCCCTGCGACGCGTGGTGCACCCGGTGGTGGGAGGGCGTGTTCAGCACGTACTCGAAGGGCCTGGGCAGCTTGTCGACGCGCTCGGTGTGCACCCAGAACTGGTAGACGAGGTTGGCCGACGAGCAGAAGGCGAGCGCGGCCGGGTGGACCCCGCAGGCGATCATCGGCAGGTAGAACGGCCAGACGGTCAGCGAGGTCCAGGGCTGGCGCAGCGCGGTGGAGAGGTTGAACTTCCGGCTGGAGTGGTGGACCACGTGGCAGGCCCAGAGGATCCGGATGACGTGGTGGCCGCGGTGCGACCAGTAGTAGAAGAAGTCCTGCGCGAGCAGCATCAGCAGAACGGTCCACCAGAGCACGGGTACGCGCAGCGGGGTCAGCTCGTAGACGGCGGTGTAGATCGCGACGACGGGCACTTTCCACAACAGGTCGAAGGCCAGACTGCCCAGCCCCATGCTGATGCTGGTGACGGTGTCCTTCGTCTCGTACCCGGCGGCCTCCTCGTCGGGATGGAAGTGGTGGAGGGCCATTTCCAGGACGGTGAGCAGGACAAAGGCCGGTATGGACCAGAGCACTACATCGGGCAGGTTCGTCGGCATGCCAGCACCGTAGAGCCGCAGGTGGGCCGGGGGCCAGACGTTGTTACCAACAAGTATGCGAGACGCGTTGTCAGCAGTCTTTGGATGGTTCTGCCAAGACGGGCTTCGCGGGCGTCATACGATCCCTGTGACCTGAGCCGCCCCGGGGAGGAAATGCCGTGCAGGGTCTGGAAGTTGCGCTGGTCCGGCTGGCGACGACGGTCATCGGCACGGTGGCCAGGTCGCTGGTCGCGCCGCGGCCGGGAGCGGGCCTGGTCCCGGACCCGGTGCGTCCGCTCCCCCGCCCGGCGAAGCCGGACCGGCTGGCGCGGGTGCTCGGCGAACGGCTGGCGGAGTCGTACGCCGGGCTGCCCGAGCACGAGCGGCTGGCCGCCGTGGAGGCGGTGCGGGACACCTTCGCGGCGGCGGGCGGGCTGACGGCGGAGCGGCTGTTCGCCGTCGGCCTGGAGCCCGAGCGGCTGCGCGCCGAGCTGTCGGCGCCCGCCGCGGGCCTCTCGGGGCGGGCGGTCGAGCTGTACGAGGAGCTGCTCGGCCGGTGCTGCGCGCATGCCGTGGAGCAGCTGACCGCCCAGCCGTCGTTCGCGGCGCGGGCGGCCGTGGAGCAGACCCGGGCGACGGAGCGGACGCGGGAGCTGGTGGCGGACGTCCGCGAACGGGTCGGCCCGCGCCCGGATTCCGCCGCCCTGGACTTCGAGCACCGGTACGCGGATTTCATGGCCGAGGCACACAGCCGGATGGGCCTGTTCGGGCTGACGCTCGGGCGGTCGGCGGCCGAATGGCCGCTGGAGACGGCCTACATCAGCCTGTCCGTGAGCGGGAACGGTGCCCGGCAGAGCATGCTGGAGCACCCCGCCGCGGTGACGGTCTCCGTCGAGCAGGCGCTGTCCGGGACGGACCGGCTGCTGCTGCGGGGCCCGGCCGGTTCGGGCAAGAGCACGCTGGTGCAGTGGCTCGCGGTGAACGCCGCCCGCCGGACGTTCGGCACCGGCCTGGCGGACTGGAACCGCTGTGTGCCGTTCGTCCTGCGACTGCGCGCGTTCACCTCGCACGGGGCCCTGCCCACGCCCGAGGAGTTCCTGCGCGCGGCCGGGGTGCCGCTGCACGGTGCGGCGCCCGCCGGCTGGGCGGACCGGCTGCTGACCGAGGGCCGGGGGCTGGTCCTGGTCGACGGGGTGGACGAGGTCCCGACGCGCCTGCGGCGGCGTACCGAGCAGTGGCTGAAGGGCCTGATCGTCGCGTACCCGAAGGCCCGCTACGTGGTGACGACCCGGCCGTCGGCGGTGCCGGAGGGCTGGCTGTCCGGCACCGGTCTCGACTTCGAGCCGCATGCGCTGCTGCCCATGAGCCGGGAGGACATCCGCCTGTTCGTCGAGCACTGGCACGCGGCGGCCCGCTCCGAGTGCGACGGCCCCGGGGAGCGCGAGCGGCTGGACGCGTACGAGTCCTCGCTGCGACGCGCGGTGGGCACCCGCCGGGACCTGGCACGGCTCGCAACGAACCCGCTGATGTGCGCCCTGCTGTGCGCGCTCAACCGAGACCGGCGGATGCAACTCCCGCGCGCCCGCAAGGAGTTGTACGACGCGGCGCTGGACATGCTGCTGGTGCGCCGGGACACCGAGCGGGAGATCACCGGGGTCGAGGGTGTGGACCTGACCCGCGAGGAGCAGACGGCGCTGCTGCAACGCCTCGCGTACTGGCTGATCCGCAACGGCCAGGTGGAGGCGGACCGCGACGAGGCCCGGTCCATGGTGGCCGAGTGGCTGGCGGCGATGCCCCAGGTGCGGGGGACGCCGGAGCAGGTGTTCGCGCACCTGCTGATCCGCAGCGGCCTGCTGCGCGAACCCGCCCCTGGCGCGGTGGGGTTCGTGCACCGGACCTTCCAGGACTACCTGGGCGCGAAGGCGGCGGTGGAGGCCCGCGACTTCGGCGTCCTGGTCAAGCACGCGCACGACGACCAGTGGCACGACGTGGTCCAGATGGCGGTGGGCCACGCCCGCGCGGACGAACGGGCCCGGCTGCTGCGGCGGTTGCTCAAACGCGCGGACCAGACCCAGAAACACCGGCACCGGCTCGTCCTGCTCGCGGCGGCAAGTCTGGAACACGCGCCGGAACTGGACCCGGCGGTGCGCACCGAGGTCCAGGGGCGGACGTCGGAGCTGCTGCCGCCGCGCGCCCAGGCGGAGGCGGAGGCCCTGGCCGAGGCCGGTGAGCTGGTACTGGAACTGCTGCCGGGGCCGGAGGAGGTGGAGGACGAACGCGCGGCAGGATATGTGGTACTGACGGCTGCACTCGTCGGCGGCGACGGAGCGTACGAAGTGGTCAAGCGCTACCGGGACGACGAACGGACCTGGGTGGCAGCCCAACTGGCCTACGCATGGAACTCGTTCGACACCGACGGCTACGCCCGGGAAGTGCTCGCGGCGCGGGCCTGGACCGAAGTCAACATCTCTGTGACGAACACCGGTCAGATGGCAGCCCTGCGATACGTGCCCGAGGCGCGAAGGATCGGATTGCGGGGCGATCATTCGGACCTGTCCCCACTGGTCCGGCGCCATGAGGTGGAGAGCCTCCTCATCTACGACAACAAAGCACTGACCGATGTCTCTCCACTGGCCTCGATGCGATCGCTCACGGAGGTGGGGCTCAGTCGGTGTCCCGAAGTCCGCGATCTGAGCCCACTGTCCAGCCTTCCTCTGACCCGGCTGTCCCTGAGTCAGCTCCATCCCGACGTACCAGCAGAACAGCTGGAGCCGCTCACGGAGGTCAACAACCTGATTCTGGGCCACCGCTTCGCCGTCAACAGCGTCGGGGAACTGCCACTGAGCGGCCGCATCAGGTCGCTTTTCCTGACCGAGGAGGCCCGAGAGCTGAGCCTGGAAGGAGTCGAACGGCACACCGAGCTGGAAGCCCTCCGTGTCGACAGTTCGTCGCAGCTCCAGTACGTGTGCCGGACCCGGTTCTTCCGTCGTCTCCGCATTCTCGTTCTCGGGTCTCTGGATGACCTGGAACTGTCCGAACTCGTCAGCTTGACCGCCCTGCACACACTCGTACTCACCCTTTGCCGTCTGCGGCACGGACTGGAGCCGCTGCGCGAGCTACCCGCGCTGAAAGAGCTCAGTCTGTACGCACTGTCCAAGCATGGCCCCTACGACCTGACTCCCCTGACCGATCTCGACAACCTCACGATCTACCTCGGCAGCGAGACGATGGCCACCGGAACCGAACTCTTCCCGCCCGAGCGCCTCGTACGACTCAGGTAGGGCCCGGCCCCCTCACACCCCCGCCGCCCCCAGCAACTGCCCCGCCGCGTAGGTGACCGCCATCGCCAGCGCTCCCCCGCCCATGTTCCGCAGCACCGCGGGCCCCGCCGCCGCCTCGCCCAGCCGGGCGCTCCACCAGCCGGTGAACGCCAGTGCCGCCAGCACCGACAGCACGGTCACCGGCAGCCGCAGCGACGTCGGGGGCAGCACGATCGCCAGCAGCGGCAGCAGCGCGCCGACCGTGAACGCCAGGAAGCTGGCGCCCGCCGCGTGCCACGGGTTGGTCAGCTCGTCCGGGTCGATGCCCAGCTCGACCGCCGCGTGGGCGCGCAGCGCGTCGCGTTCGGTGAGCTGGACGGCGGCCTCGCGGGCGACCTCGCGGCTCAGCCCCTTGCCCTCCAGCAGGCCGGTCAGCTCCTCCAGTTCCGCCTCCGGGGCCTCCATCAGCTCCTGCTTCTCCGTCGCCAGCGCGGCCATCTCCGAATCGCGCTGGGTGGAGACCGACACGTACTCGCCCGCCGCCATCGACATGGAGCCGGCCAGCAGCCCCGCCAGACCGGCCGTGAGCAGGGTGCCGCGGTCCCCGGTGGCGCCCGCCACGCCGACGACCAGGCCCGCGGTGGAGACCACCCCGTCGTTGGCGCCGAGGACGGCGGCGCGCAGCCAGTTCAGCCGGGTGCCGAGCCCGTTGCCGTGCGGTTCGTGGTGCGTCCGGGAATCCGTCACCCGGGGATGGTCTCACCCCGTTCCCTCGCAGACGCGCGGAGACACCGGCGTGTACGGGAAACCGGGGCCGGCCGGAACGGGAGAACCCGGGGCGGCCGGAATAGGAGACTGTCAGTCGCGGCCCGTATTCTCTGTGACCATGCTCGACGACCGCCAGACCGCAGGACCATGGCCGACCTCCTACCCGCAGGGGTACGCGGTCGTCGACGTGGAGACCACCGGGCTCGCCCGGGACGACCGGATAGTGTCCGCCGCCGTCTACCGTCTGGACGCCCGGGGCGACGTCGAGGACCACTGGTACACCCTCGTCAACCCGGAGCGCGATCCCGGTCCGGTCTGGATCCACGGCCTGACCAGCGACGTCCTCGAAGGCGCCCCGCTCTTCCCGGAGATCGCCGCCCAGTTGTCCGAGCGGCTCACGGGCCGTGTCCTGGTCGCGCACAACGCGGCCTTCGACTGGTCGATGCTGGCCCGGGAGTACGCGCGGGCCTCGGTCCTCGCCCCCGTCCAGCAGCGGCTGTGCACCATCGCGCTCTCCAAGGAGCTGCGGCTCCCGCTGCCCAACCACAAGCTGGAGTCGCTGGCCGCGCACTTCGGGGTCGTGCAGCAGCGCGCCCACCACGCGCTGGACGACGCCCGGGTCCTGGCCGAGGCGTTCCGGCCGAGCCTGCACGCGGCGGCGCGGGACGGGGTGCGGCTGCCGCTGCTGGAGTGCCGGCCGCTGACCGAGTGGTCGGACTCCCCGGTCACCCCGCGGTCCGGCCCCCGGTCCTCGTACGGTCAGGGTTCCTGGCGCGCCCCGCGCAAGCGCCCGGCGTGCCCGTATCCGAACCCGGGGCGGTACGAGAAGGACAAGCCGCTCAAGCAGGGGATGCGGGTGGCGTTCTCCGGCGACACCTCCATCGACCGCGAGCTGCTGGAGGACCGGGCCGTGGAGGCCGGGCTGCACGTGGCGACCAGTGTGTCCCGGCTCACCAGCCTGCTGGTGACCAACGACCCGGACTCGGCGACATCGAAGACGGTGAAGGCCAAGTCGTTCGGCACCCCGATCCTGGACGAGAGCGCGTTCACCCATCTGCTGCGCGACGTGGCACCCTCGACGGCGCGGCCGGCCACACCGTCATCGGAGTGAACCGGCGGCGACTCGCCCGCCCACCGCTCGCCCGCCGACGCCCTCGCGTCCGACCCTGTGGCGCATGGCACGTTGCGAGGTTTGCGGAAACGACTACGGCATGTCCTTCGAGGTGCACGCGCAGGGCGCGGTGCACGTCTTCGACTGTTTCTCCTGCGCCATCCACCGCATGGCACCCATCTGCGAGCACTGCCGGGTCCAGATCATCGGCCAGGGCGTGGAGGTCGAGGGGCACTGGTTCTGCGGCGGTCACTGCGCCCGCGCCGAGGGGAAGGTGGGCATCATCGACAAGGTCTGACCACCGGCCGCCGCACTTCCTTCCCCCACCCCTGCGCGATGCACCCCACGACCCCGGTTGTACCGTCGTGGGGTGTACCGCTTCCTGTTGACCCGGCAGTGGCTTCTCCTCGCCCTCCTCGCCCTCGTCCTGATTCCCACGATGGTCGAGCTGGGTTTCTGGCAGTTCCACCGGCATGAGCACAGGGTCGCGCAGAACGCCCTGATCTCCCGCAACCTCAAGGCTGAGCCGGTCCCGGTCGCCTCGCTCACCTCCCCGGGTCACACGGTCCCGCGGTCCGACTACTGGCGTACGGTGACGGCCACCGGCACGTACGACCCCGCGCACCAGGTGGTCGTGCGCCGCAGGACCTCCTCCGACGACCGGGTCGGCTTCCACGTGCTGATCCCGCTCGACCTCAAGGGTGGCGGCACGGTCCTGGTCAACCGCGGCTGGGTGCCCCCCGCCGCGAGCCAGCGCGACTTCCCCGACGTGCCGCCCGTGCCCCGGGGCGAGGTGACCGTCACCGGGCGGCTCAAGGCCGACGAGACGACGGACGCCAGCGGCATCAAGGACATCTCGGACCTGCCGGACCGCCAGGTGATGCTGATCAGCAGCGCCCAGGAGGCCGAGCGGCTCTCCCGTCCGGTGCTCGGCGGCTACATCGAGCAGACCGCGCCCGAGCCGGTCGACGGCTCCCCGGAGCTGATCGGGTCCCCCGATTCCGGTTCGATCGGCCCGCACATGGCGTATGCCGTGCAGTGGTGGCTGTTCGCCGCCGGTGTCCCGGTCGGGTACGTGGTCCTCGCCCGCCGGGAGAAGCGCGACCGGGCCCAGGCGGCGGCCGAGGAGGCGTCCTGTTCCGACCCGGAGGAGCCCGGCAGGCCGGAGAAGCCGGAGCCCGCGACGGCCTGACGCCGTGTCCGCGGACGAGGGCCGGGCGGGGACGGACGGAAGCCGGACGGCCCGGGGCGGGTACGGCCTGCTACCGGGCGACCCGGGTGCCTGTGTTGCTTAACGGGGCCCCGGTCCGGGAACACGCCAGAACGTGACCCCACTCATCGAGGACTACGCCCTCATCGGCGATCTCCAGACGGCCGCCCTGGTCGGCAGGAACGGTTCCGTCGACTGGCTCTGTCTGCCCCGCTTCGACTCGGGTGCCTGCTTCGCCGCCCTGCTCGGCGACGAGGAGAACGGCCACTGGCGGATCGCCCCGAAGGGTGCGGAGAACTGCACCCGGCGCGGCTACGTGGACGACTCCCTCGTCCTGGAGACGGTCTGGGAGACCCGTACCGGCACGGTCAAGGTCATCGACTTCATGCCCCAGCGCGACCGGGAACCCGATGTCATGCGGATCGTCGAGGGCGTCAGCGGCAGCGTCGACATGAGTTCGGTGCTCCGGCTGCGCTTCGACTTCGGCTCCGTCGTGCCGTGGGTGCGCCGCTCGCAGGGGCACCGGGTGGCGGTCGCGGGACCGGACTCGGCCTGGCTGCGCAGCGAACCGCCGGTCAAGACCTGGGGCCAGCAGTTCTCCACCTGCTCGTCGTTCACCGTCGCGGCGGGCGAGAAGGTGGCGTTCGTCCTGACCTGGCACCCCTCGCACTCGCCCCGCCCCGACCTCGTCGACCCGTACCTGGCCCTGGAGACCACCCTGTCCGACTGGGCCGAGTGGTCCTCGCGGTGCAGGTACCGGGGCCCGTACCGGGAGGCGGTGATCCGTTCGCTGATCACGCTGAAGGCGCTCACCTTCGCGCCGACCGGCGGCATCGTCGCGGCCCCCACCACCTCGCTGCCGGAGGAGATCGGCGGCGTACGGAACTGGGACTACCGCTTCTGCTGGCTGCGGGACTCCACGCTGACCCTCGACGCCCTGGTCTCGGCCGGGTACCTGGAGGAGGCCGCGGCCTGGCGGGACTGGCTGCTGCGGGCGGTCGCCGGGGACCCCGCCGACCTCCAGATCATGTACGGCCTCGCGGGCGAGCGGCGGCTGCCCGAGGCGGAGCTGTCGTGGCTGCGCGGGTACGAGAACTCCGCCCCGGTCCGGATCGGCAACGCGGCGGTCCGCCAGCGCCAGCTCGACGTCTACGGCGAGGTCATCGACTCCCTGCGGCTCGCGCGCGAGGCGGGCCTGGACGACAAGCCGCACGCCTGGAACCTCCAGCTGAGCCTGCTCGGCTTCCTGGAGTCCACCTGGCGCGAGCCGGACGAGGGGCTCTGGGAGATCCGCGGCCGGCGCCGCCACTTCGTGCACTCCAAGGTCATGGCCTGGGTCGCCGCGGACCGTGCCGTGCGCACCCTGGAGCAGAACCCCTCGCTGGCCGGGGACGCCGACCGGTGGCGGGCCATGCGGGACGCCGTGCACCAGGAGGTGTGCGAGAAGGGGTTCGACCCGGTGCGGAACACCTTCACCCAGTCCTACGGCTCCCAGGAGCTGGACGCCGCGACGCTGCTGATCGCCCGCACCGGGTTCCTGCCGCCGGACGACCCCCGGTTGATCGGGACGGTCGACGCGGTCCGGGCCGAACTGGGCAGCGGCTGCCTGGTCCGCCGCTACAGCACGGACGGCGGCTCGGTCGACGGGCTGCCCGGTACCGAAGGGGCCTTCCTGGCCTGCTCGTTCTGGCTGGCCGACGCCCTGCGCCTGACCGGGCGCGCCGAGGAGGCGGAGGAGCTGTTCCGGCAGCTGCTGGAGCTCCGCAACGACGTGGGGCTGCTCGCCGAGGAGTACGACACCGGCAAGCGGCGGCAACTCGGCAACTTCCCGCAGGCGTTCAGCCACATCGGCCTGGTGGGCACCGCCATGGCGCTGGCCGGGCAGGACACCCTGGAGACCGACACGGCAGGATAGGGCCATGGATCTTGGACTGAAGGACCGTGTGTACATCGTCACCGGGGCGACCCGCGGGCTGGGCAACGCCACCGCCGCGGCACTGGCCGCCGACGGCGCACGGGTGATCATCACCGGGCGGGACGAGCAGCGCGTCGGGAAGGCCGCCGCCGAACTGGGGCCGGACGCGGTCGGCCTCGTCGCCGACAACGCCGACCCCGGCTCCGCCCGGCGTCTGGTGGACGCGGCGCACGAGCGGTTCGGGCGGCTCGACGGCATCCTCATCAGCGTCGGCGGGCCCGCACCCGGTTTCGTCGCCGACAACACCGACGAGCAGTGGCAGTCGGCCTTCGAGTCGGTGTTCCTGGGCGCGGTGCGGCTGGCCAGGACCGCGGCGGCCGCGCTCGGCGAGGGCGGGGTCATCGGCTTCGTGCTCTCCGGTTCCGTGCACGAGCCGATCGCCGGGCTGACCATCTCCAACGGGCTGCGCCCCGGTCTGGCGGGCTTCGCCAAGTCCCTGGCCGACGAACTGGGGCCCCGGGGCATCCGGGTGGTGGGGGTGCTGCCGGCCCGGATCGACACGGACCGGGTCCGCGAGCTGGACGCGCTCTCGGGCGACGCGGACGCCTCCCGCGCCGCCAACGAGGCGCGCATCCCGCTGCGACGCTACGGCACGCCGGAGGAGTTCGGGCGGACCGCGGCGTTCCTGCTGTCACCGGCGGCGTCGTACCTGACGGGCATCATGGTGCCGGTCGACGGCGGCTCCCGGCACGGTTTCTGAGCGAGGTCCGGGCCGGATTCCGCCCCCCGGGCGTCCGGGCCAGGTTCCGCCCCCGGCGTCCGGACCGCTGCCGCCCGGCGGCCGGGAGGGCGGGGCCGCGTCCGGGGCCCCGCCCTCCCGTGGGCGTACGGCGGAGGTTCCCCGGCCCGGCACGGGCCGTCAGCTCACCCGTTCCGCCCGGTGCCCGACCGCCCGCAGCCGTACCTCGGCCGGCAGTTCGGCCAGCCCCGCCGATTCCCGCGCGTGGGCCAGCGCCTCGTCGGTGAGGCGGCCGAGCGTCTCGTCGGGCGCCGCGTGCGGCTCCATCCGCAGGCGGATCCGGACGCGCGGCGCGGAGCGCCGGCCGGTCAGCGCGACCCGGGCGCGGGCCACCCCGTCCAGGTTCCCGGCCTCGTCGGCGAGCACCCCCTCCAGGGCCCGGCCCCGCAGCCGGGCCCCCTCGCCGTCGCCGCTGTCCACCAGCACCTCGGCGAGCCGGGCACGGCGCAGCTGGGCCAGGAACCACCACAGGGCCAGGACGACCACGACGGCCAGGGCCGCGATGACCGTCGGCCACCACCAGCCCCGGTCGCGCCAGCGGTCCCGGTCGGCCGCGCTGAGCAGCACGTCGGTACTGCCGTACCAGGGCCACCAGGACGGCACGGCGAGGTCGAGCCCGGCGGCGAGCACCGCACCGCCGGCGCAGAGCAGCACCAGTCCGGCCAGGCCGAGCAGTACCCGGTTGACGGTCCCGAGCAACGGGCTCACCCCTTCTTCGCGGGTCGGCGGACGTGCACGGACAGGCTCGGCGGCCGGGCCAGCCCCAGTTCCCCGACGGCGGCCCCGAGCACGGTGTCCAGGTCGGCCCGTACGTCGTCGAGTTCCCGGAAGTGCGACACGGCGCGCACCACCGCCCGGCCGCGGCCCGCCCTGACCCGTACCGACTGCACACCGGCCACCTCGACGGCGCGGTCGCGCAGGACCAGGGCGGCCGCGGACCGGTCGAGGGCGGCCCGGACGCCGGGGCGGTCGCGGCGCATCGGCAGCAGGGCGCGCAGTCCGGGGGTGAGGGCCAGCACGAGCAGCCAGAGGCCGATCAGCACGGCGAGGGCCGCGAGGGCGAGGACCCAGGTGTTCTCCAGCGGGCGGTCGGCCAGTTCACCGGCCAGCTCCCGGCGCCACCGCATCGCCGGCCGGTCGGCCCGTACCGCCGCCACGTCGTAGAGCAGCAGGGCGGCGGCGCCGAGGACCAGCAGGGCGAGGACCGCCGCGGGGATGCGGCGCGCGGACCAGAAGCGGCCCGCCCCACCGCCGTCCCGCCGTGCGGGCACCGGGCCGGGTGCGACGGACGAGGAGGACCGGTCGGGGGCGAGCACGTCCCCGGGGCCGGCGGGGTCGGCGGCGGGCCTCGGTCGCGTCCCGTGCTCCGGTTCCAGGGGCTCGCTCATCGGATCCTCCCCTGCGCCCCGGCGCCCGCTCCCACCGGGTGCAGCCGCTCGACCTGTACGGCCACCTCGGGCACGTCCATGCCCACCAGCTCCCCGACCCGCTCGGTGACCCGGCGGCGCACCCCGCCGCACTGGCGGCCGATGTCGGAGGGGTAGCGGAGTTCCAGGCTCACCCGTACCCGGGCGGTGTCCCGGTGCACCGTGACCGTGGCGCGCGGTGCGGCGCCCTCCTCCGGCGGTTCCTCGATCGCCTCCTTCGCCGCCTGTGCGGCGATCTTGGCGACCACCCGGTCGGCGATCCGGGTCTCCCCGCGCTCACCGGCGGCGATCTTGCGGCTCACCCCCGACACCGCCGTCATCGACGTCGGTCGCCGCGTTCGCGACTCCGGAAGAAGTCGCCGGGTTCCAGGTCGCCCTCCACGAAGCGGCCGACTACGAAGCCGACCGCCCCCAACGCGGCCACCAGCAGGAAGGCCCCGAACCCGCCGAAGTACCCGGCGAATCCGAGCGCCATGCCGGCCACCATGCCGACCACTGCCATGCTCATCGTGCGCTCCTCGACTGCCTCGTGCCCAAGACCTACTGGAGTCGCGGCTCGGGCTGTTCGTCGTCCGCCTCGTCGGGCAGCTTCACGTCGCTCACCGCGATGTTGACCTCGACGACCTCCAGACCGGTCATCCGCTCGACCGCCGCGACCACGTTCTCCCGCACGTCACGGGCGACATCGGCGATCGAGACGCCGTAGTCGACGACGATCTCCAGGTCGAGAGCGGTCTGGGACTCGCCGACCTCCGCCTTCACCCCGCGGGTGACGGACTTGCCGCCGCCCCCGCCGGGCACCCGGTCGCGCACCGCGCCGAACGTGCGGGACAGGCCGCTGCCCATCGCGTGGACACCGACCACGTCACGGGCCGCCATTCCCGCGATCTTCTCGACCACGCCGTCGGCGATGGTGGTGCGGCCCCGGGTGGCGGGGGCTCCCCCGCCGCGCTTGACGAGCGGACTCGATTCCCGGTCGGGGCTCTCGGGCCGGTTCCGCTGTGTGGTGTCGGTCATCGCCACTCTTCCCTTCGGGATGATTCGCTCCTCTTTGCCCACATTAGGTGGGGTTGTCGCGTCCTGCGCCGTGGATGCGGCAGGCTGGGGGGATGACGACGGGTGAGGGCCCGCATCGGGCGGGCGAATGGGCGGCGGCGGTCGGGCAGCGACTCGGCCTCGGACGGCTGCTCCCGCTGGGCGGTCCGGCCGACGGGGCCTGGATCGCCGAGCGGGCGGCGGTCGCGGTGCTGCGCGGGGCGGTGACGGAGCGGGAGCCGGGCGCGGTGCTGGGGCGGCTCAGGATCGCGTTGGCCGCCCCGGATTCGGCCCCGGGGCCGGAGGTGGAACCGCCGCCGAGCGCCCTGCCGCCGGGGCCGCTGCGGATCGAGGCGGGCATGTCGGCCCTGTCCGGCCGGCCGCTGCCGGCCGCCGCCGACGCGCTGCGTTCGGCCCTGTTCACGGCGGCCGGGGACCGGCTGGGCCTGGTGGTGGCGGAGGTCGACGTACGGGTGACGGAGCTGCTGGACGCGCCACCTGGACGGACGCCTCCCGCACCGGCCGAGGTGCACGGGGCGAGAGCGGCGGACGACGCGGGGCGGGCCGCCGCCGGGGTTCCAGGAGTGGTGACGCTGACCCGGGCGCTGGGGCACCCGGTGCACACGGGCCCGGGGCGGGTGCGGGTCGAGCTGGCGACGGACCCCGCGCACCGGGCGCTCGACGTGGCGCGCGCCGTGCGGGGCGCGGTGACGGACGCGGTGGAGGGGCGCCCCTCGGTCGCGGTGCTGGTCACCGCGGTGGTGGAACGCGACCGGGTGACGGGACTCGGCTGAGCGGGGAAGGCGGCGCGCCTCCCGCCGACAGCATCCCCGCGTTCACGGGCGCACGGAACCCGTGGACGGGACCGGTCCGGCCGGTTCCGCCCACGGGTCAAGCCGGCCCACGGGTCAGCGGGTCAGCGGGTCAGCGGGTCAGTCGGTGATGCCCGCCAGGTCGCGCAGTCGGCGGCCCTGCGCGGCACGTTCGGCGACGCGCTGTTCCTCGTAGCCGCGCGAGACCGCGCCACCCAGCAGCGCCTTGGTCTCCACGACCGCGTCGCGCGGGGCGGCCAGCAGCGCGCCGGCCAGGTCGCGGGCCGCGCCGTCCAGCTCGTCGGCGGGGACCACGAGGTTGGCCAGGCCGGTGCGTTCGGCCTCCTCGGCGTGGACGAAGCGGCCCGTGGCGCAGATCTCGAGCGCGCGGGCGTACCCCACCAGGTGCACCAGGGGGTGCGTGCCGGTGAGGTCGGGGACCAGTCCGAGGCTGGTCTCACGCATGGCGAACTGCACGTCCTCGGCGACGATCCGCAGGTCGCAGGCGAGGGCCAGCTGGAAGCCGGCACCGATCGCATGCCCCTGGACGGCCGCGATCGACACGATGTCGTTGCGGCGCCACCAGGTGAACGCCTCCTGGTACTCGGCGATGATCGCGTCGAGCTCTTCCTGCGGGCCGCGCGCCATGTCGAGGAAGGACGGCTCGCCGTCGAATCCCTCGGGGGTGAACGCCTGCCGGTCGAGACCGGCGGAGAACGACTTGCCCTCGCCGCGGAGCACGACGACCCGCACGCTGCCGGGCAGCGCCCGTCCGGCTTCCGTCAACGCCCGCCACAGAGCGGGAGACTGGGCGTTGCGCTTGGCCGGGTTGGTGAGGGTCACCGTGGCGACCGCGTCGTCGACGGTGAGTCGTACGCCGTCCTTGTCGAGTACGGGGTCGAGCGAGGTCATGGGGCGCCTCCGGATCCGTTCAGTCAGCACACGAAGCTAAGTGACTGAACAGTAACCACCCGGTCGACCGATTGGTCGACCGGGTGGCCACCGTCAGGAACGGTGAACCCCGGGACAGCCGCACGACCTGTCCCGACCGCCGGTGGCCGTCAGGCCGTGGCGGCCTTCTTGCCCCGCGTCGCTCCGCCGCGTCCCCGCAGCGTGACTCCGGACTCGCTGAGCATCCGGTGGACGAATCCGTAGGAGCGGCCGGTTTCCTCGGCCAGCGCCCGGATGCTCGCACCGGAGTCGTACTTCTTCTTCAGGTCTGCCGCGAGCTTGTCGCGCGCGGCGCCGGTCACCCGGCTGCCCTTCTTCAGAGTCTCGGCCACCCGTGCCTCCTCATGGGAAGTGCGCTCTGGACTCTCATGATCACCCCTCGGCAGCTTCCTGGCCACCCATTCGGCAAGGTCCGTGCAACCGGATTGCCGTCCGGGGAACGGGATCGAGCGACCGGAATCCTTTGTTCCATGGGGTTGCGGGGGCCGGTGGGGCGGGGTGCGGGGCGAACCAGCAGGTCAGGGCCGCACGGGTTTTCCCGGGTCCGAATGGGTGTGCCCGGCAGGCATCTGCCGGGCACACCGCCGGGGTACGAGACGTCATCACACAGATGACGGATCACGCGTGGGCCGAATGATCCAGACCGAGTGGATCAAACATGCGCCGGGCCGGTTCAGGCCAGCGCGACCAGGTCCTGGTAGTCCGCGCCCCACAGGTCCTCGACGCCGTCCGGCAGCAGGATGATGCGCTCCGGCTGGAGCGCCTCGACCGCTCCCTCGTCGTGCGTCACGAGGACGACGGCGCCCTTGTACGTGCGCAGCGCGCCGAGGATCTCCTCGCGGCTGGCCGGGTCGAGGTTGTTCGTCGGCTCGTCCAGGAGCAGCACGTTGGCGGAGGAGACCACCAGGGTGGCCAGCGCGAGACGGGTCTTCTCGCCGCCGGAGAGGACCCCGGCGGGCTTGTCGACGTCGTCGCCGGAGAAGAGGAAGGAGCCCAGGGTCTTGCGGACGTCGACGAGGTCGAGGTCGGGCGCCGCGGAGCGCATGTTCTCCAGGACCGTGCGGTCCGGGTCCAGGGTCTCGTGCTCCTGGGCGTAGTAGCCGAGCTTGAGTCCGTGGCCCTCGATCACCTGGCCGGTGTCGGGCTTCTCCGCGCCGCCGAGGAGCCGGAGCAGGGTGGTCTTGCCCGCGCCGTTGAGGCCGAGGATGACGACCCGGGAGCCCTTGTCGATGGCGAGGTCGACGTCGGTGAAGATCTCCAGCGAGCCGTAGGACTTGGAGAGGCCCTCCGCCATCAGGGGGGTCTTCCCGCACGGCGCGGGCTCGGGGAAGCGCAGCTTGGCGACCTTGTCGGAGACCCGGACGGCCTCCAGCCCGGCCAGCAGCCGGTCGGCCCGCTTGGCCATGTTCTGCGCGGCGACGGTCTTGGTGGCCTTGGCGCGCATCTTGTCGGCCTGCGAGTTGAGGGCCGCGGCCTTCTTCTCGGCGTTCTGCCGCTCGCGCTTGCGGCGCTTCTCGTCGGCCTCGCGCTGCTGCTGGTAGAGCTTCCAGCCCATGTTGTAGACGTCGATCTGCGAGCGGTTGGCGTCGAGGTAGAAGACCTTGTTGACGACCGTCTCGACCAGATCGGCGTCGTGGGAGATCACGATGAAGCCGCCGCGGTAGGTCTTGAGGTACTCGCGCAGCCAGGCGATCGAGTCGGCGTCGAGGTGGTTCGTCGGCTCGTCGAGCAGCAGGATGTCGGCGTCCGAGAACAGGATGCGGGCCAGCTCGACGCGGCGGCGCTGACCGCCGGAGAGCGTGCGGAGCGGCTGTCCGAGCACCCGGTCGGGCAGGCTGAGCGCGGCGGCGATGGTGGCGGCCTCGGCCTCGGCGGCGTATCCGCCCTTGGTGAGGAACTCCGTCTCCAGGCGCTCGTACTTCTTCATCGCCTTCTCGCGGGTGGCGCCCTTGCCGTTCGCCATCCGGTCCTCGTTCTCCCGCATCTTGCGCAGGATCTCGTCGAGACCGCGGGCGGAGAGGATGCGGTCGCGGGCGAGCACGTCGAGGTCGCCGGTGCGGGGGTCCTGCGGGAGGTAGCCCACCTCGCCGGAGCGGGTGATGGCGCCGCCGGCCGGGTTGCCCTCACCCGCGAGGCACTTGGTGAGGGTGGTCTTGCCCGCTCCGTTGCGGCCGACGAGGCCGATGCGGTCGCCCTTGGCGATACGGAAGGAGGCGGACTCGATGAGGACTCGGGCACCGGCGCGCAGCTCGATGCCGGAAGCGGTGATCACGGTAAAACTCCGGGGCGGTAGGACGGCGGACGGGACGAGGGCGGAGGTGTCTCGACGCCGCTCAATGCACAGGGAGAATTGCCATGCAGGCCATTCTACTGGGGGTGTGCAACTGCTTTTCCGTCCGCACCCGTCCCCCTCGCCGCCATCTCGCACGGCGTCACCGCACCGCTCCACCGCGCGACGAAAAAGGGCACGGCCGGATGAACCGCCAGATACTCGACGGAGGCGGCGAGGCCGCCCCGGCCGGAGCGGAGGGTGGTGCCATGCAGTTCGACGACGACGCCGATCTGGACACGTCCGAGGTCCAGGACGTGCGCGGCAGCCGCATCCCAGGCGGCAGGGCCACCGTGGGCGGCGGCATCGTCGGCGTCATCGCGCTGGTTCTGGGGCTGTTCTTCGGCGTGGGCCCCGAGCAGCTCGGGCTGTCGTCCGGAGACCCGGACACTACGCCGACCGCCTCGTCGGCGGCGCAGGTGGAGCAGGACTGCCGGACCGGGCAGGACGCGAACGACCGGGAGGACTGCCGGACGGTCGCCGTGGTCAACAGCGTGCAGGACTACTGGGAGCAGGAGTTCCGGCGGCGGCAGGGGACGTACACGCCCTCGCGGACGATCCTGTTCTCCGACCGGATCGGCACCGCCTGCGGCTCCGCGACCTCGGCGGTCGGGCCGTTCTACTGCCCCGGCGACCGGAAGGTCTACCTGGACCTGGGGTTCTTCGACGAACTGCGGACGAAGTTCGGCGCCGGCGGCGGCCCGTTCGCCCAGGCGTACGTCGTGGCCCACGAGTACGGGCACCACGTGCAGGACCTGATGGGGACGCTGGAGCGGTCGCAGGACGGGCGGACCGGCGCGGACAGCAACACGGTCGGGGTCGAGCTGCAGGCGGACTGCTACGCCGGGGTCTGGGCGCACCACGCGACGACCACCCCGGACGAGTCGACCGGGCGGCCACTGATCACCTCGCTGACTCAGGCGGACATCCGGGACGGGCTGGACGCGGCGGCCGCGGTCGGCGACGACCGGATCCAGGAGAAGTTCCAGGGCCGGGTCGCGCCGGAGTCCTGGACGCACGGCTCGGCGGCGCAGCGGCAGCAGTGGTTCACCACCGGTTTCCGCAGCGGCGACATGGCCGACTGCAACACCTTCCGCTGAGCCCCGGACGGGCCGCCGGTGCGGGTGGCCGCCGGTGGCCGGGCCGTTGCCGGTGGCCGGTGGAAGACTGAGACACGGATCACAGAAATCGGGGCGGGCGGCACGGAAAGGGGTGAACGTCATGGCAGGCGCACCGGCCGGCGTTCCGACGATCTATCCGGCGATTCTGTACGACGACGCGAGAGCGGCGATCAGAACGCTGACGGAGGGGCTCGGCTTCACCGAGGAGGCGGTGTACGAGGGCGCGGGCGGCCAGGTCCTGCATGCCGAGCTGTCCTGCGGGAACGGCAGGGTGATGCTGGGTTCCAAGGGCCGGTCGGGCGTCTTCGCCGAGGCGATGCGGGACGCGGGACCGGTCGGGGTCTACGTCGTGGTGGACGAGGTCGACGCGCACCACGCGCGCGCCGTGGAGCACGGGGTGGAGATCCTGATGCCGCCCACCGACCAGGACTACGGCTCGCGCGACTACACGGCGCGGGACGCCGAGGGCAACGTGTGGACCTTCGGGACGTACGCGCCGGGGTCGGCGGACTGACCGCCGGACGGGCGGCCTGCCCGGTCCGTGTTGTGCGGGCCGGGCCCGGCCCGCACAACACGGACCGGGCGCGGCACGCGCCGGGTCACGCGCCCCCGGTGTGCACCTGGAACGCGGCCCGGCGCACCGCCTTGGCCAGTGCGGGGTCCGGGTGCGCGGCGGCCAGCGCCACCAGCACCTGCACGGTGCGCGGGTGTCCGACGGCCCGTACCTCGTCCAGCAGGGCCGGGACCGTGCCCTGGACGGCCGAGTCGAGGTGCCTGACCAGCAGCCCGGTCTCGCCGTGGTCGGCGACGGCCGCCGCGGTGTCGACCCAGAGCCAGGTGGCCTCCTCCCGGCTGAGGACGTCCTGGGCGTCCTCGGGGTCGGCCCCGTCGTACTCGGCCAGCCAGAGCAGCGCGTAGGGGCGCAGCGAGGGGTCGTCCGCGACGGCGCGCACCTCGGGCTCGGCGGGGGCGCCGACGACCCGGAGCGCCTCGAAGGCGAGTCCCCGCAGCAGCGCGTCCTCGCCGCGGGCGACGGCGAGGAGTTCGGCGACGGCGCTGCCGACGGGGCGTGCGGCCAGCCAGGCCCGGTACTCGTCGCGGGCCGGTCCGGGGGTGAGCCGGGCGCAGCCGAGCAGCATGTCGGCGGCGGACTGCTCGATGTTCCCGGCCGGGCTCTGGGCCGCGACGCAGATCTGCTCCAGCTTGACCCAGACCGCCCAGTTGCCGAGCGGGGTGAGGGTGGCGTGCCCGGTGCCGAGGGTGAGGGCGCCGACGGCGGCCAGCCCCTCCAGGGCCCAGTCCAGCAGGGCGGCGGGGTCGGCGGGAGGGGCGGACTCGGCCGGTGCGGGGTCCGGGTTCGGCCCGTACGGCACCTCGCAGCGTTCCTCGCGCAGTTCCGCGACGCGCTGGCCGAGCAGGTCCAGCAGGGCGGGCACGGTGACCGGGCCCGCCGAGAGCTGGAGGAGGGAGAGCACCTGCGGCACGGCCTCGACGGCCTCGGCGACCGCGGTGGACTCGATGTCCTCGGGTGCCGGGTGGACGAGCGACCAGGCGTCGAAGAGCGCCACCCAGCCGCGCAGGACGGCGGAGTCGTCGCGGTCCCAGGCGCGCAGCCGCCAGCCGGGGCGTGCGGTGTCGCCGTGCAGTTCGACGAGACCGGCGAGTCTGGCCCGGTCCCAGCCGGAGCGGATCTGCGCCGGGGACAACTCCAGGGCCGTCGTGGCCCGTTCGAGAGCCTGGGCGGCGAGCGGTGGTGCGCCGGGAATCGCGCCGTCGGCCGCCCAGCGGGCGATCCGTACGGCATCGGCGAGAACCGTCCTGGCCTGGCGGGCCAGTTCGGACCGGGGCGGGGTGCCCTCCGGTGGTCGGGGGGCCGGCCTGGTGCGCCGGGTGGTCACGGCCTTGCGAGCGGTGGCAAGGGGTCGCGGGCGGACAAGTCGCAGCCTGGAGTCGCGCGGGGTACGGGACGTCACGGGGAGCAGTCTTGCTCCTGACCGCCCGAAAGCCCAAACGGAGTCCGGATTCCCGGTGAAGGAGGTGACGGGCCGGATCGGGAACCAAACGCCCGATCCCTCCCATCGGGTCACATCAGGGGCGTCAGGAAACGGCGCAGCGTCTCCTCGTAGCGGCCCGGGTCGGCGTTCCACATCGCCGCGTGCGGAGCCTGCTCCACGGTGTGCAGGGCGATCAGGTCCGGGCGGCGGGCGGCGAGGTCGCGGGACGGCTGCCAGGGGGCCAGCCGGTCGTCCGGGCCGTGGAAGATCACGGCCGGGGCGCGCAGGGCGGCGGCGAGGGAGCCGTCGAGGAGCCGGGCGCCGTGCAGTCCGGTCTGTCCCTGGGCCGCGCGGACGGCGAGCGGCAGCAGTGCGGCGGGGACCCCGCGGGCGACGGCGAGGGCGCGCAGCGTGGTGGCCCAGTCCAGGACCGGGGAGTCGAGGACGAGGCCGCAGATCCGGTCGCGGAGCGCGGAGTTGACGGCCGCGTGCAGTGCCATGGAGGCACCGGTGGACCAGCCGTGCAGGACGACCTTCTCGGCTCCGTACCGCACGGCGAAGCGGATCGCGGCGTCCAGGTCGCGCCACTCGGATTCGCCGAGATGGGCGAGGCCGTCGGGGGACCGCGGGGCTCCGGCGTCGCCGCGGTAGGCCAGGTCGAGGACGGGCAGGCGCAGGCCGTGCAGGAACCTCATGAGGTTCATGGGGTGTTCCCTGGTGGTGCCGAGGCCGTGCACGGTGATGACCCAGGTGTCGCGGGGGCCGGGCAGGAACCAGGCGGGCAGGGCGCCGAGTTCGCCGGGGATCTCGACCTCCTCGTGGCCGAGGCCGAGGGCGGACCGGGGGTCGCCGCTGTGCAGCTGCGGGGTGATCCGGACCTTGGCACCGGGTTCCAGGCTGCCGTGGCTGACGCGTTCCAGTCTGCGGACGACGGTGTCGGGGGCGTGGTGGGCGTTCTCCACCACCGGGCCGACGACGGCGTGGACGTCCTTGCCCGTCAGGCCGTACGTGCCGGGGCGCAGCGCGGCGAAGGAGCGGGTCAGGGTGATCTGTCCGGCCGCCGTGGCGTGCACGGTGAGTCTGCGGTCGGCGGGCAGCGGCCGTCCGGGCGGCGCCTTGAGGGCGGCGTCGCTGGCGTACCGGCCGGCCGCGACCGCTGCCGCACCGATGCCGAGGATGGTGGTGACGGCTGCTGCCGTAACTGTTGCCGGGCGCACCGCTTCAGTGTCGTGGGGGGCGCGGCGCCGTGCCAGCGGACGGGGCCGTCCGGGCGTTCGTGCGCGGGCGGGCCGGGCGCGGACGGGCAGGACGTCCGGGCGGGCCGGGCGTCCGGCCGGGCTCGGCGGGTCAGCCCGGCTGTCCGTATCCCTTGAGCGCCTCCTGGACGTCGCTCAGCTGGGCCGGGGAGAGCAGGCTCGGGGTGCGGCCGGGCACGGAGCTCGCGGCGAGCCAGAGCCGGCAGAGCCACTCCAGCTGGGCGGTGCGGTCGTATGCCTCGTCCAGGGTGGCCCCGTGGGTGACCGTGCCGTGGTTCTGGAGCAGGCAGCCCGTGCGGTCCCGCAGCGCGGCGAGCATGTTCGCGGCCAGTTCGTCGGTGCCGTAGCGCGCGTAGGCCGCGACCCGGACGGTCCCGCCGAGCATGGCGGCGGCGTAGTGGACCGGCGGGACCTCGGGGACCAGGGTGGAGACGGCCGTGGCGTGCACCGCGTGGGTGTGCACGACGGCGGACGCGTCGGTGTTCCGGTAGACCGCGAGGTGGAGCGGGAGTTCGCTGGTCGGGGCCAGTTCGCCCAGGACGCGGTTGCCCGCCAGGTCGACGCCGACGGCGTCCCGCGGGCCGAGCCGGTCGTACGGCACTCCGCTCGGTGTGACCAGGACCGTGTCGCCGACCCGCGCCGACACGTTTCCCGAGGTCCCGACGACGAGGCCCTCGGCCGCCGTCCTGCGGGCGGTGGCGACGACACCGTCCCAGGCCCGCCCGATCGCGTCCCGCTGCTGATCGCTCATGCGCCGATCCTGTCAGGCCGGAGGACGGACGGACACGCGTTCGGCCGGGACGGAGGCGGCGGGGCCCGGTCGATGGCCGGTTCCTTTCCCCGCGGGCGGGCAGCCGGCAGGCCCGGGGGCGGTCCCGGCGGAGCGACGGGTTCCGGGTGGAGGCGGGGGCGGGCCCGGCCGGAGGCGGCACGCGCCGTCGAACGGGCGGCGGGGCCCCTGCCGCCGGCCGCGGACGGAGACAAGCGGAATGACACCAATCGCTTGGCAACACCGCAGCGCCCTGCTCAGTTCATCTTCCGTTCACTAAGGTTGCCTACGGTCTACGCACCAATGACGTCGAACGATTGCCTGGGTAAATGGAACACATCACGCTGCTCCTCGCGATTGTGATCGTGACAGCTCTAGTGTTCGATTTCACGAACGGTTTCCATGACACCGCGAACGCGATGGCGACGACCATCTCGACCGGTGCACTCAGACCGAAGACAGCGGTGGCCATGTCCGCCGTTCTCAATCTCGTCGGCGCGTTCCTGTCGGTGGAGGTCGCCAAGACGATCTCCGGCGGGATCATCAACGAGGACGGGCTGCGAACAGAAGTGATCTTCGCGGCACTCGTCGGCGCCATCCTGTGGAATCTGCTGACCTGGCTGGTCGGACTGCCGTCCAGCTCCTCGCACGCCCTGTTCGGCGGCCTGATCGGCGCGGCCGTCATGTCGGCCGGCTGGTCCTCCGTCAACGGCGGCACCGTCGTCACCAAGGTGCTGCTCCCCGCGGTGGCCGCCCCGATCGTCGCCGGACTGGCCGCGCTGCTGGCCACCAGGCTGACGTACCGGATCGGCGGGAAGATCCGCAACGACGCCCAGGAGAAGGCCACCGCCAAGGGTTACCGCGCCGGTCAGATCGCCTCGGCCGGACTGGTCTCCCTCGCCCACGGCACCAACGACGCGCAGAAGACCATGGGCATCATCACCCTGGCCCTGGTCACCGGCGGCGTCCTGAGCCCCGGTTCCAACCCGCCGGTCTGGGTGATCGTGTCCGCCGGCCTGGCCATCGCCCTCGGCACCTACCTGGGCGGCTGGCGCATCATCCGCACCATGGGCAGCGGCCTCACCGACCTCAGGCCGCCGCAGGGCTTCGCCGCCCAGACCAGCGCGGCCACGGTCATCCTGGCCTCCTCGCACCTCGGCTTCTCCCTCTCCACCACCCAGTCCTGCTCCGGTGCCGTGATGGGCGCGGGCCTCGGCCGGCAGGGCGGTGTGGTCCGCTGGTCCACCGCCACCCGGATGTTCGTCGCCTGGGGCCTGACCCTCCCGGCCGCCGGTCTGGTCGGTGCGGGCGCCGAGCTGCTCACCAAGCAGGGCACCTGGGGTGTCGTCGTCGTCGCGGCGCTGCTGGTCGCGGGTTCCGGCTCGATCTGGCTGATCTCGCGCCGCAAGCCGGTCGGCCACGGGGACGTCGCCCCGTCGGACGGCGACGTCGAGCCCGCGGGCGTCGTCACCACGGCCATCGCCGCCGTCAGCCCGCCGCCCACCGCGGCCCAGGCGCCGGTCCAGAACCTCACGGCCACCATCGCGGCCCCGGCCGCAACCACCACCACCCAGGACCCGGCACGACCCGCCACCGTCTGAGCGGGCCCTCCAGGCCGGCCGTCTAAGGAATCAGCATGAAAATCGACTGGGCAGCCCTCGGTTCCGTGTTCGGCGTCTCCCTCGTGGTCACCGTCGCCCTGGTGGGCCTCTTCACCCTCGGCATCGTCGGCCTCTCCAAGCAGGCCGAACCGGCGGCGCAGGGCGGCTCCGGCGGCTCGGTGCTGCTGGCCCGCGCCGGTGCGTACGCCTGCTTCGGGCTGTGCGCGGCGGCGGTCGCGTACGGGATCTTCCTGATCGTCGCCTGAGCACACGCGTCACGCCCGGGCACACGCGTCACGCCCGAGCACACGTGTCGCGTCCGACGCGCGCGCGTCACGGAGGGCCGGACACCCGCGAGGTGTCCGGCCCTCCGTCGTGCGCCCGGGGCGATGTGGGTCTCAGCACACTGCACCGCCGCAGGTCAACGGCAGGTTGACGGGCGTTCGCGGGGCGTGGTGGACTGCCGGAGCCAATCACGGCGACAGCAGAGGAAGCCGGTGCGAATCCGGCGCGGTCCCGCCACTGTCACCGGGGAGCGGTCCCCCAACACCGGAAGTCACGGCACGCGCGAGCGGGCTGGAAGGCCGGGGGAACCGCGGATCCGGGAGCCAGGAGACTCTCGTCGCCGGTCACGTCGAACCAGGGCGCGGACCCTGAGTGAGGACATATCGCCATGCCTGGCTGCCGTGCGTCCGTCGTCGGGGCGCTCTCGCCGAGAGCCGCCCGTACCGGGATCCTCCGAGGCACGACGGCCGGTTGAGCGTGCGAGCCGACCGCGTCTTCGCGTACGGCGCCGCCGCCGGTCTGCTCGGCGACCTGCTGCTCGGTGACCCCCGCAGGGGGCATCCGGTGGCCGGGTTCGGGCGGGCCGCGGCAGGTGTCGAGCGCCGTCTGTGGCACGACCACCGCGGGTGGGGCGCGCTGCACGCCCTGGTCTGCGCCGGGGGCGTCGCGGGCGGTGCCGCGCTGGTCGCCCGCGCCCTGCGCGACCGTCCCGCCGCCTCCGTCGCGCTGACCGCCGCCACCACCTGGTCCGTCGTCGGCGGCACGTCCCTGGGCCGCGAGGCGCGGGCCATCGGCGATGCCCTGGCGGCCGGCGACATCGAACTGGCCCGCGAACGGCTGCCGCATCTGTGCGGGCGCGACCCGCAGTCCCTCGACGGGCCGCAGATCGCCCGCGCCGTGGTGGAGTCCGTGGCCGAGAACACCTCGGACGCCGTGGTCGGCGCCCTGGTGTGGGGCGCGCTGGGCGGGGTGCCCGGACTGGCCGGTTTCCGGGCTGTCAACACCCTGGACGCCATGGTCGGCCACAAGTCGCCCCGGTACCGGCGCTACGGCTGGGCCTCGGCCCGGCTCGACGACCTCGCGGGCTGGCCCGGCGCCCGGCTCACCGCCCTGCTCGCCGTGGCCGCGGGAGGCCGGCCGGGCGCGGCGGTACGGGCCTGGCGGGCCGACGCCGGCCGGCATCCGAGCCCCAACGCGGGCCCGGTGGAGGCCGCGTTCGCGGGCGCGCTCGGCGTACGGCTCGGCGGGACCCTCGCGTACGGCGGCCGGGTCGAGCACCGCCCCGTGCTCAACGGCGAGGCCGGCCGGGCGGTGGAGGCCGCGGACATCGAGCGCGCGGTACGGCTGTCGCGCCGGGTGGGCGTGCTGGCCCTGGGCGTGTGCGCGGCGGGCCGGTTCGGCGTGTCGCTCGCCGCCCGGCGGATCGCGGGGCGCCGGACGGCCGTGACCGGCCTGGCAGGCCCCCGTACCCCCGGATCCCGCACCCCAGGACGGAGAAACCCATGAGCGGCGGACTGCTGATCGCCGGAACCACCTCCGACGCCGGCAAGAGCGTCGTCACCGCGGGCATCTGCCGCTGGCTGGTGCGCCGGGGCGTGAAGGTGGCGCCCTTCAAGGCGCAGAACATGTCGCTGAACTCGTTCGTCACCCGTGAGGGGGCCGAGATCGGGCGGGCCCAGGCCATGCAGGCCCAGGCCGCCCGGGTGGAGCCGACCGCGCTGATGAACCCGGTCCTGCTCAAGCCGGGCGGCGACCGCTCCAGCCAGGTCGTCCTGATGGGCAGGCCGGTCGGCGAGATGAGCGCGCGCGGCTACCACGGCGGCCGGCAGGAGGCGCTGTTCTCCACGGTGGTGGACTGCCTGGAGCAGCTGCGGGGCACGTATGACGCGGTGATCTGCGAAGGGGCGGGCAGTCCGGCCGAGATCAACCTGCGGCGCACGGACATCGTGAACATGGGCGTCGCGCGGGCGGCGGGCTTTCCCGTGGTGGTGGTCGGCGACATCGACCGCGGCGGGGTCTTCGCCTCGTTCTTCGGCACGACGGCGCTGCTGGCCCCCGAGGACCAGTCGCTGATCGCGGGCTACCTGGTGAACAAGTTCCGCGGCGACGTGTCGCTGCTGGAGCCCGGCCTGGAGATGCTGCGCGGGCTGACCGGGCGGGGGACGTACGGGGTGCTGCCCTTCGCCCACGGCCTCGGCATCGACGAGGAGGACGGGCTTCGGGTCTCACTGCGCGGCGCGGTGCGCGAGTCGGTCGTCGCCCCTCCGCACGGCGATGACGTGCTGCGGGTCGCGGTGTGCGCGGTGCCCCTGATGTCGAACTTCACCGACGTGGACGCGCTGGCCGCCGAACCCGGCGTCGTCGTCCGGTTCGTGGACCGGGCCGAGGAGCTGTCCGACGCCGACCTCGTCGTGGTGCCGGGGACCCGCGGCACCGTGAAGGCGCTGGCCTGGCTGCGCGAGCGCGGCCTCGCCGACGCGCTGGTGCGGCGCGCGGCCGAGGGCCTGCCGGTCCTCGGGATCTGCGGCGGCTTCCAGGTGCTCGGCGAGCACATCGAGGACGAGGTCGAGTCGCGCGCGGGCCGGGTCGAGGGCCTGGGCCTGCTGCCCGTGCGCATCCGCTTCGACCGCGAGAAGACCCTCGCCCGCCCCGTCGGCGAGGCGCTCGGCGCGCCCGTCGAGGGGTACGAGATCCACCACGGCGTCGCGGACGTGTGCGGCGGGGAACCGTTCCTGGACGGGTGCCGGGTCGGCGCCGTGTGGGGCACCCACTGGCACGGCTCGCTGGAGAGCGACGCGTTCCGCCGCCGCTTCCTCGCCGAGGTGGCACGGGCCGCGGGCCGACGTTTCGTCCCCGCCCCCGACACCGTCTTCGGCGCGCTGCGGGAGGAACAGCTCGACCGCCTCGGCGACCTGATCGAGGAGCACGCCGACACCGACGCGCTGCTGCGGCTCATCGAGTCGGGCGCGCCGTCGGACCTGCCGTTCCTTCCGCCCGGCGCGCCCCCGGCAACCGGGGCGCGCGCATGAACACCCCTTCGGGCACCGCGCCGGGAGCGTCCCGGGCGGTGCCGTCGGTCCGGGCCGCCGCCCCGGCCCCGGCTCCCCGGACACCGGCGGGACCGCCACCCCCTCGTTCCTCCAAGGAGGCACCGTGAGTACGCCGTACCCCTTCACCGCCGTCGTCGGACAGGACGACCTCCGGCTCGGGCTGCTGCTGAACGCCGTATCGCCCGCCGTCGGCGGGGTGCTGGTGCGGGGTGAGAAGGGCACCGCCAAGTCGACCGCCGTGCGGGCGCTCGCCGCGCTCATGCCGGACGTCCCGGTGGTCCCCGGATGCCGTTTCTCGTGCGACCCGGCGTCGCCCGACCCGGCGTGCCCGGACGGCCCGCACGGGGCCGGGGACGGCGTGTCGCGGGGGGCCCGGATGGTGGAGCTGCCCGTCGGCGCGTCCGAGGACCGGCTGGTCGGGGCGCTCGACATCGAGCGGGCGCTCGCCGAGGGCGTCAAGGCGTTCGAGCCCGGCCTGCTGGCCGCCGCGAACCGGGGCATCCTGTACGTCGACGAGGTGAACCTGCTCCACGACCACCTGGTCGACGTCCTGCTCGACGCCGCCGCCATGGGTGCCTCGTACGTGGAGCGCGAGGGCGTCTCCGTGCGGCACGCGGCACGGTTCCTGCTGGTCGGCACGATGAACCCCGAGGAGGGCGAGCTGCGCCCGCAGCTGCTCGACCGGTTCGGGCTGACCGTCGAGGTCGCCGCGTCCCGCGACACCGACCAGCGGGTCGAGGTCGTGCGACGGCGCCTGGCGTACGACGCCGACCCGGCGGGTTTCGCCGCCGGGTGGGCCGCCGAGGAGGGCGCTCTGCGGGAGCGTATCGCCGCCGCGCGGGCGCTGCTGCCCGAGGTGCGGCTCGGGGACGGGGCGCTGCGGCAGATCGCGGCTACGTGCGCGGCCTTCGAGGTCGACGGGATGCGCGCGGACATCGTCATGGCGCGGACCGCCACCGCGCTGGCCGCGTGGGCGGGGCGCACGGACGTGCTGGCCGAGGACGTGCGGCAGGCCGCCCTGCTCGCCCTCCCCCACCGTCGCAGGCGCAACCCGTTCGACGCGCCGGGGCTGGACGAGGACAAGCTCGACGACACGCTGGAGCAGAACGGCGGCGGGGACGAGGACCCGGACCCGGACGGCCCCGGTGGCGGTGGCGGTGGCGGCCGGCCCCCGCACGACGGCGGCCCCGACACGCCGCCGCGGCCCGAGGGGGAGGCCGCCGACACGCCCGCCCCGTCCGTGCCCGAGCAGGACCGGGGACAGGGACAGGAGCAGGAACGGGGCCGGCCGTCCGGGGGCGGTGAGCAGCGGCCGGTGGGCGCCACCGAGCCGTTCCGCACCCGGATGCTGAGCGTGCCCGGTCTGGGCGAGGGCGCGACGGGAAGGCGGTCCCGGGCGCGTACCGAGCACGGGCGCACGACCGGTTCCCGGCAGCCGCGGGGCGCCCTGACCAAGCTTCATCTGGCGGCGACCGTGCAGGCCGCCGCCCCGCACCAGCGGGCGCGCGGCCGTTCGGGGCCGGGGCTGGTGGTGCGGCGGGACGATCTGCGGCAGGCGACGCGGGAGGGGCGCGAGGGCAATCTCGTGCTCTTCGTGGTGGACGCCTCCGGGTCGATGGCCGCCCGGCAGCGGATGGGCGCGGTGAAGGGCGCGGTGCTCTCGCTGCTGCTGGACGCGTACCAGCGGCGGGACAAGGTCGGGCTGGTCACCTTCCGGGGCCGGGAGGCCGAGGTGGCGCTGCCGCCGACGTCGTCGGTGGACGCGGCGGCGGCCCGGCTGGAGCTGCTGCCGACCGGGGGGCGCACCCCGGTCGCGGCCGGGCTGCTGAAGGCCCACGAGGTGCTGCGGGTGGAGCGGTTGCGCGATCCGTCGCGCCGGCCGCTGCTGGTCGTGGTGACCGACGGGCGGGCGACCGGGGGCCCCGACGCGGTGGCGCTGGCCGCGCGGGCGGCCCGGCTGCACGAGGCGCAGGGCATCGCGTCCGTCGTCGTGGACTGCGAGTCGGGGCCGGTGCGGCTCGGCCTCGCGGGGGTCCTCGCGCGTGAGCTCGGGGGCAGCGCCGTCACCCTCGACGAGCTGCGGGCCGACTCGATCGCCGGGCTCGTCAAGGACGTTCAGGAAACCAACAGGAGGGCTGCTTGATGCCGCAGGGACAACCGACCACCGTGCCCGACGACGGGCTCACCACCCGTCAGCGCCGCAACCGTCCGCTGCTGATGGTGCACACCGGCGTCGGCAAGGGGAAGTCGACGGCGGCCTTCGGGATGGCGCTGCGCGCCTGGAACCAGGGCTGGCCGATCGGGGTCTTCCAGTTCGTCAAGTCGGCCAAGTGGAAGGTCGGCGAGGAGAACGCCCTGAAGGTCCTCGGTGCGAGCGGCGAGGGCGGGTCCGTCGTCTGGAACAAGATGGGTGAGGGCTGGTCGTGGGTGCAGCGCGACGGCCAGATGGACAACGAGGAGGCGGCGCGCGAGGGCTGGGAGCAGGTCAAGCGCGACCTGGCCGCCGAGACGTACCGGCTGTACGTGCTCGACGAGTTCGCGTACCCGATGCACTGGGGCTGGGTCGACACCGCCGAGGTGATCGAGGTGCTGCGGTCCCGTCCCGGTACGCAGCACGTGGTGATCACCGGCCGCAACGCGCCGCAGGAGCTGCTGGACGCGGCGGACCTGGTGACCGAGATGTCGAAGGTCAAGCACCCGATGGACGCGGGCCAGAAGGGCCAGCGGGGCATCGAATGGTGAGGGAACCCCGGTGAACGTTCCTCGACTGGTGATCGCCGCGCCCTCGTCGGGCAGCGGCAAGACCACCGTGGCCACGGGGCTGATGGCCGCCTTCGCCGGGCGGGGCCTCGCCGTGTCCCCGCACAAGGTCGGGCCCGACTACATCGATCCCGGCTACCACACGCTGGCCACGGGGCGGCCGGGGCGCAACCTCGACGCGTACATGTGCGGCCCCGACCGGATCGCGCCGATGTTCGCGCACGGGGCGCGGGGCTGCGACCTGGCGGTGGTCGAGGGGGTGATGGGGCTGTACGACGGTGCGTCGGGGCAGGGCGAGCTGGCGTCGACCGCCCAGGTCGCCAAGCTCCTGCGGGCGCCCGTGGTGCTGGTGGTGGACGCGTCGTCGCAGTCGCGTTCCGTGGCCGCGCTGGTGCACGGCTTCGCCTCGTGGGATCCGCAGGTGCGGCTGGGCGGGGTGATCCTGAACAAGGTCGGCTCCCAGCGCCACGAGATGCTGTTGCGGGAGGCGCTGGAGGAGTCCGGCGTACCGGTGATGGGGGTGCTGCGGCGGGCCGGGCAGCTGGCCGTGCCGTCCCGTCACCTGGGTCTGGTCCCGGTGGCGGAGCGGCGGGGCGACGCGGTGGACGCAGTGGAGGCGATGCGGGCGCAGGTGGTGGCCGGGTGCGACCTGGACGCGCTGCTGGCGCTGGCCGCCTCCGCGCCCCCGGTGGGCGGCGGGGTGTGGGACGCGGCGGCGGAGGTGGCCGGCCATGGTGGGGCCGTCGTGCCGCCCGCCGGGGGCCGGGAGGGGCCGCGGCGGATCGCCGTCGCCTCCGGGGCGGCCTTCACCTTCTCCTACGCCGAGCACACCGAACTGCTCACCGCCGCCGGGGCCGAGGTCGTACCGTTCGATCCGCTGCGGGACGAGGCGCTGCCCGAGGGGACGCGGGGGCTGGTCATCGGCGGCGGTTTCCCCGAGGTGTACGCCTCGGAGCTGTCCGCCAACGCGGCGCTGCGCCGGTCGGTGGTCGAACTGGTGGCGTCCGGGGCGCCGGTGGCCGCCGAGTGCGCGGGACTGCTGTACCTGGCGCGCTCGCTGGACGGGCTGCCGATGTGCGGGGTCCTCGACGCCGAGGCGCGGATGTCCGAGCGGCTGACGCTCGGTTACCGGGCGGCGGTGGCGGTCTCCGGCAGTGTGCTGGCCGCGTCCGGCACCCGGGTGCGCGGGCACGAGTTCCACCGGACCGTGCTGGAGCCGGGGGCCGGGCCCGCTCCGGCGTGGGGCATGCACCAGCCCGAACGGCGCGTCGAGGGCTTCGTGCACCGGGGCGTGCACGCGAGCTATCTGCACACGCACTGGGCCGCGGTGCCCGGCATGGCCCGCAGGTTCGTCGAGAGGTGCGGGGGATGAACCGCGGCCGGGGCGGGGGCCGGTGAGACGCCCGGGGGCGGTGTGCCGTCCGGGGCCGGTGGGGCGCCCCGGTGCGGTGCCGCGTCCCACGGCGGCGGTGCGGCGGTCAGTCCGCGATGCCCACCACCAGCCAGATGAAGCCCACCCCGGCGACCGTGCACAGCAGCGTGGAACGGGCCGGGTGTTCGTGGTGCGCCTCGGGCAGGATCTCGGCCGCGGCGAGATAGAGCAGGGCCCCGCCGAAAAAACCGAGATAACAGCCGAGCAGTTGCTCCGGAAGGGTGAACACCAGGGTCGTCGCGGCGCCCGCGATCGGTGCCGCGGCGTCGGCGAACAGCATGATCAGGGCCTTGCGGCGGGCGTTCCCGTACAGGCTGGTGATCGTGTAGGTGTTGAAGCCGTCGGCGAAGTCGTGCGTGATCACGGCGAGGGCGACGGCGGCGCCCATGCCCGCGCCCACCTGGAAGGCGGCGCCGAGCGCGATGCCGTCCATCAGGCTGTGGCCGACCATCGCCGCCGCCGCGGTGAGTCCGACCTGCGGCACCCGTTCCTCGCCCGCGCCGTGTGCCGCCCGGCGCACGGCGAGCAGCCGTTCCACGAGGTGGGCGAGGAGGAAGCCGCCGACGAACAGCAGCAGCGCGGCCGGGACGCCGAAGACGGGTTCGCCCGCGGCCTCGATCGCCTCCGGCAGCAGGTCCAGGCCGACCACGCCGAGCATCAGTCCGCCGGCGAAACCGAGCACCAGGTGGCGGCGGTCGGTGACGCGTTGGGCGACCCAGCCGCCCACCAGGGTCATCAGGAACGCGCCGAGCGCGACGAACACCGCCATGCGCTCTTGCTAGCCGATCGACCCCCTCGCGCGCATCCCGGCCCTCCGGAAGGAGCCCGACCGGAAGGAGCCCGGCCCGTGCACGGAACCGGAACGGACGACCGGAAGGAGCCCGGCCCGTGCACGGAACCGGAACGGACGACCGGACGACCGCGCGGCTCGTCGTGGGCGTCGGCGCGTCCAGGGGCGTACCGGTCGACGAGGTGCTGGGGCTGGTCCGGGACGTCCTGCGCGGGTCCGGGCTCCGGCCGTCGGACGTCGTGGAGCTGGCGACCGTGGACGCGAAGGCCGACGAGCCGGGGATCGTCGGGGCGGCCGTGCGGCTCGGCGTGCCGCTGCGGACGTACCCGGCCGACGAGTTGGCCCGGATCGAGGTGCCCGGCCCGTCCGGCGCGTCGCTGGCCGCCGTCGGGACGCCGTCCGTGGCGGAGGCCGCCGCGCTCGCCGCGGGGGGCGAGCTCCTCGTGCCGAAGCGGAAGTCGGCGCCCGCGGGACGGGCGGCGATGGCGACCTGCGCGGTGGCACGCCGCGGCCCGGACGGTACGCCCGGTACATCCGGTACCGGCGATGCATCCGGTACGTCCGGTTCGGCCGCCGAGGAGTTACCGGGCGACGCGACCGGCCCATGAGGACCCCGGCCACGCGGAGCCGATGCGCTCGGCGGAGCCGGTCCCGTTCGCGGAGCCGATGCGTCCGACGGCACCGGTCCCGTTCGCGGAGCCGGTCCGCCCGTGAAGCCGGTGTGACGTGCGACCCCGACCGTTGCGTGAAGCCGGGTGCCGGGCGCATAGTCGTTCTGCCGTACTCCCTTCCCACCGGAACCCCGTTCGAGGACGGCGTGGGGCCGCCATCGCGGCCGCGCTTCCGCCCCGACGACTCCGGCCGTCACCACCACCCCCACGGCGGTCATGCACACTCCCATCGAAAGTCCCGACGCGGCAGGCGCGGGCGCGCACGATCTGCGGCACCACGGTGACGTGGAAGTACGGGGAAAGGGCCGGGATCTGACCGATCTCGCCGTCAACGTACGAACCGGTACGCCCCCGGCCTGGCTGAAGGCCCGGATAGCCGAGTCCCTGGGCTCGCTCGCCGCCTACCCGGACGGCGGCGCGGCGCGGGCGGCGGTGGCGGCCCGGCACGGGCTGCCCGTGGAGCGGGTGCTGCTGACGTCGGGTGCGGCGGAGGCGTTCGTCCTGATCTCGCGGGCCCTGCCGGCCCGCCGTCCGGTCGTGGTCCATCCGCAGTTCACCGAGCCGGAGGCGGCGCTGCGCGCGGCCGGGCACGAGGTGCGGCGGGTGCTGCTGCGGGCCGAGGACGGTTTCCGGCTGGATCCGTCGGCCGTGCCCGAGGACGCGGATCTGGTGGTGGTCGGCAATCCGACCAACCCCACGTCGGTGCTGCATCCGGCGGCGGTCGTCGAGCGACTGGCCCGCCCCGGGCGGACGTTGGTGGTCGACGAGGCGTTCATGGACGCGGTGCCGGGCGAGCGCGAGGCGCTGTGCGGGCGCACGGACGTCCCGGGACTCGTCGTGCTGCGGAGCCTCACCAAGACCTGGGGGCTCGCGGGGCTGCGGATCGGGTACGTGCTGGCCGCCCCGGAGACCGTTCGCGCCCTGGAGGAGGCCCAGCCGCTGTGGCCGGTGTCGTCCCCGGCGCTGGCGGCGGCCGAGGCGTGCATGGAGCCGCGGGCCCTGGCGGAGGCGTCCGGCGCCGCGGAGCGGATCGCGGTGGACCGGGCCCATCTCGTCGCGGGGCTCAGGGAGTTCACCGAGGTCCGGGTCATGGAACCGGCCGAGGGGCCGTTCGTCCTGATACGGCTGGCCCGGGCCGCCGAGGTCCGGGAGCAGTTGCGGGTCCTGGGGTTCGCGGCGCGGCGCGGGGACACGTTCCCCGGGCTCGGCCCCGAGTGGCTGCGGCTGGCGGTGCGCGACCGGGTCACGACCAATCGTTTCCTGCAGGCGTTCGACCAGGCGCTGCAGGCACTGGGCGCACCCGTCCACTGACAGTCGCCCGGCAAAGGGCCCGCCGGGCCGGCCGACGTCCGCCCGCGGGGAGCGGCGTCCGCGCGACGGGACACCGCTCCCCCTCCCCGGTGCCGGTGCGGGACCGGCACCGGGTGCCCCCCCTCGGGCCTCGGCGGGATCAGCCCCGGGCGCGGCGCCTGGCCAGGACCGTCGCCCCCGCGCCCGCCGCGAGCAGCACGGCCGCGCCGCCCGCGATGTACGGCGTCGTGGAGCTGCTGCCGGTCTCCGCGAGGTCCCCGCCGGTGGCCGACTCACTGCCGGTGCCGGTCTGGGGCTTCACGTCGCCGCCGGTGGTGCCGCTCGTGGAACCGGCCGTGCTGCTGCCGCCGCTGCCGGAGGCGCCCCCGTTGCCGGAACCACCGCTGCTCGCGCCCCCGTCGCTCGTACCGCCGTTGTCGGAACCGCCGCCGCTGGTGCCGCCGTTCCCACCGCCGCTGTCCGAGCCCCCGTTGCCGGAGCCCCCGTTGCTCGCACCCCCGTCGGTCGTGCCGCCGTCGGTCGTGCCTCCATTGCTCGTGCCGCCGTTGCTCGTGCCGCCGTCGCTGCCGCCCGGGTCGGTGGTCCGCGGCGTCCGGCAGGTCGCCTCGACGAGCGTGACCTCACCCCGTACGTCGGCCACGTTCAGCTTGAGCGGGTTGACGGAGACCTTCAGCCGCAGGGCGGTCGCCGCGGCGGTGTTCGAGGTGGTGCCGGTCCGCGACAGGTCCAGGGTCACGTCCCCGACTCCCGGGACCTCGACCCGGGTGGTGCCGCTCGCGGTGAGCTCGACGCGCTTGCCGAGCACCGTCACGTGCCCCAGGACGTTCGACTCGGCGACCGGCTTGCGGCCCGTCTCGCAGACCGCCCGGGACGTGACCTTCTCGACCTCGACGAGCGACAGCGCGGGCAGGCCCGGCACATGGACCCGGGCCTTCACCACGTTGCTGTAGCCCTCGGCCCGGCGCTTGTCGACGGTCGCCCTCGAAGTGGCCACGTCGGCGCTGAGCACACTGACCGGCCGGCCGCCCTCCACACCGTCGAGCCGCACGCTGAGCGCGGTCTTCTTCGCGTCGGCGGGCGCCTGCACCTCGTTGAGCGCGGCCCTGAGCGGCACGTCGATCGCCTTGTTCAGGAGCGAGACGTCGAGTGCGGTGCGGAGCACGACCGCGCTCGCCTTCCCGTCGCCGGTGGTCCTGGTGGCCGCGCCGCCGGCATGCGCCGGGGCGGCGACCAGCAGGGCCACGGGAGCGGCGGCGACCGCCAGGGCGGCCAGGCGGAAGGTGTTGCTGTTCAAGATGGTGGAACCCCCACAAGAGACATGGAGCCACCGGTGCCCTCCAATGGGGGACATCGAGCGCTCCGGTGGCCTCGACCCCGAAAGCTTTACGCACGAAGAGTGAACTCGTGGACACCTGAAGTGAGTTCACCCCAAAGGGGGGTTTCCGTGCCTGTATTCGAATATCTCGGTACGTTCGTTCTCCTCGCGTCACCCGATCCGCCCAGCGCGGGCGTCACCGGGGCCGACTGCGCCGGAGTGCGTGCAGAAGTGCTCCAACGAGCCGACAGGACGTCGGTAACTGCCCGTCAACACGCCCCACCCCGGCCGCCGCCACCCCTGCATCACCCCCGGCCCCGGTTCTGGCATCGGCATCGGCCTCAGCCGATGATCCGTCCGTTCAGCACCACCCGGCGCGGCCCCGCCAGTACCCGTACGTCCGCCCGCGGGTCCTCGTCGTACACCACCAGATCCGCCGGGGCGCCCTCCTCCAGCGCCGGCCGCCCCAGCCACCGTCGCGCGCCCCAGGTGGTCGCGGACAGTGCGTCCAGGGCCGGGATGCCCGCCTTCACCAGCTCGGCGACCTCGTCGGCTACCAGGCCGTGGGCGAGCACCCCGCCCGCGTCGGTGCCGACGAAGACCGGGATGCCCGCGTCGTACGCGGCGCGCACCGTGTCGTGGCGCCGCTCGTGCAGCCGTCGCATGTGGTCCGCCCAGCGCGGGAACTTCGCCTCGCCGCCCGCCGCGAGCGAGGGGAACGTGGCGATGTTGATCAGGGTGGGGACGATCGCCACCCCGCGCTCGGCGAAGAGCGGGATGGTCTCCTCGGTGAGCCCGGTGGCGTGCTCGACGCAGTCGATCCCGGCCTCGACGAGATCGCGCAGCGAGTCCTCGGCGAAACAGTGCGCGGTGACCCGGGCGCCGAGCCGGTGCGCCTCGGCGATGGCCGCCCCGACCGCCTCGCGCGGCCAGAGGGCGGTCAGGTCCCCCACCTCCCGGTCGATCCAGTCGCCGACGAGCTTCACCCAGCCGTCACCGCGGCGCGCCTCCTGAGCGACGTGGGCGACCAGTTCGTCCGGCTCGATCTCGTGGGCGTAGTTCCGGGTGTACCGGCGGGGCCTGGCGATGTGCCGCCCGGCCCTGATGATCTTCGGCAGGTCCTCGCGGTCGTCGATCCACCGGGTGTCGGCCGGCGAGCCCGCGTCCCGCAGCAGCAGCGCGCCCGCCTCCCGGTCGGCGAGGGCCTGCTGCTCGCTGGTCGCCGCGTCGACGGCGCCGTGGTGGTCGAGCCCGACGTGGCAGTGGGCGTCGACCAGGCCGGGCAGCACCCAGCCGGTGACGGTCACCGCCCCGTCCGCGCCGGCCGGCCGCCCGTAGGTGATCCGCCCGTCGACCACCCAGAGCTCGTCCCGCACCTCCTCGGGCCCGACCAGCACCCGACCCTTCACGTGCAGCACCTGCGATGCCTTGTGATCACTCATGGGCAGCACTGTACGAGGCCGCGTCCGGGGCCCTGGGTACGCTTCGACGGAAGCTCCGGCCGTACGCCGCGACCACGCACCGACCCGATCCGACCCGATCCGAAGAGAGCACCACCGTGACGCACCCCTTCCTCGACCTCGCCCCGCTCACCGCCGCACGCTTCGCGGCCATCGAGCAGCGGGTGGCCGGCCTCCTCGTCACCGAGCAGGACGTCGTCATCATGCAGGGCGAGGCGCTGCTCCCCCTCGAAGGCTGCATCCGGGGCGCCGCCCGGCCCGGCTCGACCGCGCTGAACGTCGTCACTGGCCCGTACGGGCAGACCTTCGGGAACTGGCTGCGGGACTGCGGCGCCGAGGTGATCGACCTGGTGGTCCCCTTCCACACCGCGGTCACCGCCGACCAGGTCGCACGGGCGCTGGACGAGCACCCGGAGATCGACTTCGTCTCCCTGGTCCACGCGGAGGCGGCCACCGGCAACACCAACCCGGTCGCCGGCATCGGCGAGGTGGTCCGTTCGCACGGGGCGCTGTTCATGCTGGACGCCGTCGCGTCGGTGGGCGCCGAGCCGCTGCTCCCGGACGCGTGGGGCGTCGACCTGTGCGTGATCGGGGCGCAGAAGGCGATGGGCGGGCCGGCCGGGGTGTCCGCGGTGTCGGTGAGCGACCGGGCCTGGGAGCGGATCGCCGCCAACCCCCGGGCCCCGCGCCGCTCGTACCTCTCCCTGCTGGACTGGAAGGAGCGCTGGATCGACGGCGGCCGCAAGGCGCTGCTGCACGCCCCCGCCCAGCTGGAGATGCTGGCCCTGGAAGCCTGCGTGGAGCGGATCGAGGCCGAGGGCCTGAGCACGCTGATGGCCCGTCACTCCGCAGCCGCCGCGGCGACCCGGGCGGGCGCGGAGGCGCTCGGCGGCGGGCTCTCGCCGTATGTGCACGAGGCCGTGGAGGCGGCGCCGGTCGCCACGACGCTGCGCGCCCCCGAGGGCGTCGACGCCGCGGAACTGGTCGCGCGGGCACTGGCGGCCGACCCCTCGCTGCCGCTGATCGCGGGCGGGGGCGCGCTGTCCAAGGAGATGATCCGGGTCAATCACTACGGTGTGGATGCGACGCGGGGCGCGGTGCTTTCCTCGCTCGCGGCTCTGGGGGCGGCGCTGGCCGATGCGGGCCGGCAGGTCGACTTCGAAGCTGCCCGCAAGGCCGTTTCGGAAACCTGGCCGAGCGAATAGATCCGGGCCGGAGGGCAAATATTCCAAAAATGCGGGGAGCTGCTTTATTCAGAGCAGCTCCCCGCATTCTTCTGCCCGGTTTCCCCGACCCTAAACACCCGAGTTTTCGGAGCCCGAACCAGGACCCGATCCACGCAATTCCATTGCGCCGCACGAGAGTTACAACCATGTGACCTACTCCACAGTGCGACCGTTATGCCTGATAAATAGCACCCAAACCAGAATAAAGCGCAGCCCGGTCGCGCCGGGGCACGCGCCCGCGTGATAACACAAACAAGTACCCCGCCCAACCCTTTGCGTCGATGCAATTTGGAAATTTGCTGGGTAAATTCAATTCACATGACCGCCGCACCAGCAGATTTTGCAAGTGCCCGAAGCGAATTCATCACCATCGACACCCCACGAGTGGAGGACGGGGCCGCGATCTGGCGCATCGCCCGCGACTCCGAGGTCCTGGACCTCAACTCCTCGTACAGCTACCTGCTGTGGTGCCGTGACTTCGCGGCGACCTCCGTGGTCGCCCGCGACGAGACCGGTGGGCCGGTCGCCTTCGTGACGGGATACCTCCGGCCGGACCGTCCGGGAACCCTCGTCGTCTGGCAGGTGGCCGTCGACCACGGCCATCGCGGGACCGGGCTCGCGGGGGAGCTGCTGGACGCGCTGACCTCCCGGGTCGCCGCCGGTCACGGGCTGGCCGCGGTCGAGACGACCGTCACCCCGGACAACACCGCGTCGGACCGGCTGTTCACCTCCTACGCGCGGCGCCACGACGTGGCCCTGGAGCGCGAGGTGCTCTTCGACGGCGAGCTGTTCCCCGAGGGGACTCACCTGCCCGAAGTCCTGTACCGCATCGGCCCGTTCCACGCCTGAGCGCCCCGCGCCCCGCCGCCTCCGGGCACCCCGAACCGCCCGGTCCCCCGGCCCGTCCGAGCCCTGAACCGCCCGGCCCCGCCTCTTCCGGACCTGACCCTTCCGGATTCCGGCCACTCGGACTCCGGGCCACCCGAACTCCGAGCCGCCCGACCCCCGGCCGTCCGAACCCCCCTCCCGAGCAGGAGATTCCCCGTGACCATCACCCCGCCCGCGCTGAGTGTCTTCGAGACCCTGGAGTCGGAGGTGCGGAGCTACTGCCGCGGCTGGCCCGCCGTGTTCGACCGTGCCCAGGGCGCCCGGCTGACCGACGAGGACGGCCACAGCTACCTCGACTTCTTCGCCGGAGCGGGCTCGCTCAACTACGGCCACAACAACCCGGTGCTGAAACGCGCGCTGATCGACTACATCGAGCGCGACGGCATCACCCACGGCCTCGACATGGCCACCACCGCGAAACGCGCCTTCCTGGAGTCCTTCCAGAACAACGTGCTGCGCCCGCGCGACCTCCCGTACAAGGTGATGTTCCCCGGGCCGACCGGCACCAACGCGGTCGAGGCCGCGCTGAAGCTGGCCCGCAAGGTGAAGGGGCGCGAGTCCATCGTGTCCTTCACCAACGCCTTCCACGGCATGTCGCTCGGCTCGCTCGCCGTCACCGGCAACGCCTTCAAGCGGGCCGGGGCCGGCATCCCGCTGGTGCACGGCACCCCGATGCCGTTCGACAACTACCTCGACGGCCGGGTGCCCGACTTCCTCTGGTTCGAACGGCTCCTGGAGGACCAGGGGTCCGGGCTCAACAAGCCCGCCGCCGTGATCGTCGAGACGGTGCAGGGCGAGGGCGGCATCAACGTGGCGCGTCCCGAGTGGCTGCGGGCGCTGTCCGACCTGTGCCGCCGCCGCGACATGCTCCTGATCGTGGACGACATCCAGATGGGCTGCGGACGCACCGGATCGTTCTTCTCGTTCGAGGAGGCCGGCATCGCCCCCGACATCGTCACCCTGTCGAAGTCCATCAGCGGCTACGGACTGCCCATGTCCCTCTGCCTGTTCAACCCGGAGCTGGACATCTGGGGGCCGGGCGAGCACAACGGCACCTTCCGCGGCAACAACCCGGCGTTCGTCACCGCCGCCGCCGCGCTGGACGCCTACTGGGCGGACGGCCAGATGGAGCGGCAGACCCTGGTCCGGGGCGAACAGGTCGAGCAGGCGCTGCTCTCGATCTGTGACGAACACGCCGCGCTCGGCGCGCGCTACCGGGGCCGGGGCCTGGTCTGGGGCCTGGAGTTCACGGACGGGGCGCGCGCCGCCGCGGTCTGCGCCCGCGCCTTCGAGCTGGGCCTGCTGGTGGAGACGTCCGGCCCGCGCAGCGAGGTCGTGAAGCTGCTGCCGCCGCTGACCGTCACCCCCGACGAGCTGGACGAGGGCCTGCGCACGCTGGCCCGCGCGATCCGCGACACCGTCTGAACCACCGGCCCGCCACGGGGGACGGGCCCGACGAGTCCGCACCACTACGAGAAACACCACAGCGGGAAACCCCGCGGAGAGAAAGGCACCGACCCACCGTGATCGTCCGATCGTTCAGTGACATCGAGAACACCGACCGGCATGTGAGGGCCGCTTCCGGCACCTGGGAGAGCAAGCGCATCGTGCTCGCCCAGGAGAAGGTGGGCTTCTCGCTCCACGAGACCACGATGTACGCGGGCACCGAGACGTCGATGTGGTACGCGAACCACATCGAGGCCGTCCTGTGCGTCGAGGGCGAGGCCGAACTCACCGACGACGAGACCGGACAGACGTACCTGATCACCCCGGGCACGATGTACCTGCTGGACGGCCACGAGCGCCACACCATGCGGCCGAGGACCGATTTCCGCTGCGTCTGCGTCTTCAACCCGCCGGTCACCGGGCGGGAGGAGCACGACGAGAACGGTGTCTATCCCCTGCTGACCGAGGAGGGCTGAACCATGACCCACGACGCACGCGTCGATCTCTACCCCACGCGCGGCACGGCCGAGATGACCACGCCCCGCCAGGACCCGGTGATCTGGTCCGCGCCCGGCGCCCCCGGTCCGGTGGCCGCGCAGGACCTCCAGGGCTTCGAGCGCGACGGCTTCCTCACCGTCGACCGGCTCATCACCCCCGACGAGGTCGCCGTGTACCGCGCCGAACTGGACCGGCTGATCACCGATCCGGCGGTACGGGCCGACGAGCGCTCGATCATCGAGCCGAAGTCGCAGAAGGTCCGGTCGGTCTTCGAGGTCCACCGGATCAGCGAGGTCTTCGCCCGGCTGGTGGGCGACGAGCGCGTGGTGGGCCGGGCCCGTCAGATCCTCGGCTCGGACGTGTACGTCCACCAGTCCCGGATCAACGTCAAGCCGGGATTCGGCGCCTCGGGGTTCTACTGGCACTCGGACTTCGAGACCTGGCACGCCGAGGACGGGCTGCCGAACATGCGGGCCGTGTCGGTGTCGATCGCGCTGACCGAGAACCACGACACCAACGGCGGGCTGATGATCATGCCCGGTTCGCACAAGTCGTTCCTCGGCTGCGCGGGCGAGACGCCCCGGGACAACTACAAGGAGTCCCTGCGGATGCAGGACGCCGGGACGCCGTCCGACGAGGCCCTGACGAAGATGGCCGACCGGCACGGCATCAAGCTCTTCACGGGCCGGGCGGGTTCGGCGACCTGGTTCGACTGCAACTGCATGCACGGCTCGGGCGACAACATCACCCCGTACCCGCGCAGCAACGTCTTCATCGTCTTCAACAGCGTGGAGAACGCGGCCGAGGAGCCGTTCGCGGCACCGGCGCGGCGCCCGGAGTTCATCGGGGCGCGGGACTTCACCCCCGTGCGGTGAGCTGACACACCGGTGACGGGCGGGGGCGGGAACGGCAGACATGCCGCCCCCGCCCGCCCCCATGCTCCCGCCCACGCCACCTCCTGCCCTGCCCGTGCCCTGCCCCGCCCGAGTCCCCGGCTCCGCACGGTCCGGCGGTCCCGCCAGGAACCCCGTCCGCCCGGTAAGACGTCTTCCCCCACGACAGGAGATGCCCGAGAAGTCGCACGGACGAGGGAGTTGGGCGACGGTGTGGATCGCGATGTCACTGGTGGCAGGTATCACCCTCCTCGGGTTCGGCGTCCACGAGGTCATGGTCCGGCGCCGCCTCCGGCACGGCGGGATCAGCGTCGGCGGCCTGGTGGTACGCCATCGGAGGAGCAGCTCCGGAAGGGGCGACGCCGTCCACTTCGCGGTGGTCGAGTTCGTCGACGCGCGGGGCGGACGGCACACGTTCGAGTCCGGTTCGTCCGGGATCAAGGGCCTTCCCGTGGGCGGCCGGGTCCCGGTGCGCTACGTCCCCGACGCCCCGGCGCAGGCGCGCATCGACCTCGCCGGCAGGCGGATCGGTGACGTCGCGCTCCCCTTCATGGGCGGCGGCCTGTTCACGGCCGCCGGGATCTGGATGCTCGTCACCGGCCGTTGAGCCCGCTCCCCGCGGGCGGACCGGCGGGCGGCCGGTCGTGCGGGACGCGATTCAAGTCGTTGGACCCGCGCGGCCGTCGGCGGCGACAGTGGGGGCATGACCTCTCTCATCCGCCACATCACCGTCGACTGCGCCGACGCCTACGGACTCGCCCGCTTCTGGTCGCAGGTGCTCGACGCCCCGCTCTCCGACGAGGACTCCCCCGGCGACCCCGAGGCGCTCGTCGAGACCCCCGGGGCCGGAATGCTGTTCATCACGGTGCCGGAGCCGAAGAGCACCAAGAACCGTCTGCACCTGGACCTCCAGCCGCAGGACCGCACCCGGGACGAGGAGGTCGAGCGGCTGCTCGGCCTGGGCGCCACCCTCGTGGCCGACCACCGCAAACCGAACGGGCGGGGCTGGGCGACGCTCGCCGACCCCGAGGGCAACGAGTTCTGCGTCGAGTGCGGTGCGGCCGAACGGGCCGCCCTGACCGGGGCCCGGCTGCCGGTCACGGCGGACGACGTGACCACCGCGGTCCGGCTCGCGACCACCGCGCTCCGGGAGTCCCCGGTGGACGACTGGCAGGTCCCGGCCGGGACGCTGGAATGGAGCTGCTGGGAGACCGCGGAGCACCTGAGCGACGACCTGTTCTCCTACGCGGCCCAGCTCGGCGTGCCCGACGCGCCCGACGCCCCGTCGGACACGTATCTCCCGTACCGCTGGGCCGCCGATCGCGAGAACGGTCCGAAGAACGCGGTCTTCGCGGACCCGGCGGCCGGCCCGGCCGGGCTGCTGCGGACGATGGAGGCGAACGGCGCGCTGCTCGCGGCGATGGTGCGGACCTCGTCGCCCGGGGTCCGTTCGTACCACTCCTACGGGGTCTCCGACCCGGAGGGCTTCGCCGCCATGGGGGTGGTGGAGACCCTGGTGCACATGCGGGACCTCGCCGCGGGGCTGGACGTGGCCTGGGCGCCGCCCGCCGACCTCTGCGACCGGGCGCTGGCCCGGCTCTTCCCGGACGCCCCCGGGGACGCCGACCGGTGGACCGTCCTGCTCTGGGCCACCGGCCGTGCCGAACTGCCCGGCCGGCCGCGGGTCACGTCGTGGAAGTGGCACAGCGCACCGCTGGACGGGACCGGCCGGGAGTGACGGACCGGGCCGGGGCCTCGAAGGGGAGCGCCCCACCCGGCGCCCCCTTCCGGGCCCCGGCCCTCCAAGTCCCCCGCCCCTTCGGGATCCCCGGCCTTCCGGAGCACCCCGGTCTCAGGACCGCGCGGCGTCCAGCGCCGGGTAGTCGACGTACCCCTTCGCGTCGCCGCCGAAGAAGGTGGAGGGGTCGGGGGTGTTGAACGGGCCGCCGGCCTTCAGCCGGGCCGGCAGGTCCGGGTTGGCGATGAACAGCGCGCCGTAGGAGACGAGGTCGGCGAGCCCGTCGTCGATCGCCCGGTGGTCGTCGGGCCCGGTCGGCCCGTCCGTCAGCAGGTTGACGATGAAGGTGCCGGAGAACTGCTTGCGCAGCGCGAGGGTCAGCTCGCGGATCTCCAGCGCCTCCAGGACGTGCAGATAGGCGATGCCGAGCGGTTCGATCTCCCGCACCAGCGCGGTGTACACGGCCGCCGGGTCGGTCTCGGCGATGTCGTTGTACGTGTTTCCGGGCGAGATGCGCAGCCCGGTGCGTTCCGCGCCGATCTCGGCGACGACGGCCCTGACGACCTCGACGGCGAACTTGATGCGGCCCTCGTCGGACCCGCCCCACTCGTCGTCGCGCAGGTTGGAGTTGGGGGCGAGGAACTGGTGGATGAGGTAGCCGTTGGCACCGTGCAGCTCGACCCCGTCGAAACCGGCGTCGATCGCGTTGCGGGCCGCGGCCGCGTAGTCGGCTATGGTCCGCCGGATCTCGTCGCCGGTCAGTTCGCGCGGCGTGGTGAAGTCCTTCATCCCGTCCCCGGTGAAGAGCTGCCCGGCGGGCTTCACCGCGGAGGGGGCGACCGGGGTGAGTCCGTCCGGCAGCAGGACCGGGTGGCCGATGCGGCCGGTGTGCATGAGCTGGGCGAAGATCCGGCCGCCCGCCGCGTGCACCCGGTCGGTCACCCCGCGCCAGGAGGCGACCTGCTCCGCGCTGTGCAGCCCGGGGGTGAAGGGGTAGCCCTGACCCACCACCGACGGCTGGATGCCCTCCGTGATGATCAGGCCCGCGGAGGCGCGCTGGGTGTAGTACTCGGCGACGAGGTCCGTGGCGACGCCGCCCTCGCCGGCCCGGCTGCGGGTCATCGGGGCCATCGCGATGCGGTTGGCGAGTCGGGTGCCGGACAGATCGATCGGGTCGAACGCGGTGGTCATGGGAGCTCCCGAAGAAATATGTGGTCGGCCAAGTATCTGCGTGCGCCGCCACTGTAACCCATTTACTTGGCCGACCAAGGTAAAGTTGGCGGAAAGCGGCCCACACTCGTTCCCGACCGGCCGGAACCCCACCCGGGGACCTGTCGGGAACGCCCGCCCGGGCCCGCCCCGCACCGTCCGAGGAGTCCCGATGACGTCAGGTCCCGCGAGCACCGACCCCGCCTGTACCGAGCTGCCGAGCGCCGCCCGGGGCGGCCCCGTCAGCCATGCCTTCTCCCGGGTGGCCCGGCTGCACCGGATCGCCGCGGGCAAGATGCTCAAGGGGGCCGGGATCTACCCCGGCCAGGAGTTCCTGATGATGTACCTGTGGGACACGGGCGCGGTGCGCCAGTCCGAGGTGATCAAGGCCGTCGGCCTGGACCCCTCCACCGTCACCAAGATGCTCCAACGCCTGGAGCAGGCCGGGCACGTCAGCCGCTGCCCCGACCCGGACGACCGCCGGGCCGTCCTGGTCGACGCCACCGAGGACAGCTGCGCGCTGCACTCCGAGGTCGAACGGGCCTGGACGGACCTGGAGGAGCACACCCTGGCCGGCCTCGACCGGGGCGAGCGCGAGGAGCTGGCCCGGCTGCTCGCCAAGGTCGAGGAGAACCTCCGCCGGGAGACCGAGGGCTGTCCCGAGCTCCGCCACTCCCCCGGCTGCTGATCCCCGCCGCCCACCGCCCTTCCGGTGCCGCCTCCGGCGCTCCCGGTCCGCCGGTCGGCACCGGGCGGCGGACTCAGCCGGAGAGCACGTCCAGGGCCCGGTCCACGTCGGCCTGCGTGTTGTACAGGTGGAAGGCCGCGCGCAGGCTCCCCGCCCGGTTGGAGACCACCACCCCGGCCCGTGCCAGCTCGGCCTCCCGCACGCCGAGTCCGGGCACGGCCACGATCGCCGACTCCCCCGGCACCGCCTCGTGCCCCAGCTCCGCCAGCCCCGCCCGCATGCGGGCGGCGAGCCCGGTGGCGTGGGCGTGCACGGCCTCCACGCCGACCTCGCCGAGCAGCTCCAGCGACTGCTCGGCGCCGTGGTACGACAGGAAGGCGGGCGGTTCGTCGTAGCGGCGGGCGGACGGGGAGAGCCGTTCGACCGGGCCGTACGTGCTGTTCCCCGGGTCCTCGGCGGCAGCCCAGCTCGCGAAGACCGGCGGCAGGCCGCGCTGCGCGTCCTCGGTGACGGTGAGGAAGGAGGCGCCCCGCGGGCAGAGCAGGAACTTGAAGCCCCCGGCGACGGTGAAGTCGTACTCCCCCGCGTCCAGCGGCAGCCAGCCGGCCGCCTGTGAGATGTCGAGCAGGGTCCGGGCGCCGTGGGCGGCCGCCGCCGCGCGCACCGCCTTCAGATCGGCGACCCGGCCGTCCGACGACTGCACGGCGGACAGTGCGACGAGCGCGGTGTCCGGACGTACGGCGTCGGCCAGGCCGTCCAGCGGGACGTACCGGGTCCGCAGGTCGCCGCGGACCGCGAACGGGCTGACGACGGAGCTGAACTCCCCCTCGGGTGCCAGCACTTCGGCCCCCGGCGGCAGCGCGGCCGCGATCAGTCCGACGTGCACGGAGACGGAGCTGCCGACGGCCACCCGGTCGGCGTCCGTCCCGACGAGGCGGGCGAAGCCGGACCGGGCGGCCTCCACCGTCGCGAAGTCGCCGGAGCCGACACCGCGGCCCGCGGCGACGCGCTCGGCGAGCGACCGCACCGCCGCCACGGTGCGACGGGGCAGCAGCCCGCAGGTGGACGTGTTGAGGTAGGTGGTCTCCGGCGCGAACTCGCCGTGCACGGCCCGGCTGAGCGAAAGCGAAGTGGTCTCCATGCGCCCAGCCTGGTGTCCCCCCGGTTCATGGTCAATCACGGGGAACCGGAGGACGCGCCCGGGAAGTCCCCGCGGGCGCGCCTCCCGTGCGCCGGAGCGGACTCAGGCGTTCGTGCCGCCCGTCGCGGGGACCTCGCAGGCGCCGTCCGGGCCGCACGCCCCGGCGTCCTCGCCGATCATGGTCACCGGACGGTCCTTCCACGCCTGTTCGAGCGCCTGGGTGAAGACCTCGGCGGGCTGGCCGCCGGAGATGCCGTACCGCCGGTCGAACACGAAGAACGGCACCGCGTTGGCGCCCAGCTCGGCCGCCTCCCGCTCGTCGGCCCGCACCTCGTCCGCGTACGCCTTCGGATCGGCGAGCACGGCCCGCGCCTCGTCGGCGTCGAGTCCGGCCTCCACGGCCAGCGCCACCAGCACGTCGCCGTCGTAGACGGACCGCTCCTCGGCGAAGTTGGCCCGGTAGGCGAGGTTCAGCAGCTCGTCCTGGCGGCCCCGGGCGCGGGCCAGGTGGAGCAGCCGGTGGATGTCGAAGGTGTTGCCGTGGTCGCGGCCCTCGGTGAGGTAGCCGAGCCCCTCGGCCCGCGCGTTGGCCGCGACGTTCGCCTCCATGGCCTGCGCCTCCTCGCGGGTGCGCCCGTACTTCCGCGCCAGCATGTCGATCACCTGGACGGGTTCGTCCCCGGCGTATGTGGGGTCGAGTTCGAAGGACCGGTGCACGATCTCGACCTCGTCGCGGTGGGCGAACTCCGCCAGGCCCTTCTCGAAGCGGGCCTTCCCGATGTAGCACCAGGGGCAGGCGATGTCGCTCCAGATCTCGACGCGCATGTCCTTCTTCTCTCCGTCTTCTCGCGGCCCGGCACGGTCGCGGGGGTCTTCCCCGCTCTGTGGGCAACTGGGCAACACGGAAACAAATGCCCTCATTCCCCGGCCGGCCCCGACACCCGGACCGCCCGCCCGACCGGCCACCCGGTCACCGCCCGGACCGGGCTCCCGGTACGGGCCGGGCGAAGCGCAGGTCCGCCGGAGCGACGTCCCGGGCCGGACCGGCCGCCCGGAACACCACGTCCAGCGCGCGTTCCGGGTCGCAGGCGTAACCACCGCTGGCCCAGGCGGGGTTCGCCTCCACCGCAGCCCACCGGCCGTCGTCGAGCAGGCCGACGTCGACCACGGCGGCGGAGGGCAGCGCCCCGGCCGCCTCCGCGAGCAGTTCGGCGGCGAAGGCGCGGACCTCGGGGCCGTGCTCGTCCTCGTCCAGCGGAACCGGGTCGAGCGCGGGGCCGACGGCGTAGCGGCTGCCCGTGCGCACGGCGCCGTCCATGACGAACAGCCGGTACTCACGGGTGAAACGGACGATGTCGCTCACCAGCACCGGCAGGTCGTCGTCGAACGCGTCCGGTCCGGGCAGCCGTGAGCCGTCGGGGTAGATCCGGGCGGGGAAGAACTTGTCGGTCGGCGGCTTGACGAAGGCCGGCCTGCGCAGTCGCCGGGCCTCCACCAGAGTGAGCGCCTCCACCCGGCGTCCGGTCAGCGCCGTCGGCAACGAAGCCAGCCAGTCGGCCGGCGGCTCCAGCACCACGAGGTCCAGCTCGGCGGCCACCCGGTCGGCGAGCAGCGGCCCGCCGTACAGATGCGCCTGCCCGGCGGCGTCCCGCGCGCCGTCCGGAAGCCGCCATTCGTGCGCGGTCAGGGCGCGCAGTCCCCGGCCCTGCGCGGTCGTGGCGAAACGGCGCCCGGTCGCGGAATCGCGCGGGGCGAGGATCAGGACTCGGTCGGCGGTCATGACGCCCATGCTGCCCTGCGTCCGCCGGGGCGAGGGCACCGAGTCCCGCCGTGCCCGCCGTCGGCCGTCAGACGTAACCGAGGATCAGCAACGCGGTCATGAGCTGTGCCGTGATGTGCAGGCCCAGCAGCCAGCCGCGTGCGGAGGGGAACGGCAGCAGTTTCCCCGGCCAAGCCACCGCTGCGATGCCGAGGAGGAGTGCCGCCAGGAAGCACCCGGGAATCGAGCCCCCGGGCACGTCGGAACACCGCACGCCGTAGGTCACGCAGCCGGAGGCCCGGGTCGAGCTCAGGGTGACGAGGAGAGAGCCGAAACACACCGGCACCAGCATGACGAGGCCGAACCAGGAGGCCGACCGGATGTTGCGGTCCACGCGTTCGAAGTCGGACCGGCACCGGTCCGCGGTGTCGGGGGTGGTGTCCATGCGGTCCACCCAACCCTCCGGCGGACACCGGGGGCTGGGTGGTGGTACTCAATTCCGCCGAGTACCCGCGCTCATTCGTTCGACTGTTCGGCGATTCGGCCGACCGGCGAGAAGGCACGCGCACCGGCTGTTCGGCGTCCGGGGCCGCCGGCCCTTTCGTGCCGGACGGGTCCGGCACGAAAGGGGAGTTCGGGGACGTACGCGGTCAGGCGGGGCGGCCGTCCACCCGGCGGGGCAGGCCCAGGGGGTTGTCCTCGTGGAGCTCGGGCGGGAGCAGCGCCTCGGGGGTGGTCTGGTAGGTGATCGGGCGCAGCCAGCGTTCGATGGCGGTGGAGCCGACCGAGGTCGAGGTGGAGGTGGTGGCCGGGTAGGGGCCGCCGTGGTGCTGGGCGGGGGCGACGGCGACACCGGTGGGCCAGCCGTTGACGAGCACCCGGCCGGCCAGCGGGGTGAGGGCGGCGAGGAGGCCGGGGGCGTCGGCGTCGGTCTCCTCGGTGGCGGCCTGGAGGGTGGCGGTGAGGTTGCCGGGGAGCCGGGAGAGGACCGCGGTGATCTCGTCGGTGCCGGTGTAGCGGGCCACGACCGTGACGGGGCCGAAGCACTCCTCCAGGAGTTCGTCGTGCGGGCCCTCGGCGGTGAGCAGGGCGGCAGGTACGGTCAGGAAGCCGGCCGAGACGGTGTGTTCGCCGCCCGCGCCGGGGGTGACGGGGGCCTCCACGTCGGGGAGTGCGGCCCGGGCACCCACCCCCGCGACGAAGGCGTCGCGCATCCGGTGGTCGAGCAGGACGCCCGCCTCGGTGTCGCTGACCGCGTCGGTGAGGGACTTCAGCAGCCGGTCGCCGTTCTCGCCGGCCGGGACCAGGACGAAGCCGGGCTTGGTGCAGAACTGGCCCGAACCCAGGGTCATCGAGCCCGCGAGCCCGGCCCCGATCTGCTCGCCGCGCTCGGCGGCCGCGGCCTCGGTCACCACGACGGGGTTGAGGGAACCCAGCTCGCCGTGGAAGGGGATCGGGACGGGGCGGGCCGCCGCCGCGTCGAACAGGGCGCGTCCGCCGCGCACGGAGCCGGTGAAGCCGGCGGCCGCGACGAGCGGGTGCTTGATCAGCTCGACGCCGGCCTCGAAGCCGTGCACCAGGATCAGCACGTCCTCGGGCAGGCCGACCCGGGCCGCCGCCCGGCGCAGCACGGAGGCGCACAGCTCGGAGGTGGCGGGGTGGTCGGGGTGGGCCTTGACGACGACCGGGCAGCCGGCCGCCAGCGCGCTGGCGGTGTCGCCGCCGGGGACGGAGAAGGCGAGCGGGAAGTTGCTGGCCGCGTACACGGCGACGACCCCGAGCGGGATCTTGTAGCGGCGCATGTCGGGCCACGGCGGGGTGCGGGTGTCGTCCGCGTGGTCGATGTGGATGTCCAGGAAGGCACCCTCGTCGACGACCTCCGCGAAGGCCCTCAACTGGGCTGCGGTGCGGGCGAGTTCACCAGTGAGGCGGGCCGGGCCCAGCGCGGTCTCCGCGTCCGCGGCCTCGACGACGTGTTCCCCGGCCTCGGCGAGCAGGTCGGCGGCCGTGCGCAGGAACGCGGCGCGCACGGTGCGGTCGGCGAGCGAGTCGCGCACCGCGTGGGCAGCCCGGACGGCGCGGTCGACCTCCTCCGCTGTAGCCTCCACCGCGACCTGCTCACGCGGGTTCCCGGTGCGGGGGTCGACGCTCCAGACTGGTGTTGCTGCCACCGTGCTTTTCCTTCCGCTTCACTGCCGCACATCGGAGTTTGTTCGGTATTCTGAACAAAGTTCCCGATCGTGAATACGAAGCGACTCTATTTCCGATTGTTCGATATTGGCAAGGCGCCATCGGACCGACCGGACACGGGAGTTCGACGGGGCGCAGGTTTCGTGAATGGGCTGGAAGGAGCGTAGGTCGATGTCCGCTGCCGAGTCCGGTGGGGCACAGGTCAAGTCCGCCGTGCGTACGGTGGAGCTGCTCGAATACTTCGCGGGGCGGCCCGGCATGCACTCGCTCGCCGCGGTGCAGGAGGCCGTCGGCTATCCCAAGTCCAGCCTGTACATGCTGCTGCGCACGCTGGTGGAGCTGGGCTGGGTGGAGACCGACGCGACGGGCACCCGGTACGGGATCGGGGTGCGGGCCCTGCTGGTCGGCACCTCGTACATCGACGGGGACGAGGTCGTCGCGGCGGCCCGGCCCACCCTGGACCGGCTCTCCGACGACACGGCGGAGACCATCCACCTGGCCCGCCTCGACGGGACGAGCGTGGTGTACCTCGCCACCCGGCAGTCCCAGCACTACCTGCGCCCCTTCACCCGCGTCGGCCGCCGGCTGCCTGCCCACTCCACCTCCCTCGGCAAGGCGCTCCTGGCCACCCACAGCGACGAGCAGGTCCGCAAGATGCTGCCCGAGACGCTGCCCGCGCTGACCGAACACACCATCACCGACCGCGAGAAGCTCATCGAGGAGCTGCACCTGGTCCGCGAGCAGGGGTACGCGGTGGACCGCGAGGAGAACACCCTCGGGCTGCGCTGCTTCGGCATCGCCATCCCCTACCGCACCCCCGCCCGCGACGCGATCAGCTGCTCCGTGCCGGTCGCCCGGCTCACGCCCGCGCACGAGCAGATGGTCAAGGACGCACTGTTCGACGCGCGCGACCGGCTGGCGCTCGCCACCCGGAGGCTCTGACCCCCGGCGATCCCCCGCGCGAGGCCCGGGGCGGCCCCTCCGCCATGACGCGTGCCCGCGGCGGGACGGCCGACGGGGCGTCGGCCACCTGCCGGGACGACCCGGTGACGATCCGGCTCCGCCGCGCGGCGGAGCCGGATCGTCACCGGGCACGACGTGCCCGCCCGGACCGCACGGAAGTGTGGGTGCCATGACACAGACCTCGTCCGCCGCGGCCACCGCCGTGGGGCGCCCCGGAGCCCGCGCCCTCCTCCGTGCGCTCGCGATCGCCTCCACCCTGCCGTACATCGCGCTCAAGACCGCCTGGATCGCGGGCAGTCGGGTCGGCATCCCGGACGGCAGCCCGCTGCTCGAACACCGCACCACGATGATCGTCGCCAACGGCGTCACGATCCTGATGGACAGCGCCGTCGTGGTCATCGCCCTGCTGCTCACCCGGCCCTGGGGCCTGCGGGTGCCCGCCTGGCTGCTCGTCCTGCCCGTGTGGGTGGCGTCCGGGCTGCTGCTGCCGATCATGACCGGGTACCCGGCGCAACTGGTGGTGAGCCTGTTCCGGGGCAGCGGTGTCGGCGGGAACGGCGGGGACGGCGACCCCTTCCTCGACGAGTGGGTCTTCGGCGTCGTCTACGGCGGCTTCACCCTCCAGGGCATCGCGCTGGGCACCCTGTTCGCGCTGTACGCCCGGGAGCGCTGGGGCCATCTCTGGCGGGGCACCCTGCGGGACCTGCCGGAGAGCCCCACCGCGCCCGCCCTGCGGGTCACCGCGGTCCTCGTCTCGCTGCTCGCGGTCGTACCGGCCGTCATGCACCTGGTGTGGGCCACCGGCTCGACCGCGGGGCTCAACGCGGCCAGGATCGCGGACCGGGACGGCTCCTTCTACGTCATGGAGGCGTTCAACGCCCTCTTCGCCCTCGTCGCCGCCGCCGGGGTGCTGCTGCTCGCCTTCCGCCGCTCCGCGCTCCCCCTCGCCGTTCCGCTCGTCCTGGCCTGGTGCGGTTCGGGGGCCTCGGGCTGCTGGGGCGGCTGGCTGAGCGCCGCCTCGCTGACCGGGACCCAGAAGGTCTCCGAACAGCCCACGCCCACGATGGTGGTGATCTACGGTGTCCAGATGTTGCTCGGAGCGCTGGTGGTCACCCTCGGCGGGTACTTCTTCTCGGAACGCGCGGCGGCCCCCGGCTCCCGCGGCGCCGTGCCGTCCGCCCCGTCCCCCGGCATCCGCGCGTGACCACGCTGTTCGGGCGGCGGGCCCGGTTGCGCTGGCTGCACCTGATCCTCGGCGGCGCGCTGCTGATGCCGTACTTCCTGGCGGCCCTGGTGCTGGTCGGCTCGCTCCGCCCGGACGCCACCCTCTTCATGTCCCTCCCGCACCAGCTCGTCGCGTTCGTCTGCGCCCTGCCCATGGCCGCGGTCACCGCGCTCTTCCCGCCGGCCCGGCCGCTCTCGGTGGCCGCGGCCCGCGCGCTGTGCGGCCTGCCCGCCGGCCGGCAGCTGGCCGACGGGCCCGCCAGGACCCGGCAGGCCCGGGTGCGCACCGCGGCCTGGTACACGACGCACCTCGCGCTCGGCGGCATCGTGAGTGCCACGACGCTGTCGCTGCCCCCGCTCGCGCTGTCCCTCATGGTGCTGCCGTTCTCGAAGGCGGTGCGCGACTCCCCGGTCGTCGCCCCGCCCGAGGGGCTGGACCGGTCCTGGATCCTCGCCCTGAGCCCCCTCGCCGGGATCGCGACGCTGCTGGCGGTGGCCGTCTGCGCGGCACTGGCCGGGGCGCTGCTCGCCGGCCGGGCCCCGGTGCTGCTGGGCCCGACCCCGGAGGACCGGCTGGCCGCCGCCGAACGCCGGGCGGCCGATCTGGCGGTACGCAACCGGCTCGCCCGGGAACTGCACGACTCGGTGGGCCACGCGCTGAGCGCCGTCACGCTCCAGGCGGGCGCGGCCCGCAGGGTCCTGGACAGCGACCCGGAGTTCGTCCGCGAGGCGCTGGCCGCGATCGAGGAGACCACCCGGCGCACGGTCGGCGAGCTCGACTCCGTGCTCGGCCTGTTGCGCAGCGGCGAGGAGCACGGGGCGGCCGGGACGACCGGCCCGGCGCTCGACGCGCTGGACGGGCTGCTGAAACACTGCGGGGTGCCGGTCTCCCTCACCGTGCGGGGCGAGCCGGGCACGGTCCCGGCCGCCGTGTCGCGGGAGGCGTACCGGATCGTGCAGGAGGGGCTGAGCAACGCGCTGCGGCACGGCGGGCCCGGGGTGGCGGTGGAGCTGCGGATCACGGTGCGCGCGACGGACGTGGAGATCGTCATGGACAACCCGCTGCCGGAGCGGCCCGCGGCGGTGCGGCCCGGGGGCGGGCGCGGACTGCGCGGCGTCGCCGAGCGGGCGGTGCTGCTCGGCGGCCGCGCGGAGGCCGGGCCGCACGACGGCGCGTGGCGGCTGACCGCGCGCCTCCCTTTGCGTACGGACGGACAGGAGAAGAAGTGAGCACGAAGGTCCGGGTGGTTCTGGCCGACGACGAGCGGATGGTGCGCACGGCGCTGCGCGTCATCCTGGACGCCGAACCCGATCTGGAGGTCGTCGGCGAGGCGGCGAACGGCGCGCAGGCCGTGTCCGTGGTGCGCGAGCTGCGGCCCGACGTGGTGCTGATGGACGTACGGATGCCGGAGATCGACGGCATCCGCGCCACCGAGCAGATCCTCGGCTCGCTCGACGCCCCGCCGCGGATCGTCGTCGTGACCACCTTCGAGAACGACTCCTACGTGTACGACGCGCTCGTCGCCGGGGCGGCCGGTTTCCTGCTGAAGCGCGCGGCGGCCGAGGACCTCGTGCAGGCGGTGCGGCTGGTCGCCCGCAGCGACACGCTGCTGTTCCCGGCGGCGGTCCGGACCCTGGCGGCCGAGCACCTGACGCGGCGGGGGGCCGACCGGCCGCCGTGGGTGGCCCGGCTCACCGAGCGGGAGGCGGAGGTGCTGCGGCTGATGACGGCCGGGCTGACCAACGCGGAGATCGCCGGGCGGCTGGCCGTGGGGCCCGCGACGGCCAAGACGCACGTGGCGGCGGTGCTCGCGAAGACCGGCGCCCGGGACCGCACCCAGGCCGTGATCGCGGCGTACGAGTCGGGGTTCATCGCTCCCGGGGATTCCGGCTGATCATGAGGAATCGGTGAGAATCGGCACAACCGGGAACGTCCCCCGACGCCCCGCTCGTCCCTCGGTGGGATGAACAGAACGATCAGGCACACGTCCGTCTTCTGTCTGCTGCTGGTTCTCGCCCTCCTGGTGCGGGCGACCTGGCTGCAGGCGTATCAGGCGCAGGCGCTCGCGGACAACGACCACAACCGGCGGAAGACCATCGCGCAGTACGCGCAGCCGCTCGGCGACATCATCGTGGCCGGGGACCCGGTCACCGGTTCGAAGAGGACGGTGGGCAGCGATCTCGCGTACAAACGCACCTACACCCGGGGCGAGCTCTACGCGGCCGTCACCGGCTACGGCTCGCAGGCGTACGGCTCCACCCAGCTCGAAGGCATCTACAGCCACGTGCTGGACGGCACCGACGACCGGCTGAAGAGCCCGCTGGACATGGTGACGGACAAGCAGGCCGATCCGGGCAACGTCCTGACGACGATCGACCCGGCCGTGCAGAAGGCGGCGTACGAGGCGCTCGGCGACGACAAGGGCGCCGCCGTCGCGATCGAGCCGGGCACCGGGCGGATCCTGGGCATGGTCTCCACCCCCTCGTACGATCCGTCGACGATCAGCGGGACGGCGGACGGCGACGCCTGGCGGAAGCTGCTCGACGACGAGGACAAACCGCTGGTCAACCGGGCGATCCGGCAGCCGCTGGCACCGGGTTCGACGTTCAAGCTGGTGGTGGCCGCCGCAGCGCTGGAGGACGGGCTGTACGGCTCGGTCGACGAGCGCACGGCCAGCCCCAACCCGTACACCCTGCCCGGCACCAGCACCGTCCTGCGCAACGAGAGCGCCACCGCGCCGTGCGAGAACGCCACGCTGCGCACCGCGCTCCAGTACTCCTGCAACAACGTCTTCGCGAAGGCCGCCGTCGACCTCGGTCAGGACAAGGTCAGGGCGATGGCGGAGAAGTTCGGCTTCAACACGGAGAAGCTGGACGTTCCGGTGCGGGCGAGCGAGAGCGTCTACCCGTCCGGCATGGACCGGCCCCAGACCGCGCTGACGGGCATCGGCCAGTTCGAGGTGACGGCGACGCCGTTGCAGATGGCCATGGTGTCGTCCGCGCTCGCCAACGGGGGCGAACTGGCCGCTCCGCACATGGTGTCCTCGGTGACCGACGGAGAGGGCGACACGCTCCAGGAGTTCCCGGACGGGGACACCGAGCGGGTGGTGTCGCCGGACACCGCCGAGCAGTTGCGCAGCGCCATGGTGACCGTCGTCGAGCAGGGCACCGGCACCAACGCCCGGATCGCCGGGGCCGAGGTAGGCGGCAAGACGGGCACCGCGCAGAACGGGGTGGGCAACAGCAAGACCCCGTACGCCTGGTTCACCTCGTACGCGAAGGACGCCTCGACCGGCAAGGAGGTCGCGGTGGCGGTGGTCGTCGAGGACTCGGGCGCGGCCCGTTCGGAGGTCAGCGGCAACGGTCTGGCGGCGCCGGTCGCCCAGAAGATGATGAAGGCGGCGCTGGCGCGCTGAACGCGCCGGGCGGGGGCGTCCGCCGTACGCCCCCGCCCGGCGCGGCTCCGTCAGCGGCCCAGGCGTGCCAGCGCCCCGGCGACGGCCGCCAGGTCCGGGTCCGAGGCCAGTCCGGCGTGGTACAGGCGCAGTTGGTTCGCGCCGAGCGAGGCCGCGTGCTCGGCGTCCCGCTCCAGTGCGGCGGGGTTGCCGCCCATGCCGGTGACCACGCAGAAGTTGGCCGCGAGCACCCCCTCGCTCCCGGCGAACGGGCCGAGCACGGCCTCGCGCACCGCGTCGGCGCCGGTGCAGGGCAGCACCACGCCGTCCGCGACGGACAGGACGTGCCCGGGGTCGACGCCCGTGTTCGCACCGGTGCGGTACGGCGCGGGGTCGGCGTGCAGCAGCACCTGGAAGCCCGGTTCCGCCGCCGCCCGCACGGCGGCCACCGCGGCCTCCTGGAGCGTACGGGCGACCGTGCCGCGCCACCGGAGGGTGGCGTCGGCGAGGTCGGCGCCGAGGAGTTCCCGCACGGCCTCCCAGCCGGCCTCCGCGCTGCCGGAACCGGCCCAGCACGGTTCCAGGGCCCGGCGCACGGCCGCGGCCAGGGCATCGGCGTCCAGGCCCTGTCCGGCATACCCGGTGCGGCAGGCGGAGCAGAAGCAGAGCGACATCAGGTACTGCGCCGCGTCGCCGAGCCCGACGCCCGTGGTCTTGTCGTGGGCGTGCAGGTGCGCGAAGCCGTACCAGCCGCAGGACTCCAGCTCGGTTCCGCCCGCGCCGTCGCGCACCGCGGCCTCTGCGGCCAGGTCGATCAGGTACGCGCGGACCTCGGGCCGTGCGATGCAGGGCGCCCAGGGATAGCGGTCGCCGTACGCGTTGACGACGGAGGTCCCGGGGTGCTCGGCGCCCAGGCGGGAGTTGTGCGCGAGGACCACCCAGGTGTGCACCTGGAGCCCGGCGTCGGTGAGGGCCCGGGCCGCCTGCGCGTACGGGTCGTCGCCGGCCACCCACGACTGCGGGTACGGGCGCAGCTCGCGCCCCGCCCACCGCTCCTCGTCCGGCGGGTAGAGCACCGCCGCGTGCTCGGCGGTGACGATGCGGCGGGCGGGATGACGCGGGGTCAGTGCCCGGGTGGAGTGGTAGGCGGCGGCGAGCGTCACCTGCCGGACGCCCAGGTCCGCGATGCGGGCGGCCGCGTCCGGGTCGCCGACGACGTCCCAGGGATAGAGGAAGGCGGAGGTCCTCACCCGCGCTGCTCCTGCCCGTGCTTCTCCAGGACGGCGCGGCCGCGCGCGATGATCCCGGTGAGCTCCTCGACGTGGGCGGCGGGCGGCTCGGTGAGCGGGGTGCGGACCGGGCCGACGGCCGGGCCGCCGAGCCGGACCCCGGCCTTGACGAGCGAGACGGCGTAGCCGCGGCCCTTGGCGCGCAGTTCGACGAGCGGCCGGTAGAAGTGGTCGAGGAGTTCGTCCGTCAGGGCGTCGTCGCCGGCCTCCAGGGCCCGGTGGAAGGCGAGCGCGATGTCGGGCGCGAAGGCGAAGACGGCCGAGGAGTAGAGCGTGACGCCGATGCCGCGGTAGGCCCGGCCGGTGAGCTCGGCGGTGGGCAGCCCGTTGAAGTACAGGAAGTCCTCCCCCGGCGCCTCGGTGCGGACGGCGCTGACGATGCGCTGCATCAGGTCGAGGTCGCCGTAGCCGTCCTTGAGGCCGATGACGCCGGGGGTCCGGGCCAGTGCCACGACGGTCCCGGGGGTGAAGACGGCGTTGTCGCGCTGGTAGACGATCGTCTCCAGGCCGGTGGCCGCGGCGAGCACGGTGTAGTGGCCCAGCAGTCCTTCCTGGTCGGCGACGACGAGGTAGGGGGGCATCGCGAGGAGCCCGTCCGCGCCGGCCTCCTCGGCGATCCTGGCGTACTCGACGGCGAGCGCGGTGCCGTACCCGGCCCCCGCGACGACGGGCACCTGCCCGGCGGTCTCCTCGACCGCCGCGGCGACGACGGCGCGGAACTCCCGCTGCGTCAGCGCGTGGAACTCGCCGGTGCCGCAGCAGGCGAAGACCGCCGCCGCACCGGCGTCGACGCCGGTGCGCACATGGGCGCGGAAGGCGTCGAGGTCGACGGTGCCGTCCGGTCCGTACGCGGTGACGGGGAAGAAGAGCGGCCCGGTCGCACGGTGCAGTCGGGCGGCAAGAGGGGCTGAGGTCACTGGCGCTCCCTGAGCAGGTCCAGGCGTGCACAATTATGATCGCCGTCCACATTCGTGAACAACTGCACGCTAAGGCAGCCGCCGGGCGCCGGTCAAGGAGGGGAACGCGCAGGGCATCGCGCAGGACATCCGGACGCGCACTCCGGACCGCCGCCCCCGCCGGGGCGGCACAACCCTTGACTCGCCCCGTCGGCACTTCTTACTTTGTCCACACATATGAATGACGTCCATGGCTTTGGCTTCCGACGGGCACGTCCCGCAGGCGCCGCAGGGGCCGTGCCGCGCGCCCGCAGTACGCGTGCGCGCCCACGCACCGAGGAGATCCGCGCATGTCCGCTCCCCGCACCGTCCTGCTCACCGGCGCCGCCGGCGGTCTCGGCACCCTGATGCGCGGTCTCCTGCCCGCGTACGGCCACCGGCTCCGGCTCCTCGACGCCCGCCCCGTCGAGGGCGAGCCCGGCGCGATCACGGCCGACCTCGGCGACCGGGCGGCGCTGCGCGAGGCCGTGCGGGGCGTCGACGCGGTCGTCCACCTCGCGGGCATCTCCCTGGAGTCCTCCTTCGACAGGATCCTGCGGGCCAACATCGAGGGCACGTACAACCTCTACGAGGCCGCGCGCGAGGAGGGCGTCCGGCGCGTCGTCTTCGCCTCCTCCAACCACGTCGCCGGCCACACCCCCCGCCCGCTGCCCGGCGACCCGCCGATCGCCGTCGACGCCCCGCGCCGCCCCGACACCTTCTACGGCCTGTCCAAGTCCTTCGGGGAGGACCTCGCCCAGCTGTACTGGGACCGGCACGGCATGGAGACCGTCTCGGTGCGCATCGGCTCCTGCTACCCCGAGCCGACCTCGGTGCGGATGCTGTCGCTCTGGCTGAGCCCGGCGGACGGCGCCCGGCTCCTGCACGCCGCGCTCACCGCGAAGGACGTGGGGCACACCGTCGTCCACGGCTCCTCCGCCAACACCCGGCTGTGGTGGGACCTGGCCTCGGCCCGCGCACTGGGCTACGAGCCGCAGGACGACTCGGAGCCGTACGCGGCGCGGCTCGTCGCCGAGCAGGGGGAACTGGACCCGGACAACCCCGACCACACCCGCCTCGGCGGCCACTTCTGCACCACCCCACCGATCTGGCCGCACTGACCGGCCCCACCGGTGCCCCCGCGGAAAACCGCGCGACAGCGCGTCCGCCGCCGGGCAGGATGCGGGTCATGCCGAGACCTTCCGGATTCCTGTACGAGCAGCACGGCGACGCGAGCGTCACCATCACCCACCACGGCCGTCCCGCGGGCACGCTGCGCGGCGGCCGGGCGGAGAAGTTCCTGGCCGAGGTGGGGTCCGGGGACGCCCAACTGGTGATGGCCCGCTGGACCGGGGCGTACAAGCACGGCAACGAACGCACCGCCCGCGATCACCCGCGCAACCGGTCGCGCGGACGCTGACGGGCACCGGGCCCGCGGCCCCGGCACACCCGCACGCCCGCACGTCCGAGGGGGCGGCCGGGACCGCGGGGCGGGGGACGGCGGGGGCGGCGAGGGGACGGCAAAGGTAAGGGAACGGCAAAGCGGGGTCGTTCGTTACTCCGGACATGACCGCTATGACCCCCGGCTCGAACATCCCTCTCTCCGCCGCCCGCGTGGCAGTGGACGTCTCCGCCCCGGTGCGGCTCGACGTTTCGGGCCTCCTGCTCACCGCAGACGGCAAGGTGCGCTCGGACGACGACTTCATCTTCTACAACCAGCCCGCGGGCCCCGGTGTGACCTACCGCTCCGGCGGCGGCACCGCGCCGGACTCGATCCTGGTGGACACCGCGGCGGTCCCGCCCGGCATCGAGAAGATCGTCGTCACGGCGAGCCCGGACGCGGCGGGCCAGACCTTCCAGGGCATCGAGCCCACCGCGACCGTGCGCAACGCCGACGACAACAGCGTGCTCGCCACCTTCACCCCGCCCCGGCTGGGCACCGAGACGGCGCTCGTGGTCATCGAGGTCTACCTCCGCAACGGCGCCTGGAAGGCCCGCGCGGTCGGCCAGGGCTACGCCGACGGCCTGGCCGGCATCGCCACGGACTTCGGCGTCTCGGTCGAGGAGGAGCCCGCCGCCGCCCCGGCCCCCGTGCCCGCCGCGCCCCCGATGCCGCCCACCGGCCCGGTGGACCCGCGGATCGCCGCGCCCCCGGCTCCCCCCGCCCCGCCGGCCCCGCCCGCCCCGGCGCCCGTGCCCGCCGGCGGGAAGATCAGCCTCGACAAGGGCCGGGTCAACCTCCAGAAGAACCAGACGGTCTCCCTGGTCAAGGGCGGCCGGCCGCTGCTCTCCCGGGTCAAGATGGGCCTCGGCTGGGAGCCCGCCTTCCGCGGCAAGGACATCGACCTCGACGCCTCGGTGATCGCCTACGGCCCGCAGCGCAATCACATCGACAGCTGCTACTTCGGCAAGCTCTCCATCCTGAACGGCGCGATCAAGCACTCCGGCGACAACCTCACGGGTGAGGGAGCCGGCGACGACGAGGTGATCGTCGTGGACCTGGGCCGCATCCCGCCGGAGGCGACCGGCCTGGTCTTCACGGTCAACTCGTTCACCGGCCAGAAGTTCACCCAGGTCGCCAAGGCCTACTGCCGGCTGATCGACGGGGCCACCGGCGAGGAGCTGGTCCGCTTCGACCTGACCGGCGCCGAGCCGCAGACCGGCGTGATGATGGCCAAGCTGATCAAGCAGTTCTCCGGCGAGTGGGAGATGACCGCCATCGGCGACTTCGTGAAGTCGCGCACCGTCCGCGGCATGGTGAAGCCCGCGGCCCAGGCACTGTGACGCGACGGGCCCCGGGGTACGTCCGTGGACGTACCCCGGGGCCCCGGTCGTGGTCGGTGTCCCGCTCGGAGCCCGGTCGGCTCAGAGCTTGGTCAGTTTGGAGTACGGGCGCAGGATTCTGCCCTGCCGCCCGGCGAAGTCGATGAGCACCGCGTCGTTGTCGCCCTCGACGGCGATGACCCGGCCGAGGCCGAACTGGTCGTGCGACACCCGGTCGCCCGCGTCGAACGATTCGACCGGTGAGGCCTCCTGGGCCGGGTGGTTGAAGGGACTGGAAGGCAGGTGGCGCCGGGATCCGGCTGACTGTTTCATCACCGCGAGTATGCGCCCCGCGGACGGGTCCCGGGAACACCCGGTGCCGCACCCGTCCCTCTCGGGAGCGGACGCGGCACCGGATCCGCCGTCATTTCTTCCAGGGCCAGTCCGCGTTCCGGCCCGCCTCCAGCAGCGGCACCATGCGGAACGCCGCGTCCGAGAGCCCCCCGAAGGTGTGGCGTGTCCCCTCCCCGGACGGGGCGTGCCCGACCCGGTGACCGGCCAGGTTCCAGGTGTAGACGGGCACGGTGTCCGGCACCGCCGCGGTGGCGTCCCCGGCGTACGAGAACGTCGCCTGCTCGTCGGTGACGATCAGCACCCGGTCGTGGTCCCGGTAGTGCCGGCGCACCGCCTCCGCCGTGTTGGTCCCGCCGAGGTTGCCGAAGCGTTCCAGGACCTTCAGCACGGACTCGCTCCGGCGGTACTCCACCGGGGCGCTGCTCGTACCGAACTGGACCAGGTCGGCGTCGGCCGCCCGGAGCGCCAGCGCCGTGCCGAAGATCGCGGCGGCGTCGGCCCGGTCGAGCTGCGAACGGTCCGAGAGCGGCGACCACATCGAACCCGAGCGGTCGACCAGGACCAGCGTCCGCCCCGGCAGGGCCGGCACGTTGTCCAGCGAGTGGCCGAGCGCCTTCTCCAGCGGGTGGGCCCAGCGCAGCGAGGGCGCGTGCTGGTAGGCGGCGAGGTAGCGGAACGGGAACTGCCGGGACGCGGCGACCGCGGCCGGATCGCTGATCCTCGCCGCCGCCCGCGCGGCGACCTCGTCCGAGACACCCGCCTCGTCGAAGTTGCGCAGGTTGCGGATGAGCGCCATCACGCCCATCGACGGAATCACCGCTTCCCAGGCCGTGGCGTCCATCGGTCCCTGCAACCAGCCCGCCAGCGCCTCCCAGGTCATGCCCGCGGCGGCCAGCCGGTCCGCCCCGTCGGCGCCCTCGATCACGGCCCGCCGCTGTTCGACCGGCAGTTCCATCAGCGCGCGGTGGGCGGTCAGGACGCGGTCACCGGCCGACGGCACGGCCGTCTCGGGGTGGTGCCTGCGGTCGAGGGCGTACCGGAACAGCTCGCCCTGCCACGGCTTTTCGGGGTCGGGCGAGGCGTGCGTCAGGTTCAGGACGTCGCCGAAGCGGTAGCCCTTGGACGCGGTGTCGTACTTCAGCAGCGACTTGCCGCCGTAGAGCCGGCGCACGGCGTCGGCGATGCCGCGCTTGACCGGCTTGGGCACGGCCCGGCCGTATCGCGAGGTCCAGTACCCGAGGAGTTCGCCGGGCTCGTCGGCGCGCAGCAGCACGGAGTCGACGACCCGGCGGTTGGACGGGCCGTCCTCGGCACCCGCCTCCAGCCGTGCCCTGACGTACTCGGCGGCGCCGACGATCGAGGCGGTGCGCATCTGTCCGTCGCGGCGCAGCCAGTGGAGCAGGCCCGCGGTCCACTCCGGGTCCGTGACGGCCAGGTTCCGCACGAGGGCCGAGAAGCGGTCGTCGCGCTGCTCGCCGTCCTCGTAGAAGGTCTGCTGCGAGACGAAGTTGGCGACCGCGAGCAGGAAGAGTTCGGAGCGTTCGTCGCGCAGGTGTCCCCGGCCGCCCTGGTGGGTCGGCGCGGTGCGCCCGGTGGACTTCACGGGCGAGACGACGCGGGGCCGGGTGGTGCGGGTGTTGAAGCGTGCCATGTGAATTCCCCCGAATTCATTGGGAGAAGGCACAACCGGAAGGGCGCCCGAGATCATGGGTCGGCGACGGACTTTACTGATGCTCTACCGAATTGAGCTACCGGCCGGAGCCGGACGGGACTCGAACCCGCAACCCTCAGTCCAAAGGAAGTAACCGTTGCCTGCGCACCGGGCACCCCCCGGCGTCTGTGCCTCCCGAGATCATTCCGGCCGCGGCGGTATCTGGACAGGAAGTAGCCGCGGCCCTCGCACCGGGAGGTGCGTGCAGTCATTGCTGCAGATGAAGTTGTGGTGCCCAGAGAACCGATTCGGCGGAACCGACGAAGGTGCTCTACCCCCTGAGCTACACCGGAGCGAGATCCGGCGGCGGGACTCGAACCCGCGACATCCCCATTAAGAGTGGAAGTAGGTCCTGCCTGCGCACCTGGGCACGGACAGGACTCTAGAAGAGGAACCGCCCGGTGCGCGAGGGAATTACGCGCACCGAGCGGTTCATCCGTACGGGTTACTGCTACTTCTTCGGCTGGCGCTTCCACGGGCCGGTGATGGCGAGCATGATGCCCGGCGTCTGGATGTTGGCGAACAGCGTCCGGCCGTCGGGCGAGAAGGTGACACCGGTGAACTCGCTGTACTCCGGCTCCTCCTCGGTGCCGATGTTCAGCTCGTTGCGCGCGATGGGGTAGGTGCGGCCGCTCTCGGTCGCGCCGAAGAGGTGCTGGACGCCCTCGCCGTCCTCGGAGATGACCAGACCGCCGTAGGGCGACACGGTGATGTTGTCCGGGCCGTCGAAGGCGCCGTCCTTCGACGGGTCGGGGTTCACGCCGAGGAGCACCTTCAGCGTCAGCGTGCGGCGCTTGGGGTCGTAGAACCAGACCTGGCCGTCGTGCGGGACGGGGCTCTCGGAGCGGGCGAACGAGGAGACGACGTAGGCGCCGCCGTCGCCCCACCACATGCCTTCGAGCTTGCGGGCGCGGGTGATCTCGCCGTCGGCGAACTGCTTGCGCACCGAGACGGTCCTGGCGTCGCGGTCGGGCACGTCGACCCAGTCCACGCCGTACACGGTGCCGATCTTCGTGGCGCGGGACAGGTCGTCGACGAACTTGCCGTTGCGGTCGAAGCACTTGGTGGCCTGGAGGACACCGGCGTCGTCGGCGAGGGTGCGCAGCTTGCCGCGGCCGTGCCGGAAGCCCTGCGGCGGGACCCAGCGGTAGAGCAGCCCGTTGGGCTTCCCGGCGTCCTCGGTCAGGTAGGCGTGACCGCGCTTGGGGTCGATCACGACGGCCTCGTGGGCGTACCGGCCGAACGCCTTGATCGGGTGCGGGTCGCGGTTGGCCTTGCGGTCGTACGGGTCGACCTCGAAGACGTAGCCGTGGTCCTTGAGCAGGCCGTCCTTGCCGGCCTTGTCCTCGGTCTCCTCGCAGGTGAGCCAGGTCCCCCACGGGGTGGTGCCACCGGCGCAGTTGGTGGAGGTGCCGGCGATGCCGACCCACTCGGCGACCCGGCCGTCGCGGCGGGTCTCCACGACGGTGCAGCCGCCGGCCGCGACCGGGTCGTAGACGAGGCCCTCGGTGAGCGGCACCGGGTGCTCCCAGCCGGCCCGGGTGCCGGCCAGCTCGTGGTTGTTGACGAGCAGGGTGACGCCGCGCGGGCCCTCGAAGGCGGCCGTGCCGTCGTGGTTGGAGGGGGTGTACTCGCCGCTCTCCAGCTTGGTGACACCGCAGTGGGTGACGATCTCGTACGAGAAGCCGGCGGGGAGCGCGAGGATGCCCTCGGGGTCGGCGATCAGCGGTCCGTAGCCGGGCTCACGGCCGTGCCCGTGGCCATGACCGTGCCCGTGGTCGTGGTCGTGTCCGTTGCCGTGCTTCGGGTCGTCGGCGGCCAGGGCACCGGGCGCGGTGGCCAGGGAGGCGACGGTGCCGGTCAGGGCGATGCCGGCACCGGTGAGTGCGGACTGCTTGGTGAATTCCCTGCGCGTGATGGGCATCACGTACTCCTGGGGGCGACTGAACGGGTTGTTTGCGGGCCCACAGTCGCGTCCCCGTGCCAACGGAAGTTGAACTGCGGGCGACGCCGGGGGGCATCCTTCCTGTGCACTTGGCCGAAAACGGATGTCCGACCCTGTACCACCCACCGCCGCGGACCTGCTCGTTCGCGCCGGCCGCGCCGTCCACCGCCCGCCGCGGTCCGTGCCGCCCGTCCCCGGTGCCGGCCGCGTGAACGGACGGCGCCCCGCCGGGGCCGGGGAACCACCGGCCGCCGACGGGGCGGGGAACCGCTCAGGAGCCCGCGCGCGAGCGGGCCTTGAACGCCGCCTTGCGGGCCTCCTTGGCCTTCTTCTTGTCGCCGTGCAGCCGCCCCATCGCCTCCAGGACCTCCGCCGTCGCCGGGTGCTCCACCCGCCACGCCTCGTCGAAGAAGCCGCTGTGCTGTCCGGCCAGGCCCTCGACCAGGTCCTGGAGCTCGTCCAGGTCGCCGTCGGCCTCCAGCTGGGCCGCGATCGTGTCGACTGCGAGCCAGAAGATCATCGGCTCCGGCGGCGCGGGCACGTCCGCCGCGCCCAGCTCCGCGAGCCAGACCCGGGCCAGGCCGCCCAGTTCGGGGTCGTCCAGCACCGCGCGCACCTCGGGCTCCGCCGCGGCGCCGACCAGGGCGAGGGCCTGCTGGCAGTGGAGCCTGCGCAGCGGGGCCTGTCGGTCGGTCCCGCGGGCCGCCGCCAGGAGTTCGCCCCCGGCGCCCTCCGTGCCGCGCCGGGCGAGCCACAGCCCGACCTCGGCGCGGGCCGCCGCCTCGGGGTAGTACGCGATGCCTCCGAGGAGCGCGTCGGCGCCCTTGTCCGCGAGGTCGCCGACGGCCGGGGCGTCCACCCCGGCCTCCAGCATCCGGGCCCGCAGCCCGTACAGGCCGAGGGGGGTCAGCCGCACCATTCCGTACCGGGTGACGTCCTCGTCGTCGGCCGGTCCGGTGCCGTCCTCGCCCTCCTCGATCAGCAACGCCTCGTCCACCGGGCGGTATTCGACGATCCCGATCGGTTCGAGGACCCGGAACTGGTCGTCGAGGCGCATCATCGCCTCGGACACCTGCTCCAGGATGTCGTCGGTCGGCTCGCCCATGTCGTCGGGCACGACCATCGACGCGGCGAGGGCGGGCAGCGGAACCGGAACCGGGTCGGCGCCGCCCCCGCCGTCGCCGACGGTGAGCAGGTACAGGTTGCCGAGGACCCCGTCGAGGAACTCCGCCTCGATCTCCGGGTCCCAGTCCAGGGACTCGAAGTCGATCGTGCCGTCCTCCGCGACGAGGTCGGCGAGGTCGTCGAAGGCGGGGGCGGTGGCGTCGGCGTGGACGGCCTCCAGGCCGTCGAGCCAGATCGCCAGGACGTCCTGCGGCGAACCGCCGGTGACCAGCGCCAGGTTCTCGCCCGCGGTCACGGTGCCCTCCACGTCCGGTCCGGCGGCCCCGTCGGGGTCCTCGACGTCGAGGAGCCCGGCGTCGACCGCGAGCCGCCACGCCTCACTGGCCTCCGCCGCACCGTCCTCGTCCGGCTCCAGGCCGAGGTGCTCGGCCGCCGTCGGCAGCTGCGCGTCCACGAGTTCGCCCCCGGCGCCGACCCGGGTTCCGGGCCCCGCCCAGCGGGCGAGCCGGACGGCGCGGGCGAGCAGCGGCGTGGCGAGCGCGTCCCGTGCCAGCTCGGCGTCGGTGCGCAGCCGTACGGGCGGCAGGGTGGGGCGCTCTGCGGACATCAGGCGGTTCTCCTCGGGGCGTACCGGAGCCACGGATCGGACGTGGCCGGGGTCACGGGTCGGCGTACCGGAGTCACGGATCGGGTGTACCGGAATACGGATCGGGCGGCCCAAGCGTAGACGCATTTCGCCCCATGCCGCCCGGTTCATGCGACGGACAGCGGCAGTACACCTGTCAGACCTTGACAACGACCTGGCGCACACAAGAGATTGACGCGCGTAGACGTCTCCACCCGACCCTCGATCCCCCGGAGCCCGTGATGCCTGCCGCATCGTCAAGAACGACCGCCGTCTCCGCCGTAGTCACCGCCGCGCTCGCCGCCGGCCTGCTCACCGGCGCCGCCACCACCTCCGCGTCCGCCTCTACGACCGCCGACGCCCAGGTCCGCATCCACGACATCCAGGGCTCCACCCGGATATCCCCGCTCGTCGGCCAGCAGGTCACCGGGGTCGCGGGCGTCGTCACGGGCGTGCGCACATACGGCTCGAAGGGCTTCTGGTTCCAGGACCCGCAGGCCGACGCCGACCCCGCCACCAGCGAGGGCATCTTCGTCTACACGGGCTCCGCGCCCACGGTCGCGGTCGGTGACGCGGTCACCGTCTCCGGCACCGTCACCGAGTACGTCCCGGGCGGCCTCGACTCCGGCAACCAGTCGCTCACCCAGATCAGCAAGCCCGCCGTCACCGTGGTCTCCTCCGGCAACGCCCTGCCCGCGCCGGTGCGGATCACCTCGCGTTCGGTCCCCTCCCGGTACACCCCCGAGGGCGACCCGGCGGCGGGCGGCTCCGTCAACGCGCTGCGGCTGCAGCCGTCCCGCTACGCCCTGGACCACTACGAGTCCCTCGAAGGCATGAACGTCGAGGTCGGCACCTCGCGGGTGGTCGGCGCCACCGACACGCACGCCGAGCTGTGGGTGACGGTCAAGCCGCACGAGAACGACGCCCGCCGCGGCGGCACGGTCTACGGCTCGTACACCTCGCAGAACACCGGACGGCTGCAGATCCAGTCGCTGGTGCCGCTCGCCCAGCAGCCCTTCCCGAAGGCGAACGTGGGCGACGTGCTGTCCGGCGCGACCGAGGGCCCGCTCGACTTCACCCAGTACGGCGGCTACACGCTGACCGCCCGCACCATGGGCACCGTCGTCGACAGGGGCCTGCGCCGGGAGACCACCCGCAAGCAGCGCGACGGCGAGCTGGCCGTGGCGACGTACAACGTCGAGAACCTCGACCCGAGCGACCCGCAGGAGAAGTTCGACGCGCTCGCCGCGGCGGTCGTCGACAACCTCGCCTCGCCCGACGTCCTGGCCCTGGAGGAGATCCAGGACAACAACGGCTCCAAGAGCGACGGCACGGTCGCCGCCGATCAGACGGTCGAGAAGTTCATCGCCGCGATCGAGGCCGCGGGCGGCCCGGCGTACGACTGGCGTTCCATCGACCCGCAGGACAAGAAGGACGGCGGCGAGCCCGGCGGCAACATCCGCCAGGTGTTCCTCTTCAACCCGGAGCGGGTCTCCTTCACCGACCGCGCCGGCGGCGACGCGACCTCGGCGACCGAGGTCGTGCGCGAGCGGGGCCGCGCGGCCCTCACCCTCTCCCCCGGCCGGATCGACCCGACGAACCCGGCGTGGGAGAACAGCCGCAAGCCGCTGGTCGGGGAGTTCAGCTTCCGCGGCCGTCCGGTCTTCGTCGTGGCCAACCACTTCGCGTCCAAGGGCGGCGACGAGTCCATCTTCTCGGAGCACCAGCCGCCGACCCGCTCCTCGGAGGTCCAGCGGCACGCGCAGGCCGAGACGGTCAACACCTTCGTCAAGAAGCTGCTGAGCACCCAGAAGAACGCGGACGTCCTGGTCGTCGGCGACATCAACGACTTCGAGTTCTCCGGCACGACGGAGGCGCTGACGGCCGGGGGCGTGCTGTACCCGGCGATCAAGTCCCTGCCGCGCTCGGAGCGTTACTCGTACGTCTACCAGGGCAACAGCCAGGTCCTCGACCAGATCCTGACCAGCCCGTCGATCCGCGGCTTCCACTACGACAGCGTGCACATCAACGCCGAGTTCGCCGACCAGAACAGCGACCACGACCCGCAGGTGGTCCGCTTCCGCCCGTAGGGCCCCTCGTCCGGATCATGCCGGGCTCGCGTGCCCCGGCACGCACGGACCCGTTCCGTGCGTGCCGCCGCACCGCTACGCGCCCGTCGCCGGCCGCATGGCGAGCGCGGGCGCGTAGCGGTTCACGCCGCCGCCGGTCATCCCCGGGTACGACTGCACCCGTTCCCACTGCGGCGTCCTCGATCCGACCCCGTCGCCGGGCGCGGCCAGCGCGGCCGCGTGGGCCTCGGCGCTCTCCCATTCGGCGTAGTTCAGCACGCGCGTCCCGTCGGTGCTCACGTGGAAGTGCGCGGAGATGCCGCCGGGTGCGGGCGCCGGATCGGTGCCGAGCGCCTCGAACACGGTGTCCACCCAGTCCCGCTGCCGGGCCGGGTCCGCCCCGTCGAACTCGACGTCGACGATCACCACGCAGCCCGGTTCCCGCCCGTCGTCCTCCCTCGTGCCGGACCGGTACGGCTCGTAGGTGTGCAGCCCGAGCCGCCTGATGCCGGGCACGGCGGCGTCGATCTCCGCGTTGCGCTCGTCCCTGCCGTGCCGGAAGAACTCCTGGTACGCCTGCTCGTCGCTCCACTGGCTGTAGTGGAACAGGGTCTTCCCGTCCTCACCCGCGTGGACGGTGTACGAGAGCAGCCCCGGGTGCGGCCAGTCCCGGCCGGCCCACGCCCGCCGGACGGCCTCGACCGTCGCGTCCAGACGTTCGGGGGTGCCGACGTCCCAGGTGCTCGCCTTGACGAGTCCGACGTCGTTGCGGGCAAGATCGGGGCGGGATTCGAACTGCACACTCATGACGGGTCCTTCCTGACCGGCGCACCGGGGCGGCGCGCCGTTGCCGTCCACCCTGATACCTCAAGTCCACTTGAGGTCAACAGCACGCCCCGCTGCGCGGCCGGGCCCACGGACCGCACGACGAACGGAGTACCGCATGGCGCCGCAACTCAGGACGATCGACCGCGAGGAGCACCTGGCGTTCGTCGCGAGCCGGCCGGCCGTGAGCCACATGCAGGTCCCCTCATGGGGCGATGTGAAGCCCGACTGGCGCACGGAGAGCATCGGCTGGTTCGACCGGGACGGCACCGGCCGGGAGCGGATCGTCGGAGCGGGGCTCGTCCTGTACCGGCCGATCCCCAGGGTGAAGCGCTATCTGGCCTATCTGCCGGAGGGGCCCGTCATCGACTGGCACGACGGCGCCCTGGACCGGTGGCTGGAGCCGATGCTGGCGCACCTGAAGGCGCGGGGCGCGTTCACGGTGCGCATGGGGCCGCCGGTGGTCGCCCGGCGCTGGGACGCCCGGACGGTGAAGGACGCCATCGCCGACCCGGCCGCCGGGCGGCTGCGCGAGGTGCGGCCGGACACGGTGGAGCCGGGGGCCGCCGAGCTGGTGGACCGGCTGCGCGCGCTGGGCTGGCGGCAGGGCGAGGAGGAGAGCGAGGACGGCTTCAGCGCGGGGCAGCCCCGGTACGTCTTCCAGGTGCCGTTCGCCGGGCGGTCGCTGGAGGACGTCCGCGGCGGCCTGAACCAGCAGTGGCGGCGCAACGTCAAGAAGGCGGAGAAGGCGGGCGTCAAGGTCGTCGAGGGCGACTACGAGGACCTCCCGGCCTTCTACGAGCTGTACCGCGAGACCGCCGGGCGCGACCGCTTCATCCCCCGCCCGCTCGGCTACTTCCAGCGCATGTGGACCGCGCTGCGGGCCGAGGACCCCGACCGGATGCGGCTGTACCTCGCCCAGCACGACGGCGAGACGCTCTCCGCCGCGACGATGCTGACCGTGGGGAACCACGTCTGGTACTCCTACGGCGCCTCGACCGGCCGCAGGCGCGAGGTGCAGCCCAGCAACGCGATCCAGTGGCGCATGATGAGCGACGCGCACGAGCGGGGCGCGGCCGTCTACGACCTGCGCGGCATCACCGACACCCTGGACGAGGGCAACCACCTGCTGGGCCTGCTGCGCTTCAAGGTCGGCACCGGCGGCCGGGCCGCCGAGTACGTCGGCGAGTGGGACTTCCCGGTCAACAAGGTGCTCCACAAGGCGTTCTCGCTGTACATGGCGCGCCGCTGACCCCGTCCGCCCCGGCGGGCGGACGAGCGGCCGGCCGGGTGGCCGGGCACGGACGCGCCGGCGCCCGTGCCAGACTCCGGGACATGATCCTGCGCATCGCCACCCGTGCCGACCTGCCCGCCGTCCTCGCCCTCCTCGCGGACGAGGAGCGGGTCGTCGACCCGGCCTCGGTCGCGGTCGGCGAGGCGTACGAGAACGCCTTCGCGGCCATCGCGGACGACCCGCGCAACGAGATGCTGGTGCTGGTGGACGGCGGCACGGTGCTGGGCTGCGCGCAGGCGACGTACATACCGGGGCTCGGCCGCGGCGGCCGGGAGCGGGCGCTGGTCGAGGCGGTGCGGATCAGGGCCGACCGGCGGGGCGGCGGGCTGGGGCGGGAGCTGATGGGGCGGGTCGTGGAGCGGGCCCGGCTGCGGGGGTGCGGGCTGGTGCAGCTGACCAGCGGCAAGCGGCGTGCGGACGCGCACCGGTTCTACGAGTCGCTGGGCTTCGCCCGCAGCCACGAGGGCTTCAGGCTCGCCCTCTGAGCCGGCCCCGCGCGGGCGCCGCTACACGGGGTCGGTCCGCCACGCGGTCATGTTGAGCTCGTCGAGCAGCCGCACGTCGTTGCCCTCCAGCGGGAAGGTGCGCGCCTCCAGGCCGGGCGCCGGGGCGATCTCCAGGGCGTCCCCCTCGATGAGGTCGCCGCCGGTCGGGGTGGAGACCCAGGCCAGCAGGGAGCGCGCGGTCTGCCCCGGCTTCAGCACGGCCTCCTCCGGTCCGCGGTCGGTGCCCATGTAGGAGGACCCGGGGTTCACCGGGACGGGCAGCGGGTCGCCGGCCTCGTCCAGGGCGCGGACGGCCGGGTAGCCGTGGACCCGGTACGGCTTGTCGCCGCAGTTGGTGAGGGTGAGTCCGACGGCCCGGTGGCCGAGCGCCGCCTCCACCTGCCCCATGTCCACGACGACGCCGGAGGACGGGCAGTCGGCCCGGGGTGTGGTCCGCGCGGGGGTGGGGCTCTGCGCGGGCGGCCGGTCGGGGAGGACGACGGAGCCGCTGGGGAACGGGGTGGGCAGCTTGTCGGCGTGCACGGCCCACGAGCCGCTGGGGGTCGGTTCCGGCTCGCCCTCGCCCGCGGGCACGAGGAACCCGGCGCAGCCGGAGAGCGTCAGGCCCAGGACCCCGGTCAGGAGCGCGGCCGCCGCCGGTCCGCGTCCGGCCGTTCCCGCCCCGGTGCCCGCCCCTGTCGGTCCCCGCACGCCCACGCACCCCGCCCCATGTCGACCTGCCGCATAGGTGTTCGATCATGCCAGAGACCGCGGCCGCCGCCCACGACTGTTCAGTTCTGCTTTCCCACCGGCCCCAGCAAAGCTAAGTGGACCTTTACGCTCCGGTCGGCTGAGACTGGGGGAATGACAGCAACCGCGGCCCCCTTCGGCCGAGCGCTCTGCGCCATGATCACGCCCTTCACCGCCGACGGCGAGCTGGACCCGGACGCCGCCGGGAAGCACGCCGCCGGTCTGGTCGCCGACGGCTGCGACGGTCTGGTGCTCAGCGGCACCACCGGCGAGTCCCCGACCACCACCGACGCCGAGAAGTCCGCGCTGCTGAGGGCGGTGCGGGCGGCGGTGGGCGACGGGGTGCCGATCGTCGCCGGGATCGGCTCCCCGGACACCCGGCACACCGTCGACCTCGCCCGGCAGGCCGAACGGGCGGGCGCGGACGGCCTGCTGGTGGTGACCCCGTACTACAGCAGGCCCCCGCAGGCCGCCGTCGAGGCGCACTTCCGGCGCGTCGCCGACGCGACCGGCCTCCCGCTGATGCTGTACGACATCCCCGGCCGCACCGGCACCCGCATCGAACCGGAGACCCTGCTGCGGCTCGCGGAGCACCCCCGCGTCGTGGCGGTGAAGGACTGCGCCTACGACCTGCTCGGCTCCACGAAGGTGATCGGCGCGACCTCGCTGGCGTACTACTCGGGCTGCGAGGAGCTGAACCTGCCGTTGTACGCGGTGGGCGCGGCCGGCTACGTCAGCACGGTCGCCAATGTGGCGCCCCGTCAGCTGCGGGCGGTCCTGGACGCCTTCGACGCCGGGGACACCGCCCGGGCCGCCCGGCTCAACCTGCTGAACGCCCCGCTCGCCGAGGCCATGATGGCGTCCGGGCTGCCGGGCACGGTCACGGCCAAGGCGCTGCTCGACGCCGGTCCGGTCCGCGAACCGCTGCAGCCCGCCGGGCGCGAGGCGGCCGACGGGCTGCGCGAGGTCCACGAGGAACTGCTCCGCGCCACCCGGGAGGCGTGACCGGGCGGCGGGGCTTCCCCGTGGCGCCCGGTCAGTTGTGGCTGTGCAGGACCTCGTTGAGGCCGCCCCAGACCGCGTTGTTCGGGCGGGCCTCGACGGCTCCGCTGACCGAGTTGCGGCGGAAGAGGATGTTCGAGGCGCCGGAGAGCTCGCGGGCCTTGACGATCTGGCCGTCCGGCAGGGTGACGCGGGTGCCGGCCGTGACGTACAGCCCGGCCTCGACGACGCACTCGTCGCCGAGCGCGATGCCGACCCCGGCCTCGGCGCCGATCAGGCAGCGCTCGCCGATGACGATGCGCTCCTTGCCGCCGCCGGAGAGGGTGCCCATGGTGGAGGCGCCGCCGCCGATGTCGGAGCCGTCGCCGACGACGACGCCCGCGGAGATCCGGCCCTCGACCATGGAGGTGCCGAGGGTGCCCGCGTTGAAGTTGACGAAGCCCTCGTGCATGACGGTCGTGCCGGCGGAGAGGTGCGCGCCGAGCCTGACCCGGTCGGCGTCGGCGATCCGGACGCCCTTCGGGGCGACGTAGTCCGTCATCCGGGGGAACTTGTCGACCGAGGTGACCTGGAGGTGCAGGCCGTCGGCGCGGGCGTTCAGCCGGACCTTCTCCAGGTCGTCCACGGCGACCGGGCCGAGCGAGGTCCAGGCGACGTTGGAGAGCAGGCCGAAGAGGCCGTCCAGGTTCTGGCCGTGCGGCCGGACGAGGCGGTGCGAGAGCAGGTGCAGGCGCAGGTACGCGTCGTGCGCGTCGAGCGGCTTGTCGTCGAGCGAGGCGATGACCGTACGGACGGCGACGATCTCGACACCGCGGCGGGCGTCCACGCCGACGGCCTTGGCCGCGCCCTCGCCGAGGAGGTTGACGGCCTGGTCGGGGGTGAGCCGTTCGGTTCCGGCCGGGCCGGGCTCTGCGGTGAGTTCGGGGGCGGGGAACCAGGTGTCGAGAACGGAACCGTCGCCGGCGATGGTGGCGAGGCCGGCGGCGACGGCGCCGGTGGTGCGAGCAGGAGTCGTGTCGGTCATGACACGAAACCTAACCGCCGGGGCACCACCGGGGCCAACCGGTCCCACCGGATGGTCGCGGCCCGGCCCCGAAGAGCCGACCCGCCAGGTCAGCCGGGCTGTGTCCGCCGTTCGGGCACCGGCGCGGCGGGCCCCTCGCACACCGGCACGGACGGCGCTCCGGCCCCCCGCAGCCGCCGCGCCGCCAGTACCGCCGCCCCCGCGCCGCAGGCCAGTACCGCGCAGACGGGCCAGAGCAGTCCGGGCGCGTGGGCGTAGAGCGCGCCGCCGAGCGGTGGCGCCAGCACCTGTCCGCTGATGGAGGCGCCCGCGTACAGGCTCTGGAAGCGCCCCTGCGCGTGGGCGGGTGCCTGGTCGGCGACGTAGGCCGTGGCGGTGGTCTTGTAGAGGATCTCGCCCGCCGTCAGCGAGGCCATCATCGTGACGGCGAACAGCGCGCCGGCGCCCGGGATGAGCACGGCGTAGCCCAGCCCCACCAGCAGCAGCCCGGCGCCCACGATGCCCAGCGGCGCCCGCCGGCGCAGCACGTGCGCCGCGGGGAGTTCCAGCAGCAGGATGAGGCCGCCGTTGATGGAGAGCAGCCAGCCGTAGAACCGGGCGTCGTGGCCGTGTTCGGCGAGGAAGACGGGCAGGGTCGAGTACTGCTGCCGGTAGACGAGGTCGACGCAGAGGATCGCGGCGAGCAGGACCGGCACCGCGGGCCTGGCCCGCAGCTCCCGCAGGAGGCCGGGCGCGCCGGGGTCCCGGGCCGGGCGGCTGTGCGCCGTGCCGTGCGCCGGGAGCACCGCCGCCGCGTACCCGGCGAAGAGCAGCGTCCCGAGGCCGTCGGCGACGAACAGCCAGTCGTACGAGAAGCGGGCCGCGATCAGCGCGCCGAGCGGCGGGCCGACGGCGAACGCCGCGTTGCTCCCGGCGCGCACCAGGGCGAAGCTCTGGCGCCTGCCGCCCTCGGGGACGGAGACCGCGACGAGTGCGGCGTTGGCGGCGCGGACGACCCCGGCCGCGTACTGCGCGAGCGGCAGCACCCCGTACATCGCCGCGACCGGCAGGACGGGCAGGGCGGCGAGCGCGGCCCCGCTCACCAGCGCGCCGGTCAGGAGCATCCGGCGGTGGCCGTACCGGTCGCCGAACCAGCCGCCGGTGAAATTCCCCGCGACCAGGCCGATGCCGCCGATGCCCGCGATCACCCCGGCCTGCGGGACGCCCAGTCCGCGCGGGCCGGTCAGATAGACGAAGAGGAAGACGAAGGTGAAGCTGACGACCCCGTTGAGGAAGGAACCGAGAGCGAGCAGCCGTACCGTGCGCGGTACGTCCCGCACGACCCCGAAGACCTTCATCCACGACACCCTTCACCGAGTTCCTTTTGGGAACTTACTATGGCAGCGTGTTTTCCTGCGGGTCAATCCAGCAAGAGGCGGAACGGGAGACGGAGGAGCCATGCCCCAGCGCACCAGCCTGGCCGACGCGGACTGCGCGATCGCCCAGGCGCTCGATGTCGTGGGCGACTGGTGGACCCTGCTGATCGTGCGGGACACGGCACGCGGGGTGCACCGTTTCGACGCGCTCCAGCAGGAACTGGGCGTGTCCCGCAAGGTGCTGACCGAGCGGCTGCGGCTGCTGGTCGACGCGGGGGTGCTGTCCCGGGAGCCGTATCAGGACCGGCCTCCCCGGTACGAGTACCGGCTCACCCCGCGCGGCCGCGCGCTGCTGCCCGTACTGATCGCGCTCCAGGACTGGGGCGACACCTGGGTACTGGGAGAAGGAGAGACGATGGCGACGACCGCGGAGACCTCGAAGGAGGCGGCCCGGGTGCACGCCCTGGTGGGCACACGCCTGCCCGAGCTGCACCTGCCGGGCCACGACGGGGAGTCGCGCGACCCGGTCGCCGACACCCCGTACACCGTCCTGTACCTCTTCCCCGGCGCCTACGCCCGCCGGGACGCCTATCCGCCGAACTGGGCCGAGATCCCGGGCGCGAGCGGCTGCACGCTCGAATCCTGCACCTACCGCGACCAGTTGGCCGAGTTCACGGCGGCGGGCGCGACCGTGCACGGGATCTCCACCCAGCGCCCGGACGAGCAGCGGGCCTTCGCGGAGGCGGAACGGCTGCGCTTCGCGCTGCTGTCCGACGCGGGGCTGGAGCTGACGGCGGCGCTGCGCCTGCCGACCTTCCGGGCGGGCGGGACGAGCCGGCTGAAGCGGCTGACGCTGGTGGTGGACCGGGACCGGACGATCCGCCGGGCGCTGTACCCGGTCACGGACATCGAGGCGAGCGTGCGGGAGGCGCTGGCGGCCGTCCGGAACGGGGGCACGTCCGAGGGGTGAGGAACGCGGTGCGGCCCGTCAGCCCATCAGCCCGTCAGCCCGTCAGCCCGTCAGCCCGTCAGCCCGTCAGCCCGTCAGCCCGTCAGCCCGTCAGCCGACGATCCTGCCGAGCATCTCCCGTGCGTACGCCTCGTCGTACTCCCCGCCGGTGAGCAGCACCTGGAGGCAGATCCCGTCCATCAGCGCGACCAGCGCCCGCGCCGTGGCCGGGTCGGTCCGCCGGGACAGCAGTTCGGCGACGCCGTCGGTCCACTCGGCGGCGACGGGGCGCAGCGCGGGCCGGCGGAGCGCGGCGAGATACAGCTCGTACTCCAGCTCGGCCCGCCCGCGCCCGCCGGAGAAGTACTCCCCCAGCAGTCCGGCCAGTTCCCCGGCGAGGTCGGCGTCCGGGTCGCCCAACGCCCCGCCGCCCCGGATGACTTCGGCGAAGTTCTCGTTCGACCGGCGCAGCGCGGCGATCAGCAGCTCGTCCAGCGAGGCGAAGTGGTAGGTCGTCGAGCCGAGCGGCACATCGGCCTCGGCCGCCACGGAGCGGTGGCTGAGCCCCGCGATGCCCTCGGCACCGACCACCCGGATCGCGGCGTCGATGATCCGGTCGCGCCGCCCGGGGTCGTAGCGGCGCGCCATCAGTGGGCCCCGCCCAGATTCAGCACCACCACTCCGGCGATGACCAGCGCTATGCCCGCCAGCTTGACCGGACTGCCGGTCTCCCCCATGAAGAGGATGCCGATGGCCGCGACCGCGGCGGTGCCGATCCCGGCCCAGATGGCGTAGGCGGTGCCCATCGACAGCGTCTTCAGCGTCCGGGCGAGCAGGCCGAAGGCCAGGAGATAGCCCAGGACGGTGATCACCGACGGCCAGAGCCGGGTGAAGCCCTCGCTGTACTTCATGGCCGTCGTACCGGCCACCTCCGCCGCGATCGCCGCCGCCAGCAGCCCGTATCCCATGTGTACGAGTGTACGCATCATCGTCCGCGCGACAGGACCGAGGCCCCCATCGGCCGAAACGCTACGGTGTCCCGACCGAAAGAACACCAGTACGACAAGACACCCGTACGACGAGACATGACGGAGCGGCAGTGGCGCAGGACGCAGGGTGGGGCGGCGGAGCACCGTACGGGGGACCCCCGGGGCCCATGGGGTGGGGTGGCTGGATGCCGCCGCCGCCCAGGCCCGGGGTGATCCCGCTGGCGCCCCTGAAACTCGGGGACATGCTCGGCGGCGCCTTCAGCGCGATGGGGCGCCACTGGAAGCAGTTGTTCGGCATGGGCGCGACGGCCTACGGCGGGGCGCTGGTGATCGTGGTGACGACGGCCCTGATCGCGTACTCGGCGATCAGCGACCCGCTGCACCGGGTCGTCGAGCTCAGCGCCGACGAGGACGCGACGTCGGCCGACGTGGTGCCGCTCGTGATCGCCCTCGGCGTCGTCTGGCTGGTCGCGATGCTCGCCTTCGTGGTCGCCACGGCCCTGATGTACGCGACCGTCCCCGTGGTCCTCCAGGAAGCCGTGCTGGGCCGGTCGACCACCTTCGCCGCCGTCTGGCGCCGGGCCTGGGCCCGGGTGCCCGCAGTGATCGGGACGGTGTTCCTGTGCTTCCTGATCGCGATGGTCCCGATGCTGCTCATGGTGGTCGGCTTCTTCGCCCTCGTGATCGGCGCGATCACACTGGCGCACGACACCGGCGCCACCCTGTGGGTCGTGCTCGGCTTCCTGGGCGCCTTCGCCACCACCCCGCTCGCGGTCTGGCTCTGGGTGAAGTTCTGCCTGGCCCCCTCGGTCGCGGTCTTCGAGAACCAGTCCCCGGTGGCGGCGCTGCGCCGCTCCTCGCAGCTGGTGCGCGGCGACTGGTGGCGGGTCTTCGGCATCACCCTGCTGGCCTTCGGCATCGCCGCCGTGGCGAACTACCTCATCCAGATCCCGTTCTCGTTCCTCGGCATGTTCTCCGGGATCATCGGCGGCGCGACCCTGGACGCGGACCCCAACCCGGCCTCGGTCGCGCTCGCCATGAGCGGCTATCTGGTGATCATGCTGCTGGGCCAGCTGATCGGCCAGCTCCTCTCGGCGACGTTCCCGCAACTGGTGACCGGTCTGGTCTACGTCGACCGCCGCATCCGCACCGAGAACCTGGGCCCGGTCCTCGCGGAGGCCGCGGCCGTGCCCCCGCAGACGCAGGCACAGCCGCAGCCCGGCCCGTACGACTCGTACGGCCGGTAGCCGCGCCGCGTCAGCCGCCGACGCGGAACCGGACCGTCCGGGACTTCTTCCACTCCGCGTGGTCGAGGTCCTTCGCCTCCGTGCCGTCGCCGTACAGGTCGGCCGACCCGGAGTCCGTGATCAGCTGGGCGCGGGCGTCCGGGTCCGCCAGGTCCGGGACCTCGACGACGGCCTCCCAGCCGCCCGGGTCCGCGGTCGGCAGCTCGGCCCGCAGGACCGGCGGGTGGGCGGCGGCACCGTCCCAGGTGTAGAGGGCGTACGGGTCGGAGTTGTCGTCGGCGGCCCAGGAGCCGGCCACGATCAGGTACTGGTCGGCGGCGTTCTTCCGGATGTCGCGGATGCTGAGCCCGCCGAGGTCCAGCTCGATCGGGTCGCCCATGACCGCCTTCGCCCCGTCGCGGGCCACCCGGTCGAAGTTGGTGACGGGCACGATCAGGGCCTTGCCCCCCTCCTTCGGCGGGACGAGCGGGGCCCGGAAGCCGAGGTACGCGGTGGTCGTCGAGCCGGGGGCGAACTCCAGGCCCTCGATGTTGAATCCGTCGATCTGCTTGGGCGCCTCGCCGTCCTCCGTGCCCTCGGCGAAGCCGAGCCGGTCGCCGTGCGCCTCGTCCCAGGCGACGAGGTCGTCGCGGAGCCTCCCGTACGAACCGCCCACCGTCAGCCGGGTGGCGGCCCCGGAACCGGTCACCTCCGTGGTGAAGACGGTGTTGCGGTCGGCCTTGTACTCGCCGTCCTTGTTGTTGCCGAGCGAGCCGGTCCAGTAGATGGTGTCGCCGACCCGGGCCGCGCCCTCGATGTCGATCTCCTTCGACACCCCGAGGTCCGGGCCGACGTCCCAGCTCCGCACGGGCGCGCCGGACGCGGAACGGTCGTACAGGCGCAGTGTGTTGGACTCGTCGTCGGCGACGACCATGTATCCGCCGCCCACGTCGACGGCGGCCGAGGCGTCCGAGGAGCCGGTGAGGTACCGCGTGCCGGCGCCGTCGCGGACCGCGGCCGACGCGGCGTAGTGCAGCTTCTTGGTGGCGGTCGCGCCGTCGGGTCCGGTGACCTTGATCGTGAGGTCGGTGTAGCCGCGGCCGCGGGCGGCGACGGACAGCTTCCGGGTGGCGCCCGTCCCGGTCACGGTCACGTCGTCGGTGTCCGCGACGGACGACCGGGAGCTGGCGGACGCCGCCACCCGGAGCTCGTCCGCGTCGGCGCCGCTCTGCGCCACGGTGACGGTCACCACGGGGTCGCCGGTCGCGCCGACGGCGCCGGAGAGGTAGGAGGCCGAGAGCCCGATCGTCGGCGTCCCGTAGTCCGCGGCGTGCACGGGGGCGCCGATCCCCGCGGCGGTCAGTGCGAGGACGACACCGGCCGCGGCGGCCACCCGGCGGTCGGTGAACGAAAGCTGATGCGGCACGGCATGCCTCTCGTCGACGTGACAGGTCGGGGAGAGGCTGCACCACCGGGGCCACGCGCATGCGTACATCACGCATACGAAGGACGAACAGCGGCACACACCGTGCCCGCGCGCCGCCCGTGGGGGGACCGGCCGTCAGCAGGACGGCGGCGCAGGGGAGCCGAGGTGCCGTTCTCGGCGTCGTGTGTCAGGTCGCCGTGCCGGAGCCGGTGGAGCGTCCACCCGTCCAGGTCCTCGATGCCGTCGGGCGGGACGAGGGGGTGGCCGACAGCCGGGTGTTCTCCTCGAAGGTCTCTTCGGCCCGGCGGCAGCAGGTCACGGGAACGTGCCGTCGGCACCGCGCATCCTTACAACTGCACCAAGAGGTGTGAGCCCTGCAGTACCCGACAGAGAAGTGAGCACCACCATGAGCGCGTCCCCGGTCATCGCCTCAGTGCCCGATACGAGCAAAAGAGCCTGGGCCCGGGCAACGGCGTCGGCATTCGCCGGAGGACTCCTTCTCGGCGTCCTGACCAATCTGCTCCAGGGCTGGCTTCCGGGTACGTGGAATCAGATCGCCAACTCCGGTGCGGTCTGGTCCGTCGCCGCGTTCGCCGCGGGCGCGCTGCTGGCCCGGAAGGCCGGCTTGCCCGTGGCCGCCGTTGCGGGCCTGTTCGCCGAGTCCGGTCTCGTCGTCGGCTACTACGGCTATGCGGAGGTCGCGCGCGACGGCATGGGCTCTCTGTTCGCTCCCCTCGTCTGGCTCGGCATGGCGTTCGTCGCCGGTCCCCTCTTCGGAGCGGCGGGCTTCGGGTGGCGAGGCGCCGACCGGCGCCACCGCGTCATCGGCCTTGCCGCCCTGGCGGGCGTTTTCGGCACGGAAGCCATCCACTACGCCTGGATTCTTCACTACGCCCCCCAGGCATGGGCCTGCCTCGCCGTTCTGGTTCTCGTGCCCCTGCTCATGGGCCGCACCCACAGAGAACGCGTGCTGGCCCTCCTGACCGCCATTCCCTTTTCGCTGCTGGCCTACCTCGTCTTCTACGAACTGATCCTGACGACACTCCTCGGCTGAGAGCGCACGGGCGACGGGGAGCCCTGCGGCAGCGCGGGCGCCCGAAGCCGTGAGAGCCGGCTCCGGGCGCCGCTTCGGCCGTGCGGCCGCAGACCGGTCGCGCGGACCGCCGGAGAACATGCGAACGGCCCCCGGGACCTTTCGGGTCCCGGGGGCCGTTCACCGCGATGCGCGGCTCGGACGTCGAAGCCCGGGCGGTACGGCCCGGACGTCGGAACTCAGACGTTGAAGCCCAGCGCGCGCAGCTGCTCGCGCCCGTCGTCCGTGATCTTGTCCGGGCCCCACGGCGGCATCCAGACCCAGTTGATCCGCAGTTCGTTGACGATGCCCTCGGTCGCGGACTTCGCCTGGTCCTCGATGACGTCGGTCAGCGGGCAGGCCGCGGACGTCAGCGTCATGTCGAGGGTGGCGATGTTGGCGTCGTCGATGTGGATGCCGTAGATCAGGCCGAGGTTGACGACGTCGATGCCCAGCTCGGGGTCGACGACGTCGTACAGGGCCTCACGGACCTCCTCCTCGGAGGCCGGCTTGATCGTCGGGCTCTCGTCGGTTGTCACCGTGTTCTCGCTCATGCCGTCTTCCCTTCGGACAGCGCTTTGGCCGTCGCGTCCTTCCACGCCATCCAGCTCAGCAGCGCGCACTTCACCCGGGCGGGGTACTTGGAGACGCCGGCGAACGCGACCGCGTCCTCCAGCACCTCCTCCATCGCGTCGTCCGGCTCCAGTTGGCCCTTCGACTGCATCAGCTCCAGGAAGGTCTCCTGGATCTTCTGCGCCTCGCCCAGTTCCTTGCCGACCAGCAGATCGTTCAGTACGGAGGCACTGGCCTGGCTGATGGAGCAGCCCTGACCCTCGTACGACACATCGGCGATGGTCTCGCCGTCGTACTTCACCCGGAGAGTGATCTCGTCGCCGCACGTCGGATTGACGTGGTGCACCTCGGCGTCGCCGTCCCGCAGGCCACGCCCGTGGGGGTGCTTGTAGTGGTCCAGGATCACTTCCTGGTACATGGAATCAAGCTTCACCAGTCAACCCTCAGCCGCTCGCCCATTTATCCGAAAAAGTTCCGTACGTGCTCCAGGCCGTCCACCAGGGCGTCGACCTCGGCGGGCGTGGAGTACAGATAGAACGACGCCCGCGTGGTCGCAGGAATTCCGTACCGCAGGCAGACCGGTCGTGCGCAGTGGTGTCCGACCCGGACGGCGATGCCCTGTTCGTCGAGCACCTGGCCCACGTCGTGCGGGTGGATGTCGCCCAGCGTGAAGGAGATCGTGGCGCCCCGGTCCTCGGCCGTCGACGGGCCGATGATCCGCAGGTCGGGCACCTCCAGCAGCCGCTTCACCGCGTACTCGGTGATCGCGTGCTCGTGCCGGGCGATGTTCTCCATGCCGATCGCCGAGAGGTAGTCCACGGCCGCGCCGAGGCCGACGGCCTGCGCGATCGGGGGCGTACCGGCCTCGAACTTGTGCGGCGCGGGGGCGTACGTCGACGAGTGCATCGACACGGTCTCGATCATCTCGCCGCCGCCCAGGAACGGCGGCAGGTCCTCCAGGAGTTCCTGCCGTCCCCAGAGCACGCCGATGCCGGTCGGACCGACCATCTTGTGGCCGGTGAAGGCCACGAAGTCGGCCTGCAGCGCCTGCACGTCGAGCACCATGTGCGGGGCGGCCTGCGAGGCGTCGATGCAGACCAGGGCGCCGACCTGCTGGGCCCGGCGGATGATCTTCTCGACCGGGTTGATCGTGCCCATGATGTTGGAGACCAGGGTGAAGGAGACGATCTTCGTCTTCTCCGTGATGATCTCCTCGATGTTGGACAGGTCGAGGCGGCCGTCGTCGGTGATGCCGAACCACTTCAGCTTCGCGCCGGTGCGCTGCGAGAGCAGCTGCCACGGCACGATGTTGGAGTGGTGCTCCATCTCCGTGGTGACGATCTCGGTGTCGTGGTCCACCCGGTAGGGCTCGTCGGCCCAGCCGAGCATGTTGGCCACGAGGTTGAGCGACTCGGAGGCGTTCTTGGTGAAGATCACCTCGTCGCGGCTGGGCGCGTTGATGAACGCGGCGACCTTGTCACGGGCGCCCTCGTACAGCGCCGTGGCCTCCTCCGCGATCGTGTACACACCGCGGTGCACGTTGGCGTTGTGCCGCTCGTAGTACTCGTTGAGGGCGTCGAGCACCTGGCGCGGCTTCTGCGAGGTCGCCGCACTGTCCAGGTAGACGACCTTCTTCCCGTCGTGGACCGTCCGATCCAGCAGGGGGAAGTCCTTGCGGATCGCCTCGGTGTCGAGGAGGCCCGGCAGCTGTGTCACGCGGAAGCGCCACCCTTCACATATGCCTCGTAGCCCTCGTTCTCCAGCTTGTCGGCGAGCTCGGCACCACCGGACTCGGCAATGCGGCCGTTGGCGAAGACGTGCACGAAGTCGGGCTTGATGTAACGGAGGATCCGCGTGTAGTGCGTGATCAGCAGGGTGCCGACCTCGCCGGTCTCGCGGACCCGGTTGACTCCCTCGGAGACGATGCGCAGGGCGTCGACGTCCAGGCCGGAGTCGGTCTCGTCGAGGATCGCGACCTTCGGCTTGAGGAGCTCCAGCTGGAGGATCTCGTGGCGCTTCTTCTCACCGCCGGAGAAGCCCTCGTTGACGTTGCGCTCGGCGAACGCCGGGTCCATCTGGAGCCGGCCCATCGTCTCCTTGACCTCCTTCACCCAGGTGCGCAGCTTGGGCGCCTCGCCGCGGACGGCGGTGGCGGAGGTGCGCAGGAAGTTGGAGACCGAGACGCCGGGGATCTCGACCGGGTACTGCATGGCCAGGAACAGACCGGCGCGGGCGCGCTCGTCGACGGACATCTCCAGGACGTCCTCGCCGTCCAGGGTCACCGAGCCGCTGGTGATCGTGTACTTGGGGTGACCCGCGAGGGAGTACGCGAGGGTGGACTTGCCGGACCCGTTGGGGCCCATGATGGCGTGGGTCTCGCCCTGCTTCACGGTCAGGTCGACGCCCTTGAGGATCTCCTTCGTGGCGTTGTCGGCCTCGACGGAGACGTGCAGGTCGCGGATTTCAAGCGTTGCCATGGGTGACTCAGGACTCCTGGGTGACGGAGACGAGCACATCGTCCCCTTCGATCTTGACGGGGTATACGGGGACGGGGCGCGTCGCGGGAAGGCCGGACGGCTTGCCGGTGCGGAGGTCGAAGCTGGAGCCGTGCAGCCAGCACTCGATCGAGCAGTCCTCGACCTCGCCCTCGGACAGCGAGACGTTCGCGTGCGAGCAGATGTCGTTGATCGCGAACACCTCGCCCTCGGTGCGGACGACGGAGACCGGGACGCCGTCGAGCTCCACCCGCTTCGGGGTGTCGTCCTCCAGCTCACTCAGCGCGCACGCTTTCACGAAGGCCATCAGACGGAAGCCTTCAGTTCGGCCTCGATCTTCTCCATCAGCCGCTCCTCGACGTCCGGCAGACCGATCTGCTGGACCAGCTCGGCGAAGAAGCCGCGCACGACGAGCCGACGGGCCTCCTCGGCCCCGATGCCCCGGGACATGAGGTAGAAGAGCTGCTCGTCGTCGAAGCGGCCGGTCGCGGAGGCGTGGCCGGCGCCGACGATCTCGCCGGTCTCGATCTCCAGGTTCGGCACCGAGTCGACCCGCGCGCCGTCCGTGAGGACGAGGTTGCGGTTCATCTCATAGGTGTCGGTGCCCTCGGCCGCGGCCTGGATGAGGACGTCGCCGATCCACACCGCGTGCGCGCCGTCGCCCTGGAGCGCGCCCTTGTAGGCGGCGTTGGACTTGCAGTGCGGGGTGTTGTGGTCGACCAGGAGGCGGTGCTCCTGGTGCTGGCCCTTGTCGGTGAAGTACAGACCGAAGAGCTCGGCCTCGCCGCCGGTGCCCGCGTAGTTGACGCGCGGGTGGAGCCGGACCAGGTCGCCGCCGAAGGTGACGACGATCGACTTGAACGAGGCGTCCCGTCCGACCAGCGCGTTGTGCTGGCCGACGTGGACCGCGGTCTCGTCCCAGTCCTGCACGGAGACAACGGTGAGCTTGGCGCCGTCGCCGAGGACGTAGTCCACGTTGGCGGCGAGCACCGCGTCACCGGTGTGGTCGATGACGACGACGGCCTCGGCGAAGGCGCCGAGCTCGACGACCTGGTGGCCGTAGGCCACGCCGCCCTCGCCGTGCACCGCGATCCGGATCGGCTCGGTGAGCACGGCCTCCTTGGCGACGGTGACCACGGACGCCTGCTCGAAGGAGCTGTACGCCTGGGCGGCGACGCGGTCCACCGGGGTGCCGGCCCGGCCGAGCCGGGCGTCGTCCCGGCCGACGGTCTCGACCGTGACGCCCTCGGGGGCCTCGATCGCGACCTTCACGCCGCCGCCGGTGGCGACGGCCGTGCCGTCGTGCAGTCCGCGCAGCCGCTCCAGCGGCGTGAACCGCCACTCCTCCTCGCGGCCGTGCGGGACGGGGAAGTCCGCGACGTCGAAGGACGGGGGTGCGCTCATGCGCGTGGCGACGGTCGACTCGGCGGCCACCGCGATGGAACCGGCGGTGGTGGAACCCGTCGGAAGATTCTGGGCCTCAGCCATGGCTGTCGTGGTGCTCACTTTCTCTGTCAGAAGTCGGGAGGTTCTCGGTCGGGGCCTGTCAGCCGACCGAACCCTCCATCTGCAGCTCGATCAGCCGGTTGAGTTCGAGGGCGTACTCCATCGGCAGCTCCTTGGCGATCGGCTCGACGAAGCCGCGCACGATCATCGCCATCGCCTCGAACTCCGTCAGACCGCGGCTCATCAGGTAGAAGAGCTGGTCCTCGGAGACCTTGGAGACGGTCGCCTCGTGCCCCATGGACACGTCGTCCTCGCGGACGTCGACGTACGGGTAGGTGTCCGAGCGCGAGATGGTGTCGACCAGCAGCGCGTCGCAGAGCACGTTGGACTTGGCGCCCGGGGCGCCCTCGCCGATCTCGATCAGACCGCGGTAGGAGGTACGGCCGCCGCCCCGCGCCACCGACTTGGAGACGATGTTGGAGGAGGTGTTGGGCGCCATGTGGACCATCTTGGCGCCGGCGTCCTGGTGCTGGCCCTCGCCCGCGAAGGCGATGGACAGGGTCTCGCCCTTGGCGTGCTCGCCCATCAGGTAGACGGCCGGGTACTTCATGGTGACCTTGGAGCCGATGTTGCCGTCGACCCACTCCATGGTCGCGCCCTCGTACGCCACGGCGCGCTTGGTGACCAGGTTGTAGACGTTGTTCGACCAGTTCTGGATCGTCGTGTAGCGGCAGCGGCCGCCCTTCTTCACGATGATCTCGACGACCGCGGAGTGCAGCGAGTCGGAGGAGTAGATCGGGGCGGTGCAGCCCTCGACGTAGTGGACGTAGGCGTCCTCGTCGACGATGATCAGCGTCCGCTCGAACTGGCCCATGTTCTCCGTGTTGATGCGGAAGTAGGCCTGCAGCGGGATGTCGACGTGGACGCCCTTGGGCACGTAGATGAACGAGCCGCCGGACCACACGGCCGAGTTCAGCGAGGCGAACTTGTTGTCGCCGACCGGGATGACGGTGCCGAAGTACTCCTTGAAGAGCTCCGGGTGCTCCTTCAGCGCGGTGTCGGTGTCGAGGAAGATGACGCCCTGCTCCTCCAGGTCCTCGCGGATCTGGTGGTAGACGACCTCGGACTCGTACTGCGCGGCGACACCGGCGACCAGGCGCTGCTTCTCCGCCTCCGGGATGCCGAGCTTGTCGTAGGTGTTCTTGATGTCCTCGGGCAGGTCCTCCCAGGACTCCGCCTGCTTCTCCGTCGACCGCACGAAGTACTTGATGTTGTCGAAGTCGATGCCCGACAGGTCCGAGCCCCAGTTGGGCATGGGCTTCTTGTCGAAGAGCCGCAGACCCTTGAGGCGCAGCTTCAGCATCCACTCGGGCTCGTTCTTCTTCGCCGAGATGTCGCGGACGACCTCCTCGGAGAGCCCGCGCTTGGCGGCGGCGCCTGCCGCGTCGGAGTCGGCCCAGCCGAATTCGTACGTACCCAGACCCTCGAGCTCAGGGTGGGCAGTCTCCGTGGGGAGCGTCATGCGGGGTTCCTCCCGGCCGTGCTTGCAGATGCTGAATTGGTGGTCTGTGGTGCTGCGTGGCCGCTGCGCGGAATGTACGTCGTGCACACCCCGTCGCCATGGGCGATGGTGGCCAGACGTTGCACATGCGTCCCGAGGAGAGTGGAGAAGAACTCCGTCTCCGCCTCGCACAGCTGCGGGTACTGCTCGGCGACATGGGCGACCGGGCAGTGGTGCTGGCACAGCTGTTCGCCGTGCTGCGGGCCGGGCGCGCTACGCGCCGTAGCAGCGTACCCGTCGGCGGAGAGGGCCTTGGCCAGTGCTTCGGTGCGGGCCCCGGGGTCCGCCGCCTCGACCGCGGCGCGGTACGCGCCGGACTGGGCCTCGATCCTGGACCGGGCGAAGGCGGCGACCGCCTCCTCGCCCGCGTTCTCCGCGATCCAGCGCAGGGCGTCCGCCGCGAGCTGGTCGTAGGACTGGTCGAAGGCGTCCCGTCCGCAGTCGGTGAGGGCGAACACCTTGGCGGGTCGGCCGCGGGTCCGCGCCCCGTACACCCGCTGCTCACGGGCCTCGACGACGCCGTCGGTGACGAGGGCGTCGAGGTGGCGGCGGACCGCCGCCTGGGTGAGGCCGAGGCGCTTCGCCAGCTCGGCGACGGTGGACGGGCCGTGGTCCAGGATGGAGCGCGCGACCCGATTGCGCGTGGAGCGTTCTCCGGTCGCGAGTTCCTCCTGGGGAGCCTCGCCGACGTATTTCACAACGCCATTGTTGCGTAATTAATCCGGCACTGACAACCTGCGCCGGAACCGGCGGCAATGGCGTGCATCACCCAGGTAAGCCTTACCTGACCTGTGGGAATGATCTTCGGGAGGCGGGTTCCGCCCGCTCCCCGGGCGCCCGGCGGCCGGCACGGCGACGCCGGGGCCGCCCCCTCGGGGCGGTCCCGGCGCCCGGCCGTTCTCCCGCTGTCAGCCGAGGTCGGGGCGGTGGCTCACCCGGACCGAGTTGACGAGCGTCTTGCCGGAGACGCCCACGAACCGGAGGTTCAGCCGGCCGTCGGTGACCTCGACCGTGAAGGTCCTGTCCAGGGCGGCGAAGGTGCCCGCCGCCAGCGTGACGTCGAGGTTGGAGATCTTCTCCGTGTCCTCGGCCATCACGTCCATCACCCGGTCCGCCGGTTTGGCGTTGCCCAGCTCGGCGAAGCCGAGGTCCACCTGGTAGACGCCGTCGGCCAGGCCGTCGAAGCGGTACTCGTAGGCACCCTGGCGGGCGCTGCGGTACAGCTCGGGGTCGGCGGTGCCGGTGATCGCCTTGGCCGTGGAGACCTTGCCGGTGGAGCCGAGGTGGCCGTACGAGCCGGCCCTGTACTCCTGGTCGGGCCGCCAGCCGTCGCCGCGCGTGTCGGTGGAGGCGGCCGCGGCACCGGCGTCGACGGCCACCTGGTAGGCGGGCACGACGATCTTCAGCGGCAGTTCGAGCACCGGGGTCCGGCCGGACTCCGAGGCGATCCGGAGCGTGCCGGTGAGCACCGAGCCCGGTGTCGCGCCCGTGGTGTCGACGGTGAGCGCCACCTTCCGGGTGCCGCCCGGCGCGAGGTCGCCGGAGGCCGGGGTGATCCTCAGCCAGGGCGCGCCGCTCTTCTCCTCGACCGTGTAGGGCGTCGTGGAGCCGTCGTTGCCCAGCGTGACCGTGCGCTCGCGGCTCTGGTCGGCCGGGACGATCTCGGTGATCGCCGTGCGGTCGGCCGTGACCCGGCCGGTGCCGAGCACCGCGTCGGCGGTGGTGATCTCGGTGGCCCTGACGCTGCGGTCGGTGGCCGCGGCCGCGTAGTGCGCGGCGCCGAAGGAGACGTCGTACGCCGTCGCCGTGCCGGTGGCCGGGACCTGGGCGAGGTAACCGCCGTCGGCGCCGGTGGTGGCGGTGGCGACCTCGGTGCCGTCCTTGCGGACGGAGACCGTGGCGCCCTCCACGCCCCGGCCGTCGTTGCCGTCGGTGACGGTGCCGGCGACGACCGCGCTCCGGGTGGTGCGGAAGGTGATGCTCATGCCGTCGCCGACGACCGGCTCGTTGTACGAGTAGAGCAGGGCGTCGGTGCCGGTGGCGTTCTCCAGGCCGATCGTGGCGCTCGAACCGTTCTCGTAGCTGCCCGTGCCGATGTCCTTGTAGTGGTAGGACACCTGGCCGTCCTCGCCGATCACCGCGGCGAAGCTGATGCGCTGGGCGGTGCTCGCGTAGGTCTGCACGTCGCGCCACTCGACGACGAGGCGGCGGTGCGGGGCGGTGCCGGTGGTGCCGGTGTAGACGCCCGAGGCGGCGTCCAGCTGGAGGTTGTCCCAGAACGGGTACAGGGCGCCGTTCGGTGTCGTCGTCGTGGGCAGCGTGCTGTTGGACGACGAGGTGCTGCTGGTGCCGAGGGCGAGGACGCCCTCGGTGGTGGCGGTGGCGGTGCGGTAGGTCCTGCCGTACAGCGCCACCGGGAAGGGCAGGTTCACCGCGGCCGAGCCGGTGGTCTGGCTGGACATGGTCAGCTTGGTGTCACCGGTCGGGAAGGCGCTGTCGGCGGTGAGGCGGCAGGCCGTGCCGGAGGTGTCGGTGCGCGGGGCCAGCTCGATGTCCTTGACGGTGTCGCCGCTCAGCGCGACGCCGGTGCTGGTGCCCGTGGCGCAGCGGCTGACCGGGGTGACGGCCACGTCGTAGTCGCCGACGGGCAGGGTGAACGCGTACGAGCCGTCGGCGGCCGTGGTGCCCCGCACCGGGGTGCCCTGGACGACCAGCGCGGCGCCGGCCTCGGGGCCCGCTTCTGTGGTGACCTTGCCTGTGAGCCTGGCCGACGGGGCCTCCTGGACGGCGAAGTCCTTGGTGACCGCCCGGTCCTCCAGGACCGTGACGGTACCGGTGGCGGCGACGTAGCCGAACTTGGTCACCTCGGCCGTGTAGTCGCCGACCATCAGCTTCGGCAGGGTGTAGGAGCCGTCGGCACCGGTGGAGACCGTGGTCCGCATCGGGCCGGACAGGGCGACCTGCGCGTCCGCGAGCGCGGTGCCGCCGGAGGTGACGGTGCCGGACAGGGCGCCGAGCGCGCCGCGCGGGGTGGCCTCGACCGCGGCGTAGGCGTCGAGACGGCCCTCGCCGAAGACGTTGTTCTTGGCCGCGGTGCCGCCGCAGGTGGTGTTGTCGACGTCGACCGCGCTCCGGTCGAGCAGCTTCTCCGTCTCCGCGACGTCGCCGCGGATCGCGGGCGAGGCCGACCACATCAGGGCGACGGTGCCGGCGGTGTGCGGCGAGGCCATCGACGTGCCGGAGATGCTGTTGTAGCCGCCGCCGGCCCAGGAGGAGCGGATGTTGACGCCGGGGGCCGCCAGGTTCGGCTTGATCGCGCCGTTCTCGCCGGTGCCGCGCGAGGAGAAGGAGGCGATGGTGTTGTTGATGTCGAAGGCGCCCGAGGAGTACGAGTTGGTGTACGAGCCCGGGGAGCCGGAGGTGTTGCAGGCCGGGCCGCTGTTGCCGTTGGAGAAGGCCGGGAAGATGCCGGCGTCGCGCCACGACTGGACGATCGCCCGGTACCAGGCGTCGTACACGGACGAGCCCCAGGAGTTGTTCACCACGTCGGGCGCGAGGTCGGGGCGCGGGTTGGCGCCGTTCGCGTCCGTCGGGGCGACGATCCACTGGCCGGAGGCGAGCAGCGAGTCGCGGGAGCAGGAGCTGGACTCGCAGCCCTTGGCGGCGATCCACTTCGCGCCGGGGGCGACGCCGACCTGGTTGCCGGCGCCGTCGTCGCCGACCATGGTGCCCATGGTGTGGGTGCCGTGGCCGTTGTTGTCGCACGGGAGCCCGCCCGTGCAGACCTTCGCCGGGTCGAACCAGTTGTAGTCGTGGGTGTACGAACCGTCCGCCTTCAGGCCCCGGTACTTGGCCCTGACCGCCGGGTGGTCGTACTGGACGCCGCTGTCGATGGAGGCGACGACGACGCCGTCGCCCCGGACGCCCAGCTCGTTCCAGACCTTGGGGGCGTTGACGCGGTCGATGTTCCACTCGACCGCGTCCGCCTTCGGCTCCTCGTCGCCGGGCAGCGGGTCGGGGATCTCCAGCGGTTCGTCGGACTCCAGGGAGGCGACGTCCGCGCGGGCGGCGATCTTGTCGGCGAGTGCCTTGCGACCGGTGACCTTGACGGTGTTGGCGATCCAGAAGGACGTGGCCGTACCGCCTTCCTCCGCCACCTGGTCGAGCAGGCCGGCCTGCGCCTTCTCGGCGTAGGCGGTCATGGTGTCGTACACCGCGCGTGACTTGGCCTTCTTGCCCCTGGCCTCGTGGGCCCCAGAGTTGTCGGCCGTGCCGGTCAGGTTCACCCAGAAGGTGACTTTCGCCCTGCCGTCCTCGGCGGCGAACTGGCGGGCCAGCTTCGCGTCGCTCTTGGCGGCGAAGGCACGGCCGGGTGCGGGGGCGGCGTCGCTCGCCCGGGCCGGGAGTGTCCCGAGCCCCAGGGGAACGACGGTGATCAGGGCGGTCAGGGCGGCGAGGGTCGCTCCTCGCCCTGTGCCTCGGTCGTTGTGGTGTGTGCGTCTAGCCACGAACTCTCCTTGGTGAAGCGGGTTCGTACCGGACGCCCATTCCGCTGCTGCCCTTTGGTGCGAAAGGTGCGCGGTGCATGGCTGTGCTGCGGGGGGTGCAGTTGCGGCCTGAGCCACAGAAGATGATGCAGAGATGACATGTCTGTGACAAGTACGCATGGACGCGCCCCCTCCGCCGACGACGCCCCCCGTGTCCGCTTCGTACCGCAACGCGACCGGCCCCCGCGGCCGGGCTCCCCCGCGCCGCTCCTTAGACTTGGCCACCATGCGAAGCGAGCCCGTCCTCCGGATCGAACGTCTGGTGAAGCGGTACGGAGACAAGACCGCGGTCGACGGTCTCGACCTGACCGCACACCCCGGCATCACCGCCGTCCTCGGCCCCAACGGCGCGGGCAAGACCACCACCGTCGAGACCTGCGAGGGCTACCGCCGCCCGGACTCCGGGACGGTGCGGGTCCTCGGCCTCGACCCGGTCGCCGACTCCGCGCGGCTGCGCCCCCGGATCGGGGTGATGCTCCAGTCCGGCGGCGTCTACTCCGGGGCCCGCGCCGACGAGATGCTCCGCCACGTGGCGAAGCTGCACGCCCACCCGCTGGACGTCGACGCGCTGATCGAGCGCCTCGGCCTCGGCGGCTGCGGCCGCACCACCTACCGGCGGCTCTCCGGCGGCCAGCAGCAGCGGCTCGCCCTGGCGATGGCCGTGGTCGGGCGGCCCGAGCTGGTCTTCCTGGACGAGCCGACCGCCGGCCTCGACCCGCAGGCCCGCCGCTCCACCTGGGAGCTGGTGCGCGAGCTGCGCTCCGACGGCGTCTCGATCGTCCTCACCACGCACTTCATGGACGAGGCCGAGGAACTCGCCGACGATGTCGCCGTCATCGACGCGGGCCGGGTCATCGCCCGGGGCAGCCCCGAGGAGCTGTGCCGGGGCGGCGCCGAGAACACCCTGCGCTTCACCGGCCGCCCCGGCCTCGACCTCGGTTCCCTGCTGAAGGCGCTGCCCGACGGCGCCGGGACGGCCGAGATCTCGCCGGGCACGTACCGCATCACCGGCGACGTCGGCCCGGAGCTGCTGGCCACCGTCACCTCCTGGTGCGCCCAGCACGGAGTGATGCCCTCCGGCATCTCCGTGGAGCGGCACACCCTGGAGGACGTCTTCCTGGAACTGACCGGCAAGGAGCTGCGCGCATGAGCGCCGGTACGTACGCCCCGCGGCCTGGCGCCGCCCCGCTGTCCCGCATGATCACCGCGCAGGCCGCCCTGGAGACCCGGATGCTGCTGCGCAACGGCGAGCAGCTGCTGCTGACCGTGGTCATCCCGACGCTGCTGCTGGTGCTGTTCAGCGCGGTCGACATCGTGGACACCGGCGCGGGCCGGTCCGTGGACTTCCTGGCGCCCGGCATCCTGGCGCTCGCCGTCATGTCCACGGCCTTCACCGGCCAGGCCATCGCCACCGGTTTCGAGCGGCGCTACGGGGTGCTCAAGCGGCTCGGCGCCTCGCCGCTGCCGCGCTGGGCGCTGATGACCGCCAAGACCCTCGCGGTGCTGGTCACCGAGGTGCTCCAGGTGGTGCTGCTGACGGTGATCGCGTTCGCGCTGGGCTGGTCGCCGCAGGGCAACCCGTTCGCCGTCCTGCTGCTGCTCGTGCTCGGCACGGCGGCCTTCTCCGGGCTCGGGCTGCTGATGGCCGGCACGCTCCGGGCGGAGGCGACGCTCGCCGCGGCCAACCTGGTCTTCCTGCTGCTGCTGGTGGGCGGCGGGGTGATCGTGCCGCTGGACAAGTTCCCGGACGCGGTGCAGTCGGTGCTGGGGCTGCTGCCGATCACGGCCCTGTCGGACGGCCTGCGCGGGGTGCTCCAGCACGGCGCGTCGATGCCGTGGGGCGACCTCGGCGTCCTGCTGGTGTGGTCGGTGCTCGGGCTGGGCGCCGCGGCCCGGTTCTTCCGCTGGGAGTGAGCGGGGGCCGCCCGCCGCGGGTGAGCGGGCGGATGCGTTCCGTCGACGTTTCGCGCGACTCGTCCCCCTCGTGAAAGCTTGCACAAGCCGCCGCCTACGATGGTGCGCGTGCCCAAACCGACCCGAGCCGAAGTCGCTCAAGCCGCGCGGAACCCGCTCCTCTACATCGCCGAGCGATGGACCCCGACCCGCCGCACGGTCCGCCGTGCGGCCATGTCGGCCGTCGTCATGTCCGTGCTCATCGTCGTGACCGGCGGCGCGGTGCGGCTGACCGGTTCCGGTCTCGGCTGCCCCACCTGGCCCAAGTGCACCGACGAGAGCCTCACCGCCACGAGCGAGATGGGCTTCCACGGCGTCATCGAGTTCGGCAACCGGATGCTGACCTACGTGCTGTGCGCGGCCGTCGGGTGGGCGATCATCGCCGCCCGGTCCGCGAAGCCCTGGCGGCGCGCCCTCACCCGGCTCGGCTGGCTGCAGTTCTGGATCGTCATGGGCAACGCCGTGCTCGGCGGGATCGTGGTGCTGGTCGGCCTCAACCCGTACACCGTCGCTGCGCACTTCCTGCTCTCCACGGCGCTGCTGACCGTCGCGATGGTGACCTGGCACCGGATCGACGAGGGCGACGGGGAGCCCCGGCCGCTGGTCGGCAAGGCGGTCTCCCAGCTGGCCTGGCTGCTCGCGGGCGCCGCGGGGCTGCTGGTCGCGGTCGGCACGGTGGTCACCGGCGCCGGACGGCACGCGGGCGACTCCAGCGACGTGCACCGCATCCCGATCGACTGGAAGCTGGTCTCCCAGCTGCACGCCGACCTGGCCTGGGTCGTGGTGGCGCTGACCGTCGCGCTCTGGTTCGTGCTCAAGGCCGTGGACGCGCCGGTCGGCCCGCGGCACCGTGCCCGTGATCTCTTCCTGGTCCTGATGGCCCAGGGCGTGATCGGTTACGTCCAGTACTTCCTGGACACCCCGGAGCTGCTGGTCGGCCTGCACATGCTGGGCTCGTGCCTGGTGTGGATCGCGGTGGTGCGGGTGCTGCTGTCGCTGCGCGAGCGGCCGGCGGCCGGGGCTTCGGTGCCCGGCCCCGCAGTGGAGCAGCCGGAGCCCGCCGCCGCGGGCTGAGAACCCGCCGGGGCCGCCGGGCCCCTCCCCCGTACGCCGATCGCCGGACGGACCCGCACTCGGGCTTCCAGGTCCACGCCCCCTCCTTGAGGCGGTAGACGAAGCCGTCGAC
>NZ_JBEXPY010000029.1:0-109514 GCF_040612315.1 Streptomyces sp. NPDC006435
GCGATGGCCTGGCCGAGGTCGTAGTCCGCGAACTCGGAGTAGAGCAGTTCCGTGTCGTCCACGTGGCGGCGCGCCGACGTGACGACGAGCAGGCCGGCGTCCGTCGCCCACCGGGCCGAGCTGGGCGCGAGGTGGCGGACCACCCGTTCGTGCCCCGGCTCGCCGGGGCGGCTCGTGAAGAAGCCCCAGGGCTGGGAGTTCCCGGCGGACGGCGCCCACCGCGCGGCTTCCATCAGCAGCCCCAGGGAGTGGTCGTCCACGGTGGCCGCCGGGTCGAACCGGTAGGGGCTGAACCGTCCGGCCAGCAGGGGGTGGATGCCGCCGAGCAGCTCCTGTTCGCGTCGCATGTCCTGGTGCAACCGGCCGCCGAGCAGGGGTATTCCGGCCGGGACCGCGCCTCGTCCCCGCCGGTCCGGCCCGTGTGGTCCCGCACCTCGGGGCCGGTCCCGTCCGGGTCCGGGACCGCGGTGCGCACGCCGTTCCTGACGGTTGATCAGCCGCGCGGCCCCGTCGGTCTGCCTGGTCCGATCCGGAACCTCAGCCGGCAGACCACGGCGTCCGTGTCCCGGCGGACGGCGTGGGCGACGACCGCTCCCCGCTGGTTCTGCAGCACCCGCTGCCACAGGTGTTCCGGCTCCACCTCGGGCACGAGGACGGTGACCCGGGTGTCCGGTTCGGCGGCGCGCAGTCCGCGTACGTACGTGGTGACGGGACGGCCGAGCGTCCGCCGCTCGGAGGGGAGCCGGACCAGGGGGACGCCCGGGTTCCACAGGGCCCAGTCCCGGGCCAGGGCGTCGGCCTGCTCGCGGTCCTCGGGGTCGGGGTGGCAGACGGTGACCGCCCGCACCTCGTCGCCCAGGGAGACCGCCGCGGTCAGGGCCTCGCTGGTGAGCCGGGTCAGGGAGGAGACCGGGACCAGGACGAGCGAACGCTCGCGGTGCGGCGGCTCCGGGATCCGGCCGACACCCAGGCGCTCGCCGATCCGCCCGTACGACCGGTGCACGGCCTCCAGGACGAGGACGAGCAGCGGCAGGGCGATCACGATCAGCCAGGCCCCGTCGTGGAACTTGGTCGTCGTGACGACGACCGCGCCGACCCCGGTCAGAACGGCGCCGAGGCCGTTGAGCAGTGCCTTCGCGACCCACCTGGCTCCCCGCCTCCGGCGCCAGTGGAGGACCATGCCGGTCTGGGCGATCGTGAAACCGACGAAGACGCCGATGGCGAAGAGCGGGACCAGCGTGTTCGTGTCGCCGCCGGAGAGGACCAGCAGGGCCGCCGACACGACGGACAGCCACACCACGCCGTGCCGGTGCACCTGGCGGTCGGCCCTGAGACCGAAGACGTGCGGGACGTAGTTGTCGCGGGCCAGCAGCTTCAGCAGGACGGGCAGCCCGCCGAAGGAGGTGTTGGCGGAGAGCGCGAGCAGCACCATGGTGGCGAACTGGACGACGTAGAAGGCCCAGTTGTGCCCGAGGGAGGCATCGGCGAGCTGGGCGAGGACGGTGACGCCCTGCACCGGTTGCAGCCCGAAGCGGGAGATCAGCACCGCCAGGCCGATCAGCATCACGCCGAGCAGCACGCCGAGCGCCGCCTCGGCGCGCATCGCCCGGCGGGCCGCCGGGGCGCGGAAGGAGGGAACGGCGTTGGCCACCGCCTCGACGCCGGTCAGCGCCGAGCACCCGGAGGCGAACGCCTTCAGCAGCAGGAGGGCACCGACGGTCGAGGCGTCCGCGGTGAGGGCGGAGGCGTGCCCCTCGGAGGCGGCCGTGGACACCGGCCCGTCACGGAGCAGGCCCACCGCGATCAGCGTCAGGACCGAAGTGACGAAGACCGCCGTGGGAACGATGAACACGCGTGCCGAGTCGACGATCCCCCGCAGGTTCACCCCCGTGATCAGGACCAGGACCGCCAGGCAGATCCACAGCCGCTCCCCGTACAGCCCGGGGAAGGCCGAGGTCAGGGCGGCGACACCGGCGGTGACGGCCACGGCCACGTTCAGGACGTAGTCCAGTACGAGCGAGGCGGCGGCCACCAGCGCGGTGCGCCGTCCCAGATGGGCCCGGGCCACGGCGTACGAGCCGCCGCCGTCCGGGAACGCGGCGATGACCTGCCGGTACGAGGCGACCAGCACGGCCAGCAGGACCGCGATGCACAGGGTCACCGGCAGTGTGAAGCCGAGCCCGTGTCCACCGGCGGTCGCCAGGACCAGGACGATCGCCTCGGGGCCGTACGCCACCGACGCCATCGCGTCCAGCGACAGTGCGGCGAGACCGGTGACGGCGGTCAGTCTGTGTCGCGCCCCCGGGTCCGGGGGCGCGGGCACGGGGTCGGTGCCCCGGTCTGCGGCCGGGGCGGGCAGAGCGGTCATGCGGGGAGCTCCTTCGGTTCGGGACCGGCCCAGCGTCCGCCCCGGCGGGCGCGTTCCCGCCGCTCCTGGCGCGTTCTTGGCGCCGCCCGCTCCGCTTCTGACAGCTCCTTGACGCGGGTCTCGGCCCGCGCGGCGTCAGGACCGCGTGAAGACTCCGCCGGGGTCCGCCCGGGGCCCGCCGCCCCGTCCTACAGTCCTCCCATGAGCCCATCCGGCGGGCGGACACCCGCCGATCACCAGGTACGGCGGCTCTCGGTGCTGCTCGCCGTCGGCGCCGTCCTCGTCAGTGGCTGCGGAGTGGCGGCCGACAGCATGTGGCTGCTCGGCACCGGGGCCTGGCTCCTCATCGCGGCCATCCTGCTGGACCTCGTCTACCGCCCCTGACCCCGTGCCCCGGACCGGGCACGGAGCACCCCGCCGCGTCGTGTCACGCTCCCGGGGCGGGCCCCGTGGACGAGCGGATGATCAGCTCGGGGTCGAAGAGCAGTTCGCCCACGGGGACGTCCCGGCTGCCGACCAGGGCCAGCACGCTTCGGCCGACCTCGGCGGCGAGGCGCTCGGCGGGCTGGCGGACCGTGGTCAGCGGAGGGTCGGTGAACTCGGTGATCGACGAGCCGTCGTATCCGACGACGGAGACGTCCCCGGGCACCGAGTATCCCCGCCGCCTGATGCCGCGGATGGCCCCGAGCGCCATGTAGTCGCTCGCCGCCACGATGCCGGTCGCCCCGAGGTCGAGGAAGGACCGGACCGCCGCCTGGCCGCCCTCGATCGTGTAGGACTGCCGGATCACCAGCCGGTCCGCGTCCTCGATGCCGCGCCTGGCCATGGCGTCCAGGAAGCCTCGCACCCGCCGGTCGGCCGGATGGTTGCCGACCGGGCCCGACACCATGCCGATGGTGCGGTGGCCCAGGCGGTGGAGATGGTCGACGGCGAGCTCCGCGGCGAGGGCGTCGTCGGTGGAGTACACGGGGACCGGCACGCCGTCGGCGAACACCCCGTTGACGCCCACGTACGGGATGCGGCGGCCGCGGAGCATCTCGTAGGGCTCCAGCTCCGCGCCCTCCACCGTGTTCGACGACGACAGGAACACGACGGCGGCGATGCCCTTGTCGACGATCGAGGCGATGTACTCCGGCTCCTGGACCCCGCCGGGGAAGGCCGGGCAGAGGACGGTCTTCAGTCCGTGGGGGGCGAGCGTGGCCTCGATCCGCTCGGCCACGTCCGCGAAGAAGGGGTTGGTCACGTGCTCGGTCACGACGGCGACGAGCTGTCCGCTCACCGGGCGCTCGTACCCGAGCTCGGCCATGGCGCTCTCGACGGCGTCACGCGTCTTCTTCGCCACGCCCTGGCGCCGGTTGATGACCCGGCTGACCGTTGCCTCACTGACACCGGCGAGCGCCGCGACCTCGACGATGCCGACCTTCATGCGCTCCCTTTCCACCACCGGTTCACTCTCCGCCCCTGATGGTGGCGGAGCCCATCCGCGGCACCGTCAGGCTGTTGAGGCCGACGGGGACGACCATCCGGTTCCGCTCGATCATACGACCGTCCGGGCCACGGACCTCAACGTCCACTTCGGCCCCGTCCGCGAAGTCCAGGACCAGCCGGTCGACTTCCGATCCGTTCACCAGGAACGTCGTCCGGACTGACGGGCGGTCCATCGGAACGGCCCTCTCGCTGTGCACGGTGACGACCCGGGTCTCGTCGTTCTCGGCGCGGACCAGGGTGTAGAGGTCGTCCGGACGGCCGGGCTCGACGTCCCCGTCGAGCAGGGTGTCACGGAGCCGCCTCCACCGGCCGAGCCAGAACCGGAGCGCCGCCGTGTGGCTCTCGGGAAGGGTGTCGAGGCGGACCGAGACCTGGGGCACCGAATGCAGCGCGCCGATGAGCTGGCGCGCGGCCGCCTCGACGGGTGCGGTGGTGTCCCACAGGAGGGGGTCCGAGTGCACGGCGCCGCCCACGGCGAGGAACGCCGTGTCGATGGTGCGGACCCGGTTGGCGGCGGAGTCGGCCGGGCAGTCGAACGAGCGCAGCATGTTGCCGAAGGCGGCCATCCCGGGGCCCACGTAGGGCTGGCGCAGTTCGAGCAGCAGGTCGGTGCGGACCGCCTCCAGGGCGGTGCGGAGCTCGGTGAGCAGCAGGGTCAGGGCCCTGCCGATGTCGCCCTGTCCGTCGCCCGCGTAGACCATGGCCTCGTCGAGGAAGTCGACCTTGAGTCCGTCGAGGCCGTGTTCCCGGACCAGGCGGACGCAGAGGCCGACCACATGGGCCCGGACCTCGGGACGGCGGGGGTCGAGGACGTACGCGCCCGGCACCCTTGCCGCGGCGGTCGCGTGGGGTGCCCACCGGGGGTGGCAGTCCGCGCGCGGGCCGAGCAGGAGGGGCGCCACCCAGGCGAGGTACTTCAGCCCGGTGCCGCGCACGCGGGCGACGTGGGCGGTGAAGTCGGGGAACTTCGCGGGGTCCGGGACCCAGTCCCCCACTCCCGCGTAGCCGCGGCCGCTGCCCAGGTGCTGCCATCCGTCGTCCAGGACGAGGGTGCCGAACCCGAGTCCGGCCGCGCACTTCGCCTGCGTCTCGACGGTCGCCGCGTCGACCTGCTGGTTGAAGGCGTACCACGTGGAGTAGAGGGGCAGTCGGGCGGCCTCGGGGACGGGCATGGCCGGCAGCTCCGCCGCGTACCAGGTGCGGAGGGTCTTGAGGGCCGACGCGACGGAGGGGCTGCGCGGGACGAGGAGGAGGCGGTGGGGCCGTGCCGAGGCGGGCAGGGCCAGGTGCACGACGTGGGTGTCGTTCTCCTCGGAGACTCCGTAGCGGACGGAGACCTCGGGAACGGGGTCGGCGGCCGCGAAGGTCAGCATGGTGGCGCCGGTGTGGTCGTAGAGGCAGCCGGCCGCCAGCCCGTCGACCAGGCTGACGTCGGTGCGGCCCGCCCAGTCGGCGACGACGGTGCGGGACCAGCCGGCCTTGGGGTGCCAGTATCCGGCCGCGTCTCCCAGGGGAAGGGAGAGGCGGACCTCCACGGGGGCGTCCGGGGCGTCGATGCGCAGCATCCTGAGTCCGCCGGGCAGTTCCGTGACGTTCCACTCGGGCTCCGTCCCGGGGGCGAGGACGGCGATCTCGACCGTGTCGAGCAGTGCGGTGTACGTGGCCGGGGCGAGTTCTGCGGTGGTGACGGCCTCGTGGGGCAGGGGGGTCACGTTCACTCCTTGACGGCTCCGGCGAGCAGGCCGGAGACGAAGTGGCGTTGGAGGGCGAGGAAGACGACGGCCATGGGGATCGCGGCGACGGCGGTGCCGGTGAGGATGGCGCCGTAGTCGGTCTCGTCGACGCCCTGGAGCGAGGCGAGCGCGACGGGGATGGTGAACGAGGCGTTGTCGCGCAGCACGACGAGCGGCCAGATGAAGTCGTTCCACTGGTACAGGAAGAGGAAGATGCCCAGCGCGGCGAGTGCCGGCTTCATGGGCGGCAGGACGACCCTGCAGAAGAGCCGGAACTCCCCGCAGCCGTCCATGCGGCCCGAGTCGAGGAGTTCGTCGGGCAGTGCGCCCATCGACTGGCGCATCAGGAAGATCCCGAAGGGCAGGGCCAGGTTGGGCATGATGACGGCCTGATAGGTGTTCAGCCATTCCAGCTCGGCCATCATCTTGAACAGCGGGACCAGTGTGACCTGGGTGGGGATCACCAGGCCGAGCATGAGGACGCCGAAGAGCGCGTTGCCGCCCTTGAAGCGGTACTTGGCGAAGGCGTATCCCGCGAAGGTGCACACGGCCCCCGCGGCGAGTGTGTAGAGGACGGCGATGAGCAGGGAGTTGAGCACGACCTCGTCGAAGGAGGCCGTGTCCCGGAGCGACCGGAGGTTCTGTCCCAGGTGACCGCCGGGGAGCAGGGCCGGGGGCGAGCCGAAGATGTCGTCGGTGCTGTGGGTACTGGCGACGACGAGCCAGTAGAAGGGGACGAGGACGGCCGCGAGCACGATGGCGAGGCCGGAGGTGAGCAGGATGCTCCTGCCGGCGGTCCGGTGGCGCGAGGGGCGGGGCGCGGTGCTCGCCGCCTTCGCGGTTCCGCGTGCGGAGGTGGTCATTTCTTGTCTCCCAGGACGCGGAACTGGATCAGTCCGAGGATGCCGATGAGCACGGCGAGGACGTAGGCGATGGCGGAGGCGTATCCGAAGTCGAAGTAGGTGAAGGCGTTCTGGTACAGGTACAGGCCGATGGTGAGCGTGGCGTTGTCCGGGCCGCCGCTGGTGAGGACGTACGGCTCGTCGAAGATCTGCAGGGTGCCGACGGTCGAGAGCACCGTGGTGAGCAGGATCGCCGGTCTGAGGCCGGGCAGGGTGACGTGCCGGAAGGCACCCCCGGCCCCGGCGCCGTCCACTGCGGCGGCGTCGTACAGCTCCTTCGGGATCGTCTGCAGCCGGGCGAGGAGGATCACCGCGTTGTAGCCGGTGTAGTGCCAGGTGAGGGCGATTCCGAGGGAGATCCTGGCCCAGAGGGAGTCGGTGAGCCAGGGGACCTCTCCGGCGCCGACCGCCGACAGGATCCAGTTGACCAGCCCGTACTTCTCGTTCAGGAGGACCGAGAAGACGACGCCGTAGGCGACGAGGCCGGTGACCATCGGCAGGAAGAAGCCGAGGCGGAACAGGGAACGGGCCCTGAGCACGGCCGAGTCGAAGGCCACGGCGAGTCCGGTGGCGAGGGCGAGCATCACGGGGACCTGGACCACCAGGATGACCGCCGTGTTCTTCAGCGCGGTCCAGAAGACCGGGTCGTCGAGGAGCCTGCGGTAGTTGTCGCCTCCGACGAACAGGTCGACGCCGTCGACGGTCCTGTGGAGGCTGAGGACGAAGGACCAGGCGATCGGGTACAGCTTGAACGTCGCGAAGAGCAGGACGGCGGGCAGGACGAAGAGGTACGGGGCCGTGCGGCGCCCCGTCGGGCGCGGCTTGCGGGCGGCGGCGGGGGACGGCGTGCCGGTCGCCGGCCGCGTGCGGTCGGGTGCGGTGGTCACGGCGGTCACCCGGCGACCTTGCGCCCGGTCTGCTCGGCGAGCTGGTCGGCCGCTGCCCGCAGGACGGTCGCGGGGTCGGCCTTCTTGAGGAGCACCTTGGTCTGTGCGTCGGTGACCGCCTTGAGTGCGCGCGCGTAGTCGCCGGTGTAGTTGAAGGCCGGGGAGGGGGCCTTGAGTGCTTCGAGGAAGATCTCCCCCTTCTTCCTGCCGCCGAAGAACGGTGACGGCTCGTGGAAGACCGGGTCGTCGTAGGCCTTGAGCAGTGCCGGGGCGATGCCCTTGCCCTTGTAGACGGCGGCCTGGGACTCGGGGCGGGTGAGGACGAACTCCACGAATCTCCACGCGGCGGCCTGCTGCTTGCTGGAGCCGGCGACGGCGAGGTGGGTCGAGTTGACGGTGGCGGCCCGGGTGCCGCCCCGGCGGACGGCGGGTGGCAGCCGGACGCCCCACTTCCCGGCCTCCCCGGGCACGGTCTCCTCGATGATGCCGCCGAACCAGGTCGGCCAGGGCACCACGGCGTTGGTGCCCTTCCTGATCGAGCCGATCAGGGAGTTCCAGCCTCCGGAGATGTCGCTGACGAGGCCGGCGTCGTTCATCCTCTTGATGAGCGTCATCGCCCTCACGGCCTCGGGCGATCCGATCATGATCTCGCCGTCGAGGTTGAAGTACATGGTGCCCTGCAACTGGAGCAGCAGCTGGAAGAAGTTGGCTGAGTCGGCCTGCGAGGCGGGTTTGTCGATGCCGAGCAGGTGGGTGCCCGTCCTGGCCTTGATCTTCTTGCCGGCCTCGATGGCGTCGTCCCAGGTGTCGATGGCGTCGACGTCGACGTCCGCCTTCTCGAAGATGTCGGCGCGGTAGTAGAAGCCGCCGGAGTTCGCCTCCCAGGGAAGGGCGTCGACCCGCTTGCCGTCGGGACAGACGGTCTCCCACAGTCCCTCGGCGAAGGCGTCGCGGTACTCGGTCGCGCCGAGGGGACCGAGGTCGGCGAGCTGGCCGGGGAACTTGGCGACGTACCCGGGCAGGTAGTCGACGCCGATGTGCATGACGTCGGCGAGGCCCGCGCCTCCCGCCGCCATGGCCGTGGTGATCTTGGCCCAGATGGCGGGGTTCCCGATGTCCTGGACGTCCACCCCGATGCCCGGGTACTTCCTGTTGAACGCCGGTATGAGCTTGCGCAGTTCCGCGGCCGGACCGGCCCAGCTCCACACCGTGATGTCCCCCTTGCCGGGGTCGCCCGCGGAGCCGCTCCCACCTCCGGTCGCGCTCCCCGTGCCGGAACAGGCGGTGAGCCCGCCGAGGCCGGCTCCGGCGGCGAGAACCCCGCCCGCCCTCAGGACTCCGCGGCGACTCATGTCCATGGCACAACCACCTCTGCTCACAGCTGGGGACGTCACACCGGCGGGCGCCAGGTCGACGGCACCGGACGCTAGCAATCGACCAAATCCACTTGCAAGACTTCATTGAAAATTTTCTGCCGTACCGGACATCGGTCCTGCGCATGTGTATTGAAAGTCCGAGAGGGCTGCTGTTAGCGTCCGGCCACCACCCCCGTCTCCACGCAGACCGGAGCTTCCATGAGGCCCTCTCGACCCGTGCGGCTGCCCCTTCTCGCGGCCCTCGCCACACTCGCGCCGCTCATCGTGGGCGGCGAGGCGTCGGCCGCCGCGCAGCCCGCGCAGCCCGCGCAGCCCGCGCAGCCCGCGCTGAACGTGATCAACCCCGGTTTCGAACAGGACCGCACCGGCTGGGACTTCACCTCCGGAACCGGCACCGCCACCAACGCCCCGCACGGCGGCACGGGGCTCGCCTACCTGGACGGGGGCAGCGGGAAGAAGGTCTCCCAGACCATCACCGCCCGGGCCGACGGCAGTTACGACCTCTCCGCCTGGATCGCCGCCGCCGGCACCGGCGGCAGGTTCGTCGCCCGCGTCAACGGAGCCACCGCGGGCAGCGTCGGCCTACCCGACCGCTCCACCTACGCCCGCTACACGATCAGTCGCGTGGCGCTGCGGAGCGGAGACACCCTCGAGATCGCCTTCGAGTCCGGCACCGGCTGGGTCAACGTGGACGACCTCATGGTCTCGCCGGCGGCACCGGTCGACCCGGTGGTGTCCTCCTCCGACCCGAAGATCGTCGCCATGTTCGACTGGGCGAAGCGCAAGGCGAACAGCTGGGTGCGACTGCCCGGCACCACCGGCCCCCTGAACGTCGACGAGAACAACCCCTCCGGAACCGGAACCGGGGTCTACGCCCCGTCGTACTGGGCCGGTTACGCCCACCGCAGCGCCTACTACTCACGCGACATGGCCCACCAGGTGGCCGGGGCGTCGGTGCTCGGCCTGAACGACGAGAACAGGGCGATGCTCCGCGCGTTCGCGGGCTCCGCCACCGCCCGGCACAAGTACTACCCCGTGTGGGCCCTCAACTTCGACAACAAGACCTACCTGTCCATCGACTACCACAACCCGAACAGCTTCGTCCGCGAGGTCCCCGCGACGTTCGAACTGGTGGAGAAGGCGAACGCGGCCTACCGGTGGAGCGGGGACAGCGCCTACATCGACGACCCCGCCCTGTGGAACTACTACAAGCACGCCACCAAGGAGTTCATCGAGCTCCACGACGGCATGAAGCCCAACGGGGTCGCCGAGGGCAGTGGCGGCGGCATCTTCTCCGGAGTGGCCACCTACAACGAGATGGGCACCGAGCACCCGATCGAGTCCGGCGACGCCATCGGCTCCCAGTACCAGGCGTTCCGCGCCATGTCCGCGCTGGCCGCCGACAAGGGCGAGGACGCCCTGTCCGCCGAGTTCGAGAAGAAGGCCGACGACCTGAAGTCGTACTTCAACACCTCCTGGAGCGGCACCGGTTCGGGCGGCTCCATGACCCGCGCCTACGGCAAGGACGGCGAGGCGTACAGCGGCTGGGGCAAGGAGAACAGCTGGTTCATGCCGATGAAGCAGATCATGGAGCCGGGCACGCGCACGGACGTGTACCTGGACTTCATCGACCAGCAGTCGAGCGGCAGCGGCAAGCCGGGCAACATCGAGGCGATCTCCTACCTGCCGGACACGTTCTTCGCCTACGAACGCAACGACACCGCCTGGAAGTGGATGAAGTACGTCTACGACCAGCGCGACCTCCAGCACCCGGTCTCCCGGCAGGGCCCCAACGGCGACTACCCCGAGGTCTCCTACACCCTGGTCGGCCAGACCGTCGAAGGCCTCATGGGGGTCCGCCCGGACGCCCCGTCCCACGCCCTGAGCACCGCCTCGCGCCTGCCCTCGGACATGGACTGGCTGCGGATCGAGGACATCAGGATCGGCGGCAACACGTTCGCGCTGCGGCACGACGGGGCGACGAAGTCGACGCTGACCAACACCACCGGACCGTCCTCCTACACCTGGGAGGCCCGCTTCCCCGGCGACCACGCCCGGATCGAGATCGACGGCACGCCCCGAACGGCCACGACCAGGACCGTGAACGGCAGAACGTTCAGCTGCGCCACGGTCACGGTCGCCCCGGGCCGAACAGTGACGGCCGAGGTGCCGTAGCCCCCCGCGGCGAACGACGGCACGCGCGGCCGGGGGCCGACGCACCTTTCCTTGTGCGTCGCGCCCTCGTCCGCGCTGTGACCACAGACCCTTCATGGCATCCGCTACATCCTTTGACCTGCAGGTTTGCCAACCAACTGATTGTTTCGGAATGGATTGAGCTCGGGTCTTGCACTCGGTGATCTCGGTCGGCAGGGTGTCCGGAGTGCGAGCTGATCTCGTTCCTGATGGCCTGTAGGAGCGGGCATCCCCGCTTCTGCCGTCCGCCCCCGAGCGCCGCCGCCGCTGCCCCGGGCGGCTGCGGGTTCCTGACCGGGCGGCCCTCGTCGGCGTCATGTACGTGTTGCGAACCGGTGCCGCGTGGCGCGATGTTCCCGCAGAGGCCGTGGGCCGCTCCGGGGTAACGGCCTGGCGCCGGCTGCGGGACCGGTCCGAGGCCGGAGTCCGGCCGCGCCTGCACGCCGCCCCGCTGACCGGACTTCGCCGCGCCGCCCTGCCGGACCTTGACGACTGCTCCGTGGACGGATCGTGCGTCCGGGCCCTCGAAGGGGGACCGCGTCGGCCCCTCATCCGTCGACCGCGCCCGCCCCGGCTCCAGGCACCACCTGACTGTCGACGTCACGGAACCCCGCTCGCCGTCACCCCCACCGGCGGCAACCGGCACGAGGTCACCCAACTCCTGCCCCTGCTTGACGCGATCCCGCCGATCCGGAGTCTTCGGGGACGTCCCCGCCGCAAGCCGCGGCGTCTGCATGCCGACCGGGACTACGACTTCGACAAGTGCCGCCGCCTGCGAACCTCGTCCTGAAGCGACCAGCAAGCGATCAGCCGGCTACGCCGAACCACCCCGGCCGTACCTCGGTCAGCAGCGGTTGCAGCGACTGCACGGCGGACCGCAGATCCTGATCCGTGACGTCAAGAGGCTCCGGCAGGCTCAGCCCGTACCAGCGCAGCCGCCAGAGGTCGAAGATTTCGCTCCCATCGGCTGTGAAGTCCACATCGACCTCGGTGCCGTTGTCGCTGACGAAGCGGCATCCTGCCCCATGAACCGTGTAGGAGTAGGTGCCGACGTGCCCACTCCGACTGATGATCCGGCGCGAACGGACCAGGCCGAGGATATCTGCCAGTCGCTCCAGCGAAGGCATTGCCGCCTTCATCGCCTCGTCAATCGCCTTCAGGGCGTGGACGTAACCGAGCACGAGGTCTTGCGCAGCCCCAACCCGTTCCATACGACGTCATCCCCCCTGAGCCCGTGGCCGAGGGGATTGTTCCATGGGCCCCAGCGTCTCCGTAGGACGGCATTCTGGAACGACCAGCAAGACCGTTTCCTATACGGTGATTGCTCGTCGGGCTGTTCATGGGGCGGGATATGTGAAGTCGGATTGTTCCGGCCGAATTACGGGAGATCGCGAAGCCGTTGATCCCGCCGTCGAGGACGCGGCCGCAGGGCGGCGGGACGCAGGGCCCCCTGACGAGACCCTGTTCCCGGCAATCGCCCATGTGCTCGTCAGTGACTGTGCGTGGCGGGCGCCGCCGTCGCGTTTCGGGGTCTCGAAGTCCACCGCTCACCGGCGTTTCGCCATCTGGTCCAGGGCCAATGTCTGGGGGCCGACTGCACGAGGCCGTCAGACGACGACGGCAATCTCCTCTCCGGCCTCGAAGTCCTCTGCCGGACTTGCCGCAGAGCCGCCGTCGATCTCTCTGAAGGGGACCAGCCCGAAGACCTCATCCCCGAGGTCGGCGAGGACACCGATGGGAAGCGCCTCCTCAACCGTCCCGCAGAATTCCTGGCCCACCACTGTGCGGTCGGCGAAAGCCTGGAGGGGGTCGGGCTCCAGCGCCTTCAAGGACAGTCCGGCCTCGGCGTTGTAGGTGTCGGACCCGATGAACTCGCACGAGACACGCTGCCCTGCCTGAACGGCATCGGCGGGATCATCGAAGCGCCGCCAGGACAGTCCGGGGATACCGAAAAACCCGACACCGGGCAGAGTGGGATGGCCGGTCCCATCGTCCAGGGCCACGAAGACCCCGAACCGTTCGATCGCCGCAACGGCGCCGGACAGGATGTCGCCACGGTGCAGGGACTCAAGGAACGCCCAGAGTTCCGGGCTCCCGGACGGCCAATCCATACCCACAGCACCGGCGCACGACGTCGTGCGCCGGCCATGTCCCAAGCTGAAGCGACCGTCCGCAATCCCGCCATGCCTCAGTCGCCGGCACCTTGATGGCCCGGACAAGTCCTGGCACCGACCCAACCACCGCTACGAACACCATCCCCGCAACTACCTGGCCTTCCTCGGCCTCGCCGTCCTCTGCCGCTACAAACAACTCGCCGAACTCACCACGTAGGACGCGGTCTGAGCTTGACTCTGTCGGGGATCTTGATTGCGCCGTGAGGCGCTGTGGTTCGAGTGGAGGTGAAAGTCCATCACCTCTGGCCTGTCGCAGCAGGTCAGAGTAGCTGAGGGCAGCCTGGTCCGGGTGGTGCCGGGGAGGGCGGGAGCGGCCCTGACAAAGCCGGAACGTACCAGCACTGCCAGATGGTGCGGGTTCGGCGAGCGAGACGAAGAGGAGTACGCGAGGAACCGGCGTAACTACGTCCTTCAACCCCGACACCGGCTCGAACCTGGCGGATCTGGGCCGGGCGCGGTGCGTCTCGTCGTCCGAAAGGGTCGGCGAGAACTTCCACGACCGTATTCAAGAGCGGGCGTGGGAGGCCACGAGGAAAGCCTGCTGCGTACTCGTGGCGAGGCCGCTGGGACATAGTCGGGCTCCTACTTCGACAAACGAACCACAGTGAACACGGGAACCGTCCGGTCACAGCTCCGCGCTCCTCATCTCCCTGATGAGGACTGCGGATAGGCGCACCGACAGCCGAACGGATCGGGCGGGGCGGAGCCGCCGTAGTACTCCGAGGCCGGGAAAGCCGGTCACATGGGGAAGGGCGGCAGCGGAGAACATGGAAGGAGGGACTGCAATGCCAGAAGACACCTCGCTGAACAGCGAGGATCCGAGCTCTCGGGTTCGGGTACTGGAGATGCAGACCAAGCTGCACCATTGGGCGACGGCCGATCCGGGCCGTCGGTTCGATGACCTGTTCAACCTCGTGCACGATCCGGCGACGCTGACCACGGCGTTCGCCCGGGTCGCGGGAAACCAGGGTGCCCGCACTCCCGGTGTCGATGGCCTGACGGTCATCGAGGTCGAGGAGCGGATCGGGGTGCCCGGGTTCCTGCATGACCTGCGTGCCACCCTCAAGGACGGCTCGTTCCGACCTCTTCCGGTGCGGGAGCGCAAGATCCCGAAACCGGGCGGGTCGGGGAAGGTCCGCAGCCTCGGGATTCCGACGGTCGCGGACCGGGTCGTGCAGGCCGCGCTGAAGCTGGTGCTGGAGCCCGTCTTCGAGGCCGACTTCACGCCGGTCTCCTACGGCTTCCGGCCCGGCCGGCGGGCCCAGGACGCGATCGCTGAGATCCATCACTTCGGCACCAACGGCTACCGCTGGGTGCTGGATGCGGATATCGAGGCGTGCTTCGACCGGATCGATCACGTGGCCCTGATGGATCGCGTGCGCGCCCGGGTGAAGGACAAGCGCGTTCTGGCCTTGGTCAAGGCGTTCTTGAAGGCCGGGATTCTGACGGAGCTCGGCGAGAACAAGGAAACCATGACCGGGACCCCGCAGGGTGGAATCCTCTCCCCGCTCCTGGCCAACATCGCCCTGTCGGCGCTCGATGAGCACCTGATGGGGCCGTGGAAGCCGGGTGGGGCGATGTCCACCGCATGGCAGCGCCAAAGCCGCCGCACTCGCAAGCAGTTGCCGAACTGGCGCGTCGTCCGCTACGCGGACGACTTCGTCGTGCTCGTCAACGGCAGCCGCGAAGACGTGCTGGCGGTGCGCGAGGACGTCAGCCAGGTGCTCAAGCCACTGGGTCTTCGCCTGTCGCAGGAGAAGACCCAGGTCACACACCTGGAGGACGGAATCGACTTCTTGGGGTTCCACATCCAGTGGCGCCGCAAGAAGGGGACGGATCAGTGGCACGTCTACACGTTCATCGCCAAGCGGCCCATCCGGCAGTTGAAGGCGAAGATCCGTGCCCTGACCCGCAGGCAGTCGCAACAAGATCTCAAGTCCCTGCTGATCAGGATCAACCAGATCGTACGGGGCTGGTCCGCCTACTTCCGGCACGCCGTGGCCAAGAATCAGTTCAGCGCACTCGCCGACTTCATCTGGTGGCGAGTGATGAGGATGTTGAGGGTCCGGCACGACTGGACGTGGAAGGATATCCGTCGACGGTTCGTCACAGCCAGTGGGCAGTGGCGGCCTATCTCGGCGGAGGGAACCGAGCTCTTCGACATGGCAACGGTGATCATCACACGATACCGCTGGCGAGGAGCCCGCATCCCCTGCCCATGGACCGAGATTCGAGCCTGATGGCGGTCTCCGTGGAGAGCCCGTTGCGTTGAGAGGCGCACGGCGGGTTCGGCGAGAAGTCCGGGGAAACGGGCCGGGAGCAATCCCTGCATCGCGCCCCGGGCTTACTCAGCAGTTGCCGGGGTCGGGTTCCCAGGGTGCGCCAGGATTTCGGCCCGGGGTGGCTCCTGTTGGTCGAGGTAGTTCTGGAAGGCCGTTGGCCGGCGGGATGTGGGGGCTTCCTGGGTGGGTGGTAGTCCGCTGAGGCGCTCGATCAGGAGTCCGCGGCGGGCCAGGCGGGTGTGGATGCCGGGCAGGACCTGACTGTCGTGAGTGGTGGCCATGTCCGTGATCACGTTGGGCCGTCAAGAGCGCAGGTCTCGGTCAGGTGAGCGGCGTACCCTTTCCAGCTGATGATGTGCCCGTGCCGTGCGTAGCGGGCCGAGGTGTCGTAGGGAGAGATGGTCGCCCGGGACGAGGGTGGCAGCCCGGGTTTGCCTTCCTTCTCGGCCGTGCGCCGGCGCAGGTGTCCTGCATCGTCACGGTGGTAGTTCTGCACCATGGTCCGGCGCAGGGCCTGGACGCGAGGACCGGACGCACACCCTGCGCGGTCAGAGACGGGACCTGCTCACCGGAACGGGGACAGAGCGACAACGGACACCTCGACAACAGCATCGGCGACGGAACGGCTTGAGCATGCCCGCCGATCATGTGTCCGCACCGGGAAAACCCAAGATCCCCGACAGAGCCAAGTTCAGTGCGTGCTTCTGATCCCCGATGTTTCTTGATCTTGAGACTTCGTTGCTCGCGAGGAGGCGCGTGGCGGTGCATGTGACCGAAGTGCTGCTGGACTGCGTACGGTTCCCCATGCCACGTTCGAAGCCTCGAGGGAACCGGCTACGGGGAGGGTGGGAATGCTGGTGACGGCGTTCAGCACGGAGGTCGTGGCGGCACCGGAGCGGTTCGAACTGTTTACCGAAATCACTGATCGCTCGCACATGATCAACCGACTGCGCAGCAACGATCAAGACGACTTCCGTGCCAGGATGCGAGTTCTGGATTTAGGGGATTTACAGGTCTCCATCATGCAATTTCCGCATCTGGAGATCACGCGGACCGCGAAGTTGATCCGGCAGTCCGACCCCGAGGCGTACCAGATCAACTACTTCCTCCACCAGGAGGGAGTTTTCTCCACAACTGGGGCCGATACGGCACTACGTGCCGGAGACCTGGTCGTGATGGACAGCAGCCGTCCCTTCCGCGGGGAAGTTCACTCTGTTCTGGACAGCTGGTCACACGTGACTGTGCAGTTTTCTCGCCGACTGCTGCCGCTGCCGGACAAGACGGTGCAAGCTCTGCTCGGCGCCCCAGTCGACGGGCGCAGAGGCATGGGCGGGGTATTCACCCGCTGGCTTACCGATCTCAACGTACGCGCCGACGAGTTCACCTCGGCCGACGTCCCCGCCCTCGCCTCGGTCACCTTGGACCTCCTCGGGTCCGTCATTGCGCGTTGTCTGGACGCCGAGGACGCGATGAGCCCGGATGCCCGTCGACGGGCCCTGAAGGTACGCATCCACGACTTCATCCAGCAGCGGCTCGCCGATCCATGCCTGGCCCCCGAGGCCATTGCAGCCGCACACGGCATTTCCACGCGATATCTGTACAAGCTCTTCCACGAGCAAGGCCTCACGGTGGCCGGCTGGATCCGTGAATGCCGCCTGGAGCGTTGCTGTCGCGATCTCACCGATCCAAGTTTCTCCTCGCGCTCCATCCAGGCCATCGCGAGCCGCTGGGGCTTCATCGACAAGGCTCACTTCAGCAGAGTCTTCCGCGCCGCCTATGGCATGCCTCCCCGGGACTACCGCCACTTGGGGGCGCACAGGCACGGCGTGCAGGGACCGTCAACCACTGTGCGAGGGCGGTCAACGACACCCTTGCCACCCGGTGACATGCTCTCGTCATCCATCGACCGGAGTGGTCCGAGCACCTGAAAGGCGGAACATCAGTGACACCTGCGAAGGAGCATAAGCGGTGGGTTATGGCGTTCGATGCCACCTGCGGCACGTGCACGGCGATCTCCTCGGCCGTGGCCCAGGCGAGCGACGGCAAGCTGGAGGTGCTTCCGCTGACCGACCCCGACGTGCAGGAGTGGCGGCACCAGAGTATGGGCCTCGATCCTGAGTGGGCCCCGACATTACTCCGCGTCGACGGACCCGCCGTCCGCGCGTGGACTGGACCCGCCATGACAGTTCCCCTGGTGAGGCGGCTCGGGCCAGGCGCGACAGTCCGGGTCCTGCGCGCTCTGGGCCGTTTGCGCTACGAGGCCAAGCACGGCTCGTCGCAACCCGACAGCATGCCGATCGGTCGCAAGCGGTTCTTGCAACTGTGCGGCGGGATCGCTGCGGCGGCCGCCCTGACGATGACGGGCAAGACGCCTGCCTTCGCACAATCGGGCCAGACCCAGGCGCGGGCATGGGCCGAGGCCAACAAAGGCAACCTGCCGCGCACCTATTCGGAGATAGTCAACCACTCGGAGCCGTACCGCAAGGCGATTCTGCGCGCGCTGTCGCCGCAGGACCGAACACAGCTCTGGCTGGACCACTTCGAGCACTACCGCGCGGCACATCCCAACCTGTCGGCCCCTCAGACACAGGTCATCGACCAGGCTCGCGAACTGGTACCCAAGGTGCTCCTGTCCGAGGAGGACGTCTCCCAGAAGGTACGGCGTCTGGAGGACGTGGCGAAGCGTGAGTTCGGCCGTGAGGGAGCCGCCGACCTGCTCGCCCGGCTCGGACCTGCGGACGCCGGGCTCGGACCGCTGGCCTACTGCTCGTGCGCGACGGAGAGCGACTACTGCAGCGGATCCTGCCGACGCGGGGGCTGCACCATAATTCCGTCGGACTGCGGGACGCTCTGGGCGTACGACTGCAACGGTCTGTGTGCCTGAGCACGCAACGGAAACCCGAGTGGGCCACGGGGCGTCGGCTGTCTGAGTTCCAACGGCGGCAATGATCTGGTCATCCGGGTGCCGCGCACGTCGCGGCACCCGAGACCCTGCCGAGGCTGACGACTTACTGATCGTTTCAGAATGGGCGACCGGTCCAGAGCTTCCTCGCGGATCACGCAACACTCGACGTGTGACAACGCCCGAAGAACCGCCCAGAGCCGGCCCACCCGGCTGCGGTCCGTATGCCTGTCCCTGCTGCAAGCTCTTGACGCTGGAAGCCCGCGGACAATTCCAGATCTGTGACGAGTGCAGCTGGGAAGACGACGGCCAGGACGACCCGAACGCCGACGAGGTCTGGGGCGGCCCCAACGGAGCGGAGAGCCTGACCGACGCACGTCGTCGCTACGCGCAGTACGTCACCACAACAAGGGCAACAGATCCGAGATCGGCAGCCAACGGCGGCCCAGGCAGGTGGCGTTCACGCCCGAACCGGCGTCGCATCTGAGTACGGGAATTGGTCCACACCGGAGATCCTCCTCAGCCTTTCCGCCACCGCGACTGTGCAGAACGGAACAGCCGTCGTGGTAGCCGTAGCCTCGCGCGGGGCCATGAGACTGGCTTAGCTTGGCTCTGTCGGGGATCTTGGGTTTTCCCGGTGCGGACACATGATCGGCGGGCATGCTCAAGCCGTTCCGTCGCCGATGCTGTTGTCGAGGTGTCCGTTGTCGCTCCGTCCCCGTTCCGGTGAGCAGGTCCCGTCTCTGACCGCGCAGGTCGCGCGGGCGGGCAACCCGGGCAAGTACGACGGCAATGTGGGTACGGGACCGCCCTGACGGGCTCTGGACCGACGAGGATTCCACCGACTGGTACCCGCGGGACGGCCGCCCGGGGCTCTCACCTGCCCAGCCGGCCACCGGCAACGACACCGTCCGGCCCTGGAACACCTGCACCGGCATGGCGCAGGGTGTGCGTCCGGTCCTCGCGTCCAGGCCCTGCGCCGGACCATGGTGCAGAACTACCACCGTGACGATGCAGGACACCTGCGCCGGCGCACGGCCGAGAAGGAAGGCAAACCCGGGCTGCCACTCTCGTCCCGGGCGACCATCTCTCCCTACGACACCTCGGCCCGCTACGCACGGCACGGGCAAAGCGCGATCAAGGCGGTCGCGCCGCCTGAACCGCCTGAACCGCTCTCGCCGACCGTGCTGTGCACGCCTCGCCCCTGCGGTCCGCCGTCAACAGGTTGCCGGCGGCCCAGAAAGATCCCGTGGCTGCGACCGCCCCGGGACCGCCCTCAGCGAAGCCCACCTCGTGGGCGAACTTGCGTGCGCCACCTATCACTTGTGTGATTTCACGGAGATCGTGGCCGAGATCGCGTGCCTTGACATCATCGTGGACCGGTCCGACGGCACCGCCACCCTGCCCGTCTCCGAGATGGAGCGATCCACCGGAAAATGGATCATGGTGACCATCAGCCTCTGCATGTGACAACTGAAATCGGCAGTCGCACGCGCTGTGACCAGGATTGCTGCTTGACATCAGGAGACCCTCGTGACCTGCGCTGATGCCAAGTAGTTCCAGCGACCGAAGGGGAAGAATCAGAGAGATAGTTGGCACTTTGGTACAGCGCAGGTCACGAGGCTTGTCACCACAAGGAGCGTGCCCGTTCAACTGCAGACCAACGGCGGCACGAGAACTCGCGCGCAGGTGCAGCCATCGCCCCCGCGCACACGCACAGGGTTCACGCACGGTTCAGGCAAGTACTGCGTTCGGCGTGCTTCTGCGCGATCGACTGGGTGTGACGTCGACGGTCGCGCCGCCTTGATGGACGACAGCCGTCGGACTACTGCTGTGCCGGGAGTTCCCTCGACTCACATTCCGCCCCGAGCCGGTCGGCGTAGGAGCCGAGCCTCTGAAGCAAGGTGAGCATGCCGCGGCCGCGGGCGTTACGAAGCTGGCTCGCAGCGCCAGTGACGATATGTGCACTGGCGAGCCGCTTCCCGGTCGTGGCGTCTCGGATCAGGGGGCTGAACAGGTGGTAGCTCTGAGTTGCACGAGCCCAGGCAAGTACGGAGAACCCGATGTGGTGGTGGGACTGCTTGAGACTGTGGTCCAAGTCGCATGTGAGGTCCATCCAGTCCTGTGTGGGAACGACCCATTGAGCCAGTTGCCGTCGTCGGCGAGCGTAATTGTGGCGCTCCGGGTCTCGGTCCATCTGTTCCGCGACGGCTTCTACAGCCGAGAGGAAGAGTGGCCAGGCGTCTTCTGGGCAGCGCTTCCTCAGTTGCCGCACGGAGGACTGTGCACAGCTGACCGGCATGTCGAGGATGCGGGCGGCTTCAATCACCGTCGCCCCGGTGCTCATCTCGATCAGCTTGAGGGCTGCGGCCTTGCGGATGTGGTTGGGATTGGCCGAGCTTGACACGGTGAGACTAGTGGCGAATACGGAGAAGTATTGCTGATACCAAGTGGCGGGGATGAATTGTGGGACCTCTCCCGGGTTGAAGCGATTGTCTCGTGAAGGGACGCGCAGAGCGGCGGTGGCCAAGGCATGACGGGTGCCGCTATGGAATCCCCGGTACTGGCGGCTCAGCGCCCGTGCGAGCGATGGAGTCACCGGCCGACTGCGGAGCGTCCTCATGAAGCGGCCTCGATCCTGCCCGGCAGCACTGCCCGCCAGGGACTGCATGGTGTCACGTAAGCGCGCGGGATTCCGATCGGCGAGGAGAGTGTCGCTCTGCAGGAGGAGTGCTGCGGTCGCTTTGGGGTCGACAGGCGGTCGAAGAATGGATGCCGGCCCGTGCTGGGCACCCTCCTGCGGAGCGCTGTTGCGTCGCGCCTCAGCGATGTAACCGTCCAGAGCGTCAGCGAGCGGTGTGTCGAGTGTTGCGGAGTGAGTGGGGGCTGGCCAGGCAAGGATGACGAGCTGCGCGACTGCAAGCAGGTCGTTGAAGTAGAAGGGGTCTTCGCGTCCCAGCAGTAGTCGCGCAGCGATGCGTTCCTGCAGTCGCAGACACGATTCCAAGTATGAGATGGCGGAGTTTTCGCCCTCGCACCTCCGGGCCAGCGGCGCTTCGCAGTAGGCGCGGGGCTGGCGGCCAGAAGAGCCGCGTAGGACGTTACGGCAGTTCGTGGGGTGGATTCCACTGGCATCAGGGTTCAGCACCATACCGAGGCGGGCTCGGGAAGCGGTATGGAGCGGAAGGGCGCATGTGGGGCACTGGTACTCCAGTAGCTTCCTATGCCGCGTGCACGCAAAGATCACGGGAAGATGCCAGTCCCGGCGCCAGGCGCCTCCGTGAGCGCGCTGAATAGGGCTTCCGTCACCAGCAAGGCAAGCGGCGCAGAAGCGGTTGGCTTGCGAAAAGGCCCAGGCGTCACGCCGAATCTTTCCATTCGCCTGCAGTCCGACACGAGCGAGCGGTGGATAGCTGCTCGCATGAAATCTCAGACCGAAGGCTGAAACTTCGTCCGTCGTGAGGCGAGTTGCCGCGGCGAACGAGTTCGCTGTCTCGGGCTCTAGCCCTAGCAGAAGGTGAGCGGGGAACCGTGAGGCCCTATCGTCGGGGGCATAGGTAACCAGCGATGTAATTCGCCCGATTTGGGCAGGTGATCGATCCAGGCGATGAGCCAAGCGCAGAATGAAACCCGTCAAAGATTCTCCCAGAAAGGGTGCGAGGCTACGGGGAAGGGGCCTCACTCTTCTCCCCATTGCACGGCCCGCTGCGCCAGCGTCATCACGTGCACCTGTTCCGCTTCACTCTCGTCAACGCTCCCATGCCACTTGCGTCTTCCACGCAGGCACCTTTCAGATCCACGTCGGCAGGCCGTCGGCGACGCCGCGTCCCTCGCGGCGTTCAGCTTTCGCCACCTACTCTCATCGTGGGTCCTTCCACGACTGGGCAGATTGGTGGACACCGCGTCAACTGGGGAGACCCTCACCACCTACGAGGGTCGAACCGTGAGCGCAGCCGAAGGCCGAGACGTAGTCCCCGATGTCTTAAGGCCCCCGCTCGCCTCATACTGAAGCAGCGCGCTATCAGGCCTCCCAACTCGCGTCTCTGTCGATCACTCGAAGGTGTGACTCCCCTGAAGCCAAGAGACGGGACAGGCGGTGCTGGCCGTATCCTCACGAAGGCAGTTGCGGGTCGAATCAGCAGACAGTCACGGCGTGGGACCAACGAAGCGTGAGCCTTTTCCAACCTCACGCTGACGCGTGGTGAAGGACGAGGACGGCCCGGACGATCGCTGTTATGCGGTTGGTGCGGCAGCGGAGCTTCCGCAGGAGACGCTAGCCCTTCAGGGTGGCCATGGCCTGCTCGCCGAGACAGCGGATCTTGGCGTGGGTGGTGTTGTGGCGGCGCTTCCACCGCTTGAGGCGCCGGCCTCGAAACGGTACGCGGACGGGTCCACCGGCGCCTTGGCACGCCTTGTCCGCTCAACATCTCAGCCCGGCTTCGGCGAGGGCTTCGATGATGCCGTGCTGCCTGGCAGCGGTCAGGTCGTAAGTCGAACCGGGCAGAGCCGGAGAGGCCCACAGCAGCCGCCCGAACGGCGTGAGGACCTGCACGTTCATGCCGTGGCGCTTGTGTTTTCCGGAGTAGTAGGGGTGTAGGCGGCGATCCCGGTACGGAACCCGGCGGCCATCTGGGCGTTGCGCAGGACTGTCCCACTCGCGGTCGGCACTGCCAGCTTGGAGAAGGCGCGGTATACCTCGGACACAGGCAACAAGGCGCGGCGCCTCGGCTTGCGCAGCAGTTTTCTCGAGGATCGGCCAAAACTCCTGCTACGCAGCTAGAGTCTGTCCATGACGAGAGAACGCCTAACCCTCGCGCTAGAGCGGCTGGGTTCTGGAGACTGGAAAGTGTTTGAGGAATTCGCCGCAGATTTCCTTTCCGTCGATTATCCAACCCTTCGCACCATGGCCGCACCTGCTGGCGATAGGGGCAGGGACGGGCAAATGTATCGACCCGCCGAGGAGCCATCGGTAATGGTTCAATACTCGGTTTCCGTTGATTGGGCATCGAAAATCAATAGAACCATTAGACGTCTTAAGGAGAATTTCCAAGAGATCGATCGGCTGATCTATGCAACCAGCAAGAGAATCGGCCCCGCTGCCGATGACCTGGTGTCAAAGATCTTCAGGGAGCAGGGAATCTCAATCGACATCCGAGATGACTCCTGGTTTCTAGATCGACGCGAAACGCATCCCCAGCGGGCTGCGGCTAGCGCGAGCCTGTGTGATCGAATCGTAGAGCCTCTCTTGCGTCGCCGGGGACTATCTGACCGAGTCGGTCTTTCGCTCAATGAAGGCGAAGCAAGGTTGGGCCTACTTCACCTGAGCCTGCAGATTCAGGATGCGGCCAGCGACAAGGGGCTAACTAAGGAGTCGTTCGAATCTCTCACCCTTTCCGCGCTTCACGATTCGGACTCCGAGAATGCCATTGCGCGCGAGGAGATTCATCGCCGAGTAGCATCTTTCCTCCCCGCCGGACATGAGCAGCAAGTTACTGGGCAGGTAGATGCCGCGTTGACTCGAATGAGTGGCAAGCGAGGCGTCATTAAGCACCACAAGGCCGACGATCGCTTTTGCCTCTCCCATCAGGAGCGCGTCAGCCTTGATGAGCGAGTCGCCAAGTTCGTTCTGAGCGAGGAGCTCCTAGAGAAAGAACTGTGGCGCATGGTTGAGTCGCACTCAAATACCCCGGAGGGGGGTGGCGGTGAAGAGAAGGTAGGACGCGAGCTGCGTGCCAGTATGGAATGGATCCTTCTCAGGCAGGGGGAGATCTTCGCGAATGCGGCAGGATCGGGAGAGACAACTAATACCGCTATAGACGACCTGGTCGAGATCCTCACAGAAGAGCCCACAAAAAAGTCTCATGGGCTTCCCCAGAAGGTGGTAGCCAAGGCCTTGATGGATGTTCTCACCAATCCCGGAGAAGGCATTAAAGATCACCTGAGGCGCCTGGCGGACGGGTACACGCTATTTGCTTTCATGCGCCAGACACCCGACGTGCAGAAAGTCGTGGTGAGACTCTTCTCAGATGGGGAATTTTGGCTGGACACATCGATCATTCTTCCCCTGATTGCCGAGACGCTGGTTGAGGACCCTGCGAGTAGGCATTACACCGTAATATTCCGCGCGGCCCTTGATGCTGGAATCGACCTATACGTAACGGACGGCGTGGTGGAGGAGGTTGAGCGACACCTCAATCGGTGCTTGATGTTCAGCCGGAGTGAAACGAGGGCATGGAACGGTTCCACTCCATTCGTCTACGGCGCCTACGCAATGAACGGCCGAGCACGAAATGCGTTCGCGGGTTGGCTCGAGAACTTCGTTGGCGACTCGCGTCCCGAAGATGACATCCGTGAATACCTGGAGGATGTGCACTCGATCAAACGGAGGAACCTGGGAGAGGAGAGTGAAAGTGCATCGCCCGAGTTTCGATTCGCCGTCCAGGAAGAGTGGAGTGCGGTTCATGAGCGGCGCAGGAACTCGCGATCTGCACAAGTTGACGTATTTGCCACGCAACAGCTGGTGGCGCACGACACAGAGAATTATGTCGGTGTCACTATGCTTCGGAGCAAGGGGCCGGCCAACCCGATGGGATATCGGCAGTGGCTCGTCACGCTAGATAAGGCGGCTTTTGGAATTAGAAGAAGCTTGGTTGATCGAGTTGATTCACCTCCGCCGTCGCCGGTCCTTAGCCCCGACTTCCTTTCGCAGTTTTTGCGAATCGGCCCACTCAGGTCGGCGATTGAGCGGGATTTGAGAGTAAACCTTCCGGTACTCACGGACGTTTCGCGATTCGACTACGTACCCAAGCAGCTTATTGAAGCAGCTGAAGAGCTGAGGGCTGAACTTGACGGAAAGAACGAGAGAATTATTCAGCGACGCGTCCGTGACTCTCTGGACAAGATGAGAGTGCAAATGGGCGAGGAGGCTGCTGCGGGGTCTGCTGGGATGGAAAAAAGGATCATGTCTTTGCTCAAGGACGGGAATTCTACAGTTTAGATCGACTGTAGCCTGAAGGGGCTCCCGAAGGCCGGTGGAGCGGCTTTGGGCTGGAGCTGCTTTGGGGCGAGTGATCATGGCCCCGTAAGCTTCCGGCGCGTCTCGCAGCTTGACAGATGGCATTAGGAATCATTGCCCACGATCCGGAAGACGTGACCGCGCGGTCAGCTGAGGGAGACGGGGTGGGCCCACACCCATGGTGGGCCCACCCCGCCAGTTACTGATCGTTTCAGAATGAAGTTCGTTGTGGGTCTTGGCGGTTGGGTGATGTGTCGGCAGGATCTGTTGGGTGTCTGCTGATCTTGTGCCTGATGACCTGTGGGAGCGTGTGGCCCCGCTGTTGCCTGCTCGTCCGCCGCGGCGGCATCGGTATCCCGGGCGGTTGCCGGCGGATGACCGGGCTGCGTTGCGGGGCATCGTTTACGTGCTGTGCAAGAGCGTGAGCTGGCGGGACGTTCCGGCCGAACAGGTCGGCTGCAGCGGTGTGACGGCCTGGCGTCGGCTGCGGGACTGGACCGAGGCCGGTGTCTGGCCGCAGCTGCACGAGGTACTGCTGGCCGAGCTGCGGGCCGCGGGCCTGCTGGACATGGACGACGCGGCAGTCGACGGCTCTCATGTCCGGGCCCTCAAAGGGGGGCTCACACCGGACCTTCGCCGGTCGACCGCGCCCGTCCGGGCAGCAAGCACCACCTGATCGTCGACCGGCACGGCACCCCGCTCGCCGTCTCGCTGACCAGCGGAAATCGTCACGACGTCACTCAGCTGATGCCGCTGCTGGACGCGATACCCCGCATCCACGGGGTCCGCGGGCGGCCGAGGCACCGGCCGGGCCGGCTGTTCGCCGACCGTGGCTACGACTACGACAAGTACCGCCGCCTTCTCCGGGCCCGCGGCATCACACCGAAGATCGCCCGGAAAGGAACAGCCCACGGCTCCGGCCTGGGAAAGACCCGCTGGGTCGTCGAGCGCACATTCGCCTGGCTCCACCAGTTCAAGCGGCTCCGGATCCGCTACGAGATACGCGCCGACCTTCACCTTGGCCTACTCCAACTCGCCTGCAGCATCATCTGTTTGAGACGACTCCGAACTTCATTCTGAAACGATCAGTAAGTGGGCCAAACATCACGTCGCCATGCTGAGCGTCGGCACGAAGACCCTCCAGCACCCGATCCTCGGCGAACTCACCCTCGACTGGAACACGCTCACCTCAAGCACGGACCCCGACCAGCAGCTCGTGGTGTGGACCGCCGAGGCCGGAATGACTTCCCACGACGGTCTGCGCCTGCTCGCTTCGTGGGCGGCCACGCACCGAACCGCTCAGCAGACGATGTGATCGTGCCGCCGACGCTCAGGACCGATCTCCCGACATGAGCGCAGGTTGAGAAACGGTGTGCACCCGCTCATGGCACCGATCACGGGCCGCAGGGGCGAGCTGCTGTCCTTTTCACTCCATGTCGTCGATGCTCAGCTGGCCTCGGGTGATCTGCGAACGTTGCTCCGGCGCCACAACGTGGAGCAGGGTGTCAAGCTGGCCCACTGTGCGTACGACGCTGGCGTCGTAGAGCCAGTGCAGGTTGCCTTCGCGTTCCAGTCGGCCGTTGACCTGTAGAGCCAGGTTCTCCTCGTACGCATGGATGGCTTCGTGGTACTGGTCTTCGTCCGCCAGCCGCACCCGGACCTTGCGGGGCTGTCCTCCCATTACGTTCTCGACGCCGAAGACTCCTGGGCCGTCGGCTTCCTTGCGAGCCAGCAGGTGGACGCGGCCGGTCACCGTCACGAAGCCGGAGTCCTCCGCCGCAGCCAGACGGTGGGCCGCCTTCTCCAGAATGACTGCGTCACCACCGGAGAATGCGAATCGGGATACGGGTTCATCGAACCCGCCGGGCACAGAGGTGTCCCATTCGATGGTGATGTCCGAACCGTCGGAGTGCTCTGTGATGCCGAGGATCGCCGTCGCCATCTCGTACGAGACTCCCTCTCGTACGCCCGCGTCGAACCCCGTGAGTGATCCGCTGGAGCGGTAGTGGTCAATGGCCTCGGCGGTCGCGGACAGCGCCTTCACCACGGCGTGACTCACGTCTCGGCCGTACGGTCCGACCGCTGCTCCGACATCCAAGGTTGGCACGGTAGTGGTGGGGGGCTTGCGCAACGGCACGGTGGTTGCCGACGGGGCGAACGCTTTGACGATGTAGCTGCCTGGCTCTGTCTGTCCCATCAGCACCGTGTCGAGGTAGCGATTGGCGAACTGGCCGTGCCGGTTGCCGAAGTGCCGTGTCTGGTCGAGGTAGGACTTGGCGCCGGCGACCAGTGTGCGCCGTGCGCTGGAGATGAGCCGTTCGCCCTCCCTCCAGGCGATGAGCCCGCTGGGGAAGGCCGCTTCCCTGCGGAAGCGGAACTCGTCCGTGGGGTCGGTGAACAGCCGTGGGGCGATCGCCCGGGCCCACAGGTTCCGGTAGCTGGGAGCGCTCACCTGGTGCAGCAGGCCCTGGAGGTCCTCGATGTACTCCGGAGCCTCGCGGTCCAGCGGCACGACGAACGCTCCAGCGCGAGGGTCGGGCTCCCCAGGAGGGGCGAGCCTGTTGTAGACGCCGCTGCGCCGCCCAACGAGTGTCCAGCCCGCTTCGGTCATGAGGGTGGTCAGCCGTGTTGGATCGACACGCCACAGATCGAGTTCGGTGGATGCCAGGTCACGCATGGAGCGGCTCACCCTTCTCGATCTTTCCCATGATGACGGTCAGTGCCTCGGCGTTGAAGAGGTTCGCGGTGGGAATCCGTACCGAGGGCTTCTCGGCCGGCGGGACCGTCATCCCCTCCAGACTCGCCCAGTAGCAGGCTTGCTTCACCTCCAGGTGGGTGTGCGCCGTGCGAGTCCACTCCGACTGCCCCTTGGGGATCGTCATGACAACCAGGAGGGACTTCATACGCTGGCGAGGACGGACCAGACGCTCCATGTAGTCACGCTTCTCGAAGCGGTAGCGAAACGACTCCGCGCTGCTGTCCACGGCTATCTGGGTCGTGCTCTTCATCTGGACATAGAAGCCAGCCTCTTCCCCCAGCGGGTCGGAGGGCGTACGAACCAGCAGCGCATCGACGCCAAACATGTCACGGCCCTGCTTGATGAAGAGACAGCCCGCGGTCGCAGCGACGCTCTGCATGTAACCCTCCTGGAGCTGTTCCATGCAGGTCGTGAACGTCCGGCGATCGACGGGCTCGGTCATGCCGCTCCCCACGGCTTGCGACACGGGTGCCCCCCTTTGGTAGCCCTTGCCCCAGCCAGCGCAGCATACGGTTCCTCACTCCCAGCTGTGGAGACATCCGCTGCCACGATATTGACCACCCTTGACGAGTGCGCAGGCCCGCGGCCGTCCGAGCGAAGGGATGGTCAATGCGTTTGGCGGCGTCCGAGGAACCCGGCCCTGCGCCCGACGGTTTCTCAGATCCTGTGTCTTCCTCAGTCCCTAAGATCCTCGCCTCGGGCGCCGGGGATGTGTCCGCCGCGCTGGTACGTGATCTCGTCCGGATGGCTCCGGACGCGGGCGTGCCGCCAGGCGGCGTCAAACGAGACGTTGCCGTAGCTGGCTCGCACCAGGTGCCATGCGTGCCAGCTGGTGCGTGGCGCGAGTAGCCACCGCAGCATCGTCGTACTCGCGGCGGCGGGAGGACAGCGAGAGCGCGGGAGACGACGCCGTATCATCCCTCGCCGTCCCGGCGGGGCGGAGAGTGTCCGTTGAGCAACGCCGATGCCTGAGCCGCGTGTTCGGGACGGTTCGCGTGGTGCATGCCCGCGGCCAGGAGGGTGTAGAGCATCTGCTTCTGCGGTACGTCCTGGAAGCTGTCGAGGAAGTCCTTGACCACTTCGAGGGCCTGGTGGTCGACGGTGCGTTCGTACGTGAGGCGGTGGCTGGCGAAGACCTCGGCCAGGGTCTCGGCCGTGGCGACAGGCAGGTGGTCACGCCAGTCGGCGCCGTCTCTCTCTAGCCACCGGACGAGCACGGCTGCGGGATCGGACAGTTCCCTGGCCAGGGCATCGGTCCGCTGTCGGCGCAGGGTGTCGGCGATCGCCTGCCGCCGTTGGGCGGCGTGGAGCTCAGTGACGGCATCCTGATCGTCGCGCGGCAGATGCAGCGAGACCCAGGCCTCGAACTCGACCGGCGGGCTCGTCGGCAGGCGGCGTCGGCGCACGAGATGCTGGTTGAGGGCGTCGCGTGCGGAGGAGACATCGGACGGATCGCATTCCCGGGCCAGGGAGATCGCCGCTTCCCGAAGATGCTTGCGTACCTTCGCTGCGACTTCGTCGACGCTCCCGGGAAAGGGAGGTTCACTCAGCCGGGTCACGCCGATCCGTGCTGTGAAGGCGATGCCCGGGTACGAGCTGGGGAGGCGAACCTCGAAGCGGCGAAGGGCGCGCCGCAGCGCCCGGTGGGCGCTGCGGCGCTGCCATCTGGTGGGCTTCACAGGTCACGTTTCCTTGACCGGGCCGGAGGTGAACATGTCCGAGAAGGGGATGTGCAGCTCTTTTCGCAGCTCGATGACGGCCTCGTCATAGCGCACGTCGGGTTCGCCATAGACGAGAGCGGCGATGGGAGTCGCCATGAGGTGCCGTCCGATGACTTGGCGCAGGATGTCGGTGAGCAGGTCTCGGGCGATCAGCTCGTCGGATGCCCAGGTGCGGGCCCACGCGATGAGTACGTCGCCAGCCTTGCGGTGCACCTGTGTGTCTGTCAGGACCGTGCTCCAGGCGTCGATCAGCGCCTGTTTGATCTCCGGTTTGCTCTCGGCGGCCGTGAGCATGACCCGTAGGACGAAGGGGTCGACGCTGGGATCGACGAGGGCGAGGAAGGCCCGGTGGCCGGCCAGGTTGTCGGACTCCTTGGCCCACTTGATGACGGTGCTCCACACGCGGGCGAGCTGGTGCTCGCGGCCGGCGAGCCGACGCAGCGCCGTCTCGGCTGCTTCGACCGCCCCGTCGTACTGTGCGCGCGCCAGGATGTGACGCAGCCGGACGAGCGTCTGGCGCGGGTAGTCGTCGGCGAAGGAGGTCTGGCAGACCAGGGCGACAGTCCTAGCCAGTGCCTCGTTTTCCTTGTCCTGAGCCCAGGTGAGGAGTCGGGAGCGGACCGTCGGTCCCAGTCCGTCCACCTCGGCGGAGCGGGCGAGCACGCGGGCGATCAGGTCTAGATGCTCTTCGCGGTTGTTTCCGTTGTCGATCCAGTCGCGGATCTTGTCGATGACGCGGATGTCGTTCTCCGCGATGGCGAGGTCAACGAGCAGGTCGCTGATGGGCGAGAGTCTTGTGGCGCCCGCCTGCCCGGGAGAGGTGAGCCCGTTCAACCAGGTCAGCAGGTGGGGGTGGATGTCGGCGCGCTGGCGCCACAGGTGCAGCAAAACAGCTCGCGCGTAGCCCGGCTTGTGGTCGAGGCCGGCGTGGCGTCCTTGTACCTGTGCCCCGACGCGTGTGAGGCGTGTGGCCAGGTCGGGCCCGGTCAGAATCTTCCGTACGTTCTTCTCCGGGCCCTCGCCCAGGAGCCTGCGTCCGGCCTTCTGGATGGTCAAGGCGTCTTCGCCGCTGAGGAACACCGAGGCGATGAGCAGCGCACGGTCGTCGGCGTTGTCTTCGGTGGTCTCGAACACGTCGTCGACCTGGGTGCGCCACTGCTGGAAGGAGGCCCGCGCGGCCTCCAGCCCTTTCGGTGACGGTTCGACACGTGCCAGGGCGTCCGCGAGCCGCACCGCGTCGGCGGGGCTGTTGGCATCGGTCAGCAGGTCCCAGGCCTCGCCCACGTGCCCCGCCTCGCCCGAAGCGGCATCCAGCCAGTGGACCCGGTCCGGCTTCTGGTAGACGTGGCGCAGGTGTGCCGCGGCGACTCGGTGCGGCGAGGGACGTGCCTCTGCCCGCGAGACGACTCGCGCCAGGGCTCCCGACTCGCTCTCGGGCCAGGTTCGTTCGTCGGCGACCAGCACAAGGAACGAGCCCTTGCGGCGCAGCGTCTCGGCGTGACCCACAAGGCCGACTGCGACCTTGTGTGGGTCTTTCCACGCGTTGATCTCCGAGGCGACATCCAGGAGGTATCCCGTGCCTGGCTCTTCGGGCAGGAGTGACGTGTCCGGGACCGCGGGGTCGCTCCAGTCGGGCCGGATCTCCTTCAGTACAGGCAGGGCCTTCTCATCGTTCGGCTCCGCCTGTGCAGCCTCCGAGAGGGCGCGAATCGCGGCTGTGCGCTTGCCGAATCCCGGCGCGCCCGCGATCACGGCGATTCCCGGTCCTGCGACGCCGAGCATCGCCGCCGCGTCAGCTGCCGTGGTCACCGTCTTGCCGTCGGAATCGAAGCCCACCCAGACGGGAGAGCGGACGATGTCGAGCTCTGCGGCAGAGATCGCGGCCACCGGCAGCAACTGCTTGCCCGACATGGTCACGGGGCCAGCCGCGATGATGATCGACGAACGGTCGTTGTGGGCGACGCTCACCCTCATGGACCGCACAGCCTCAGCAGGTGTCTCATCGGGCGGGGCCGCCGGCTGCACGTGCGGTGCCCCCTCCGTCTGGAGCTCCTCGCTCACTCCGCGCCACCGGGCGCGCGGTAGACGATGTCGCCCCCGGCGTGGATCGACCTGCCGGAGATCAGCACCTGCGAGTTGGTGTTGTGGTGAACGCTGGTACGCGACCTCATGGCCTCGTCAGCCGAGTCCGACCCGTCGATCAACTGCTGGAGTTCGACCGCGGCCTCCGGGTACTTCTGCAGGAACGCTGCCAGCTGGATGAACATCGCCTGCCGCAACTCCTCGGCAACGGAGTCCCGATCGGATTCCGTGCTCTGGGTCAGGCGTGCTCGGGCTTCGTCGACGAGCTGCAGATCCCTCTCGGCCGCTTCCTGCCCTCCGCGTCCGAACAGCCTCGCGACGGCACGTCGACAAGGCTCCCACGTCGCCTTCGCCATCTCCGCGACGACGGCAGCGGCTCCGCTGGTGGCCACCTGCATGATGTCCAGTGCGTCTCCCATGAAGCATCCCCCCAAAAAACCAGTCGGCAGATATTCGACAGCACAGCGTGCAGATTCCTCACCGACCACGGCAATCGAAAACTCTTGCGTCATCCATAAAAGACAATCAACGCCACGCTCGAATCTCGCCAAGCCTTGACCACCAAAGAAGCCACTGCCTGATCGAATGGATCATGAGACGCGCACTACACTCCTCTCGAACCCGCAAGGAGGCTGGCGCAATTGAGCCATGGTGAACCTCAGTCGAACTCATGGAAAGCAGGCGGAAAACCCGCCGCCACATCCGTCCAGATGACCAATCCTCGAACATCAATGCGATGCGGCCCGCCCTGGTGGCACCTTGACCCGCCCTCGCCCATCGCGGACATGCCGTGCACCTCAAGGCAATACGCAAACCCGCGATCACCAGTTCATTCCGCCGAAGCGATCTCCCAGGTCATGTTCTCTTCCGTAGGGTCGACGACCCACTGAGACAGCACACCGTTTTCCGCGAGCTGCTCGAATGCGCGCGCCGCGGTTACGGAATCCACGCCCGAGATGTGCGAGATTTGAGCGCTGCCGAAGAATTCGCCCTGCGCAACCTGGGGCGCCAGAGCCATCAACACCATCGCCAGCACACGTGCGGTCGGCTCCAGGGCGCGCATCCGTCGCTGCCGGGCGACGCGCAGCGCCCAGTCCGCTGCGCGTCTACGGCTCGCCCGGCTGGGCATTCCTTCGCACGGGTCCGTCAGCCAGCCCGCGAACGCGGCTTCCGGGGTGGCATCGGCCGTGATCAGACGGGCATCCAGGAGCTCCTGCCAAGCTCGCTCCACGGACCCCTCCCCCACGCCCTGAAGGAGGCCTGCGGGGAGGTGCACTCGGCCTGCCGCGGTCGCCCGAAGAACAGCCTGGAGCGCGATAAGGCGCGCCAGCGGGGTGATGCGGAACGGCAGTGAGGAGGCAACGTAGTTGAGCATCTGGGCGACGAGCGCGGGGTCGGCAGGGGCCGACCGGTGCCGGCGTCTCGTAGGCATGCGCTGCGGGAGTGCCGCCGCCGAGTGCCGGGTCTGCGGCACCACCGACGCGTTCGCCATGGCGTACGCGCAGGCCGCGCACACGTCGGCGAGGCGCCATCGCCGCCCGCCGCGCTCGCACGCGAGCACGAGCAGTACAGGTCCGTCACAACCGCGGTGGCGCGTATGCCAGCGACAGCCCCGTTCGTGACACTGACAGGTCTTCAGGTGCTGCGGCACGGGGCATGCGCGGGCATGCTGCGCAAGGTGCGCGAGCGCGGCGGCCCGTGCGGACCGCCCGTCAACCGCTACCGGCTCCGGAGAGCAATGGGGACATACGAGCATCGGCCCCCGCGGAACTGATTGCAGTTCGACGGTCCACGTACGTGGCGCCAAGGGGCGTGTAGTGCACAGCCTCATCGGGCCCCTGTCTCCTTTCCGCCCACTCGGCCGGCCATGCCGGAGGGCATCGCTGCGGCGAGTGCCACGACGGGCGCACACCGTAGTGCAGACCTCTGCACTTTCGAGCTCGAACCCCATCCACACAAATAGGGCAGACATCTGCACTGACATCACGGTCGACTGCGCCGTCGGATGGGCGGGTGACGATCTTGCCGCCCGAGCCGAACTTCGAAGCACTACGCCTTCGGCTTGCGCGACTGAGGGGCGAGCGGGGTTGGTCCTACGACGATCTCGCCGAGAGAACCGGCAAGTCCCGGCGCACGCTCATTGAGATCGAGCAAGGCCGGACCGTCGGATCCCTCGACACCTGGCACGCGCTCGGCCACGCCTTCGGCGTTCCACTCGCCGACCTTTTCGCCGCCCTGTGCGAGGGTCACGACCGGCCAGAGGGCGTCGCCAGGTAGCCTGGTTTCGCTCCAAGGAACGACCACTCGATCGGGTCGACCGACACGAACGGACATTCGCTTCGCCGGGCATACGTTCATGACGCTTAGGCCGAAGGGGCAAATCCGCGGCGGGGGTCGCGGGTCCCACGGTGTGTTGCCTGGATCCTTCCGGCCATGCGCCTCACTCACCCGGGCCGTCATTGGGACGGCACTCCCATCACACCTCACCGTCGCCGTGCGTTGGTCATCGCCCGTGACAGCCCCAGCAGGCTGCTGCGCAGTGCGCAGTCCTCCCGCTGCCAGGAATGCGGCAACAGCGTCGACCGGTACGCCACCACCGGACACCGGCACATCAGCCTTCATCCCGTCGAAGTACCGGCGGCTCTCACCCCGCCCGACGACCGCTGGCACCTCGCGTCAGGCATCGCTCACCCAACCGATGGCGGCGACCTGTGGTGCCGCCTCGCGCACCGAGCCGTGTGCCCCGCCGCCACCGAGCCGAGCGTACTTCCCTCCGCTCTCGGCGACATCAGGCGACGCCTGGCACTCCACACCCGGCGCCTGATCGACACCGGAACCTTCACCCCCGGAAACGACCGCGAAGCCAGGCCGCACAACGAAGGCATCTGCCGCCCCGCACGGCCCGTCGTCCAACTGCTCTACACTCGCTACATCGCCGCCGCACCCGTCGAAAACATCCAGTGCGTCGCCCAGAACACGTGCCGCACCCGCTGCGCCAATCGAGTCCTAGCTCCCGGCACACTCCCAGGGCGCTGGACCCTCGTACCCGCCACTCCTCGTCGGCGAGGCACTCAGCAACTCGCCCTGCCCACGACGGACTTCCTCGTATACGACCTCGGAAGCCTGCCCTTCGGCGAGCAGGTGCGCTGGCGTACTCAGCGCTGCCCCGCACATGCGGTGACGAGCGGAGCACCAGACCTCGCCCTGCCCGATTGGGAACTCTTCGACCCGCTGCTTCACCACGCATACCTGGCCACCCGGCTGCCGGACACGGCCCGACGCGCCTGAGCTCCCATCCGCCGGGAGACAGCCGCCCACCACCCCCGAGATTCAGCACCCGATCTGGAGCACCCCGTTGTTCACCCCCACCGACGAGCAAACACACGCGGCCGACCGCTTCCACTCAGGTCACCACATGGCCCTCCAGGCCGGGGCCGGCACCGGCAAGACCTCCACGCTCGCCCTGCTCGCGCACGGCACCAGACGCTGCGGTCGCTACCTCGCCTACAACCGCTCCATCGCCCGGGAAGCGGCCACACGCTTCCCGTCCACCGTCACCTGCAGGACGGCCCACGCACTCGCCTACGCCGCCCTCGGTCACCGCTACTCGCGTCGGCTCGGCGCACCCCGTCGGCCCGCCTGGAGGACAGGGCAAGACCTCGGGATCACCAGGCCGGTCCACATCGCCGGACACACTCTGACCCCCACCACCCTGTCCAACGCCGTCCTACGGACAGTGACCCGCTTCTGCTACTCCGCGGACGCTGTCCTCACACCGCGCCACGTCCCGCTCCTCCGCGGCATCGACGGCCCTGAACAGCATCAAGAGCTCGCCTCCTGCGTCGTCCCCTACGCCGAGAAAGCCTGGGCGGACCTGCAGCACCCCGATGACGGCGCGGTCCGCTTCGACCCTGACCACTTCCTCAAGATCTGGTCCTTGACCAACCCGAAAATCCACGCCGACTTCCTCCTCCTCGACGAGGCCCAGGACACCAACCCTGTCGTCGAGCAGATCTTCAACAGTCAGCGAGAGCACGCCCAGCTCGTCATGGTCGGGGACTCCGCCCAGGCCATCTACCACTGGCGCGGCGCCAAGGACGTCTTGACGGGCTTCGACGGCACCCACCTCCCCCTCTCCCAGTCCTTCCGTTTCGGCCCAGCCCTCGCGGCGGAAGCCAACAGATGGCTCGCCATCGCCGAATCACCTCTTCGCCTCAGCGGCAGCAGTACCAAGACCACCCGCCTCTGCCCCGTCGCCGCTCCCAACGCAGTCCTGTGCCGGACCAACGTGGGGGCCATGCAACACGTGATGACGCTCCTGTCCGCCGGCATCCGCGTGGCACTCGTCGGAGGTGGCGAAAGCCTCCGCTCCCTCGCCCTCGCCGCCCGACAGCTCCAGGAAGGCCGGTCCACCAGCCACCCCGAGCTCGTCCTCTTCCCCACTTGGGGAGCCGTCCAGGACTACGCCGCGTACGACCCGTCCGGCCGCGACCTGCAGCCCTTGGTGGACCTCGTCGACACCCACGGAACCCCGGCCATCCTCGACGCCGTCGACCGCCTCAGCCACGAGCTGCACGCCGAGGTAACCGTGTCCACCGCTCACAAGGCGAAGGGGCGAGAGTGGGCCGGTGTGAAGATCGCCGACGACTTCACACCGCCCAAGGACGGGGACGAACAGGACGACACCGGCCGACCGCTCCCCGGCCGCGTCGAACAGGACGAAGCACGCCTCGCGTACGTTGCCGTCACTCGCGCCAGCCACCAGTTGGACCTCGGTGGACTGTCCTGGATCAACGAACACCCTCAGGGACACGCCTGACCAGGTCAGCAGACCTACGGCCTGACCTCAGAGACAGGTGGACGAAGCTCTCGGGAAGGCTCGCCCAACAAGCAGGATCACGCCGAGGGCGACTAGTGATCACGGTGTCAACCATCCCTCTTTTATGCCAACTAAGAATCCTCGTCACACGCGCTCAGCGCCGTACCCGCGGCATCCCCAGGCCGATCCACGAGATGATCTCCCGCTGGATCTCGTTGTTGCCGCCGCCGAAGGTGAAGATGACGGCGGAGCGGTATCCGCGTTCGAGTTCGCCGTGCAGCACGGCGCCCGCCGAGCCCTCCTTGAGGGGGGCCGCCGAGCCGACGATCTCCATGAGCCAGGCGTAGGCGTCGCGGCGGGCCTCGGAGCCGTAGACCTTGACGGCGGAGGCGTCCTGCGGGGTGAGGGTGCCTTCCTGGACCGCGGAGACCATGCGCCAGTTGAGCAGTTTCATGGCGTCGAGCCTGGCGTGGGTGCGGGCCAGGAGGGTGCGGACCCAGCCGAGGTCGGCGACCCGGCGGCCGTCGGCGAGGCGGGTGTCCACCGCCCAGCGCTGGACGTCGTGGAGGGCGCGGATGGCCATGGTGCCGTGGGCGGCGAGGGTGACGCGTTCGTGGTTGAGCTGGTTGGTGATGAGCCGCCAGCCCCGGTTCTCCTCGCCGACGCGGTGCGTGACGGGGACGCGGACGTTCTCGTAGTGGCTGGCGGTGGTGTCGTGCGAGGCGAGGGTGTTGATCAGGGTGCAGGAGTAGCCGGGGTCGGTGGTCGGGACGAGCAGCATGGTGATGCCCTTGTGCGGCGGCGCGTCCGGGTCGGTGCGAACGGCGAGCCAGACCCAGTCGGCGGTGTCGCCGTTGGTCGTCCAGATCTTCTGCCCGTCGACGACGTAGTCGTCGCCGTCGCGCACGGCCCTGGTCCGGAGGGCGGCGAGGTCGGTGCCCGCCTCCGGTTCGCTGTAGCCGATGGCGAAGTCGATCTCGCCGCTGAGGATCCTCGGCAGGAAGTACGCCTTCTGCTCGTCGGTGCCGTACCGCATGATCGTCGGCCCCACGGTGTTGAGGGCCATCAGCGGCAGCGGCACGCCCGCCTGGGCCGCCTCGTCGAAGAAGATGAACTGCTCCATCGCGGACAGGCCCCGTCCGCCGTACTCCGTCGGCCAGCCGACGCCGAGCCAGCCGTCGGTGCCGAGGCGGCGGATCGTCTCCCGGTAGAAGCGCTTCTGTTCCTCGGGGGCGGCGTGACGCGCGTGGGCGTCGCCGGGTACCAGGTCGGCGAAGTAGGTACGCAGTTCGGCGCGCAACTGCTGCTGTTCAGGCGTGTATTCGAGGTGCACGGCCCCTCCGGAGTCTCGCGTTCGCGTCGCCCGTGTGCGGCGGCGCACACAGTAGAACGTGTTGCAGGAATCCGGAAGGGGCAGTGCCCCTCGTACGGGTCAGCGCTTGACGGCGCGCAGGACGACGAACTTCGGGTTGCCCGCGACCGTGGCGCAGTTGCCGAAGATGCGGCGGAGCTGGGTGTGGTGGCCGAGGTGCCGGTTGCCGACGACCCAGAGTTCACCGCCGGACCGCAGCGCGGCACGGGCCCCGTGGAACATCGTGCGGGCCGTCGCGTCGGTGGTGGCCTGGTGGGAGTGGAACGGCGGGTTGTTGAGCACCAGGTCCACGCTGGCGGGCGGCACGTCCGCCAGCCCGTCGCCGACCCTGAACTCGGCCTCGGCGTCCGGTCCGGCGTTGGCCCGGAAGGTCTCCTCGGCGGAGGCGACCGCCTGGTACGACTCGTCGATGAAGGTGACCGACGCCTCGGGGTTGGCGAGCGCCGCGGCGAGACCGACGACGCCGTTCCCGCAGCCGAGGTCGACGACCCGGTCGGGGCCGCTGCGCGCGGGGAGGTGACCGAGGAAGAAGCGGGTGCCGATGTCGAGGCGGTCGGCGCAGAAGATGCCCGCGTGGTTGACGACGGTCCGGCCGGAGACCGGGCCGACGTCCCCGGGCAGTTCGTAGCGGCGGGGCCAGGGGCTGGGCGTCCGGGCCAGGCCGGGGTCCGGGGTGCAGAGAATGAGCCGGGCCTTCCGCACCGCGAGGGAGGTACGGGTCGGACCGATGATCCGCTCGAAGAGTTCGAGGGTGGAGGTGTGGATCTCGCGGACCATGCCGGTGCCGATGACGACGGTGCCCGCGTGGACGGCCGGCGCGAGCCGGTGCAACTGGTCCTCCAGCAGCGCGAGGCTCTTCGGTACGCGCACCAGCAGGACGTCGACGCGGTCCGGCGGTGCGTCCCTGGCCGACAGCAGGCGTACGGCGTCCGTGTCCGCGCCGTTGCGGGCCAGGTTGGCCAGGGTGGCGCGCCGCGCCAGGTAGGAGTCGGTGATCTGCACGGGCCGGTGGCCGGCCAGCACGGTGCTCAGGGCGCCCCAGCGGTCGCCCACCACGACCACGGTGCCGGACAGGTCGACGGGTTCCGCCCCGTCCTCCCCCTCCAGCCGCCGCAGCAGGTACTCGTCGGCGGCATCCCAGGCGCGGAACGGGTCGCGCGGGTTCTCGGGGAAGCGGGCCAGTTCGTACCCGGCCCCTGACGTCGTCAAACGGTTCATTGTGCACCCAGGCTAGCCGAGCCGCGGGAGGTGCCCACAACACTCCCCGCGGCCCGGCCGCCGGGCGGCCGCGCCCGCTACGGCAGCGCCTTGTCGATCGCCGACCGGCCCTCCCGGGCGAGCCTGCGCTCCGCCCACTGGAGGTTCTCCGGAGTGAGGTCCCGCCCGGAGGCGAGCACCAGGTCCTCCGCCGACGGATGGTCGCTGCCACCCGTGTGCAAGAGGCTGTCGGGGGTCACTCCCCGAGTTGCGGATACGGATTCGGACTCGTCGCTCATGCCGCCTCCTCGTCCCTTTCGGACATTCTCGCTCCGCGCCCGACGCGCCGCATCCGAGACCCATGCACCCTTTTCCGACACGGAGGCCGGATCATCACTTGACCTGCACATGATAGGTACGGAGCGTTCACACCATGGTCACGGTGCGTGTGGCACGCTCCCGCTTACCACATAGCACACGATCGCCGCGGCGCCACCCCCACCTAGTGGCGGTGTCGCGGCGCACGTATTTCCGGAGAGGACACCCCACATGTCCCGTCGTCACCCTCGCCACCGGCGCATGCTGCTGGCCTCCCTCGCCGCCTTCGCGGTACTCGGCGGCACCGCGGCCGCCGCACCGGCCGCCACATCCCAGGACGCGCCGACCGCCACGACCCCGCTCCGGGTACTCGACGACACGTACTACCAGGACGCGCTCGGCAAGAGCGGGTCCCAGCTGAAGAGCGCGCTGCACGAGATCATCAGCGACCAGACCAAGATCTCCTACAGCCAGGTCTGGACCGCTCTCAAGGACACCGACCAGGACCCCTCCAACAGCTCGAACGTGATCGAGCTCTACACCGGCCGTTCCATTTCCAAGAACGCCAACGGCGGCTCGGTCGGGAACTGGAACCGTGAGCACGTCTGGGCCAAGTCCCACGGCGACTTCGGCACCGCCACCGGCCCCGGCACCGACATCCACCACCTGCGCCCGGAGGACGTCACCGTCAACTCGATCCGCGGCAACAAGGACTTCGACAACGGCGGCAGCTCGGTCAGCGGCGCCCCGGGCAACTACACCGACAGCGACTCCTTCGAGCCGCGCGACGCGGTCAAGGGCGACGTGGCCCGCATGATCCTCTACATGGCCGTGCGCTACGAGGGCACCGACGGCTTCCCCGACCTGGAGCCCAACGACCGGGTGTCCAACGGATCCGCCCCGAACATCGGCCGGCTGTCGGTGCTGAAGGCGTGGAGCCAGGAGGACCCGCCGGACAGCTTCGAGAAGCGTCGCAACGACGTCATATTCGACCAGTACCAGCACAACCGGAACCCCTTCATCGACCACCCCGAGTGGGTCGAGTCCATCTGGTAGCCGGTGACGCACCGGGACGCCGCGCGGCGTCCCGGTGGCCGCCCGGCACGGTGCGCGGCAGGCGTGCGGGCCCCCTCGGGCGCTGGGACACTGGAGAGGGTCCCGGCCGGACCCCGTGCCGAACCCCGGGGCGGGTGCCGGGGAGAGGGGTGACCGCACCATGTCGCATGGATCCGGCACCGGACGGCATCGGCAGTACGAGCACATCAAGGAGAGCGCGCAGGAGCGCGGGGTCGGCGAGGAGCGGGCCGAGGGGATCGCGGCCCGTACGGCCGGCGGGGACCACTTCCGCACGGGCCCGGTGAGGACCGCGCGCCGCGCGTCCGCCGCGGGCCCGTCGTCCGTACGGCACGACGGGGCCGAAGGCCCCACCCGCGACCAGCTCTACGAGGAGGCGCGGCGCAAGAACGTCCACGGGCGGTCGACCATGACCAAGGCCGAGCTGGCCCGGGCGGTCGGCCGCTGAGCGCCTTCCGCGCGGGGCCGGGACGGGGTCAGCCGCCCCAGGTCCAGTCGGCCACCTCGGGCAGGTCCGTGCCGTGTTCCCGGATCCAGGCGTGGTGGCGGGTGCGGGCGTCCGCCATCTCCTGGCGCACGGCAACGGCGCGGACCCCGAGGCCGGGCACCCGGTCGATGACGTCCATGACCAGCCGGTAGCGGTCCAGGTCGTTGCGGACCACCATGTCGAAGGGCGTGGTGGTGGTGCCCTCCTCCTTGTAGCCCCGCACGTGCAGACCGGCGTGGCCCGCGCGGCGGTAGGCGAGCCGGTGGATCAGCCACGGATAGCCGTGGTAGGCGAAGACCACCGGGGCGTTCCGGGTGAACAGGGCGTCGTACTCGGCGTCCGGCATGCCGTGCGGGTGCTGCTCGCGGGGCATCAGCCGCGCCATGTCGACGACGTTGACCACCCGTACGGCCAGCTCCGGCAGATGTCGGCGCAGCAGGTCCGCCGCGGCCAGGGTCTCCAGCGTGGGCACGTCCCCGGCGCAGGCGAGCACCACGTCGGGTTCGCGGCTGCCGTCCTCCGTCCCGGCCCACTCCCACACCCCGGCGCCGCGGGCGCAGTGCGCGCGGGCCCGGTCCATCGTGAGCCAGTCGAAGGACGGTTGCTTGCCGGCCACGATCACGTTGACGTGGTCGCGGCTGCGCAGCGCGTGGTCGGCGACCGCGAGCAGTGTGTTGGCGTCCGGGGGCAGGTAGACCCGTACGACCTCGGGGCTCTTGTTGAGGACGTGGTCGACGAAGCCCGGGTCCTGGTGGGAGAAGCCGTTGTGGTCCTGCCGCCAGACGTGGGAGGTGAGCAGGTAGTTGAGCGAGGCGACGGGGCGGCGCCAGGCCAGCCTGCGGGCGGTCCTGAGCCATTTGATGTGCTGGTTGACCATCGAGTCGACGATGTGGGCGAACGCCTCGTAGCAGGAGAAGAGGCCGTGCCGGCCGGTGAGGAGGTAGCCCTCCAGCCAGCCCTGGCACAGGTGCTCGGAGAGCACCTCCATGACGCGTCCGTCGTGGGAGAGGTTCTCGTCGGTGGGCAGGATGCGTTCCTGCCAGTTCTTGGCGGTGGCCCCGTAGAGGGCGTTGAGCCGGTTCGAGGCGGTCTCGTCGGGGCCGACGACCCGGAAGTCGCGGCGTTCGGCGGTGGCGGCCATGACGGCCTCCAGCAGACCGCCGAGCACCCGGGTCGGTTCGTGGAGCGAGGTGCCCGGGGCCCGGACCTCGACGGCGTGGTCGTCCAGCGGCGGGAGGGGCAGCTCGCGCAGCAGCAGGCCGCCGTTGGCGTACGGGGTCGAGCCGAGCCGGGCGTCGCCCTCGGGCACGCAGTCGAGCACCCGGGGGCGGGGCCGTCCGGACGCGTCGAAGAGTTCCCCGGGCCGGTAGGAGCGCAGCCACTCCTCCAGTTGCCGCAGGTGGTCCGGGTCGTCCCGGACCCCGGACAGCGGGACCTGGTGGGCGCGCCAGGTGCCTTCGACGGGCACCCCGTCGACCTCGGCCGGGCCGGTCCAGCCCTTGGGGGTGCGCAGCACGATCATCGGCCAGTGCGGGCGCCCGGTGTCGCCGCCGGCGCGGGCGGCGGCCTGGATCTCCCGGATGCGGTCGACGGCCAGGTCCGTCGCGGCGGCCATCGCCCGGTGGACGTTGAACGGTTCGTCACCGCCGACGTACAGGGGGTCGTGCCCGTAGCCGCGCAGCAGTGCGTCGAGTTCGGTCTCCGGGAGGCGGGCGAGCAGGGTCGGGTTGGCGATCTTGTAGCCGTTGAGGTGGAGGATCGGGAGGACCGCCCCGTCGTGCACCGGGTCGAGGAACTTGTTGGAGTGCCAGGACGCGGCGAGCGGCCCGGTCTCGGCCTCGCCGTCGCCGACGACGCAGGCGACGAGCAGGTCCGGGTGGTCGAGGGCGGCGCCGTAGGCGTGGGTGAGTGCGTAGCCGAGTTCGCCGCCCTCGTGGATGGAGCCGGGGGTCTCCGGTGCCACGTGGCTGGGCACGCCGCCGGGGAAGGAGAACTGCCGGAACAGCCGTCGCATGCCTTCGGCGTCGCGCCCGACGTCGGGGTACGTCTGCGAATAGCTGCCCTCCAGCCAGGAGTTGGCCAGGACGGCGGGTCCGCCGTGGCCGGGTCCCCAGACGCAGAGGCAGCGCAGGCCGCGGGACTTGACGGCGCGGTTGAGGTGGGTGTGGACCAGGTTCAGTCCGGGTGAGGTGCCCCAGTGGCCGAGCAGCCGCGGCTTGATGTGCTCCCGGGCGAGCGGCCGGGTCAGGAGCGGGTTGTCCATCAGGTAGATCTGGCCGACGGTCAGGTAGTTGGCGGCCCGCCAGTGCGCATCGAGTGCCGCGATCTCCTCGTCGGACGGGCCGGGTATGTGGACCGGGCCGGCGTCGTCGCTCATGCGGTCTCCCGGAACGTGGTGCCGAGGGGGTCGGGGCCGTACCAGACCGTGGTGGCGTTGCAGAATTCACGGATGCCGTGACCGGCGAGTTCCCGCCCGTAACCGGAGTGCTTGATGCCGCCGAAGGGCAGCGCGGGGTGGGACGCCGTCATGCCGTTGAAGAAGACGCCGCCCGCCTGCAGGTCGCGCACGCAGCGGCGGGCCTCGTCCGGGTCCCTGGTCCATACGTTGGAGCTGAGGCCGAAGGGGGTGTCGTTGGCGAGTTCCACGGCCTCGTCGAGCCCTTCGACGCGGTAGAGCGTGGCGACGGGTCCGAAGGTCTCCTCGTGGTGGATACGCATGGCGGGGGTGATGCCGGTGAGGACGGTGGGGGCGTAGAACCAGCCGCCCCTCAGCTCCGGGTCCAGGCGTTCGGGGCGGCCGCCGCCGCACAGCACGTCCGCGCCCTGCCGCACCGCGTCGTCCACCAGTTCCTCCAGGTCGGCGCGGCCCTGCCGGGAGGCCAGGGGGCCGATGTCGGTGGATTCGCGGAGCGGGTCGCCGACCGTCAGGTCGCGCATGCCGACGGTGAACCGCTCGGCGAACTCCTCGTACACGTCCGCGTGCACGATGAAGCGCTTGGCCGCGATGCAGGACTGTCCGTTGTTCTGCGCCCTGGCGGTCACGGCGGTGCGGGCGGCCCGGACGACGTCCGCGGACGGCATGACGAGGTACGGGTCGCTGCCGCCCAGTTCCAGGACGGTCCGCTTCACCGCGTCGCCGGCGATCGAGGCGACCGAGCGGCCGGCCGGTTCGCTGCCGGTGAGGGTGGCGGCGGCGACCCGGGGGTCGCGCAGGATCGGCTCGACCGCGGCGGCCCCCACGAGGAGGGTCTGGAAGCAGCCCTCGGGGAATCCCGCCCGGCGGAACAGGCCCTCCAGGTACATCGCGGTCTGCGGGACGTTGGAGGCGTGCTTGAGCAGGCCGACGTTCCCGGCCATCAGCGCGGGGGCGGCGAACCGCACGACCTGCCACAGCGGGAAGTTCCACGGCATCACGGCGAGGACGGCGCCGAGCGGCCGGTAGTGGACGTGGGCCCGGGAGGCGCCGGAGTCCCGCACGTCGTCCGGGGAGGGGTGTTCGTCCGCGAGGAGTTCCTCCGCGTGCGCCGCGTACCAGCGCATCGCCTTGGCGCACTTGGCGGCCTCCGCGCGGGCCGCCGTGACGGGCTTGCCCATTTCGACGGTCATGGTGCGCGCGATGTCCTGCCGGTCCTCGTCGAGGAGTTCGGCGGCGTGTTCCATCAGCCGGGCCCGTTCGGCGAATCCGGTGGTCCGGTACTGCCTGAACGCGGTGTCGGCGGCCGCGAGCCGGCGTTCGATCTCCGCCTCCCCCAGCGGGTCGAACGTTCTGAGGGTCTCGCCGTTCGCGGGGTTGACCGTCGCGATGGGCATGGCTGGGTCCTCCTTGCCTGGGTCCTTCGACCGTGCCGTGCCCCGCGCCGCGCCGCAACGCGGGCCCGGCGGGCGGGTGCCCGGCGGGCGCGGACGGGGCGTGCGGGGTGCGCACCGTCCGCGCCTTCCCGGCCTTCCGCGCCGGAAGGGGTGTTCCGCCGGGTGCGGGCCTGCGGGGCGGGTGCGGCGGCCGTCTCAGACGAGGACGGCGGCGGGCTCCGGGACGGTCGCGGAGCCGGGTACGTCAACGGTCGTGACGGGCGGGCGGCGGAACTCGCGCACGCCGGGCAGCGGCGACAGCGGCACCAGGTCGACGCCGTTCGGCTCCTTCGCGTACCGGGTGAACCAGACGACCTTGCCCTCGTCGGTGCGGCAGGTTCCCCAGCTGTCGCTCAGGGCCATGATCCGGCTCAGTCCGCCGCCTCCGGTGCTGAGCAGCCGCGGCATTCCGGAGCCGTCGTCGGCGACGGAGACCGTCAGGTGCCGTCCGGACCACCGGAGTTCGACGACGCATTTGTTGTCGTCACCGACGTGCCGGTGGACGTTGGTCAGCAGCTCCTCCACGCCGCGGCACACCGGCCGGACATGGAGTTCGAGACTCCAGTGGCGCAGGTGCGCGGCGATTATTCGCCGCAGCTGGGACACGCGCTCTGCCGAAACCTGGAGTTCGACCAGATAGTGCCGGTCGAGTGGAACGGTCATCGTCGAGGCTCCTCACATCGAGGCCCACTGGCTTCGCCCCGTTGAACCAACGACCCCCGAACACGAAGAGTGAGCAGATGTCTCTTCTGGGTCACTGACAGCGTGGCCCGGCGGGGCCCGGCGCGCAACACGAGGGAGGTGCCGGCCGGTCCCGCCCGCGCGTTCACAGCAGGTAGGGCAGCAGTTTGTCCGGGGTGAGCGGGAGGTCGCGCAGCCGGACGCCGGTGGCGTGCCGGACCGCGTTGCCGACCGCGGCGGCGGCGCCGACGATGCCGATCTCGCCGATGCCCTTGCTGCCCATCGGGTTGAGGTGCGGGTCGTCCTCGTCGATCCAGTGCGCCTCGATCTCCGGCACGTCGGCGCTGACCGGTACGTGGTAGGAGGCGAGGTCGTTCCCGGTGAAGTCCCCGAAGACGGGGTCGACGGTGCTGCCCTCGGTCAGGGCCATGCCGATCCCCATGGTCATGCCGCCGATGAACTGGGAGCGCGCGGTGCGGGGGTTGAGGATGCGTCCGGCGGCGAAGACGCCCAGCATCCGGCGCAGCCGTGCCTCTCCGGTGCGGGAGTCGACGGCGACCTCGGCGAAGTGCGCCCCGAAGGCGTGCCGTGCGTACGGGGACTTCTCCGCGGTCTCCTGCCGGGTGTCGGCGGTGGCCGTGAGGCCCTGCGCGGGGAGGGGGCCGGTGTGCTCGTCCAGTCGCCGCAGCAGGAGGGTGGCCGCCTTGTGCACGGCCCAGCCCCAGGAGGCGGTCCCCGCGGAGCCGCCGGCCACCGGGGCGTCGGACAGTTCGCTGCTGCCGATGTCGATCCGGACGTTGTCCAGGGGGGTGTCCAGCGCGTCGGCCGCGATCTGCGCGAGCACGGTGCGGGCGCCGGTGCCGATGTCGGTGGCGTTGACCCGGACGTGGTACGAGCCGTCGGGGGCGGCGTGGGCCGAGGCGCCGCAGGGGGCGATGTACACGGGGTAGGTGGCGGCGGCGACGCCCGTGCCGATGAGCAGCGGCCCCTCCTCGCGGACCGCGGGGCGCGGGTCGCGGTCGTACCAGCCGAAGCGTGCGGCGCCCGCCTCCAGGCAGGCGGTGAGGCCGCGGCTGCTGAACGGGAGGCCGGAGTCGGGCTCGTGCGCCGGGTCGTTGCGGACGCGCAGTTCGACGGGGTCCATGCCGAGGGCGGAGGCCAGTTCGTCCATGGCGGATTCGAGCGCGTACATGCCGGGGGCCTCGCCCGGCGCGCGCATCCAGGAGGGGCTCGGCACATCCAGGGCGGCCACCCGGTGGACGGTGCGGCCGGCCGGTGACCCGTACATGACCCGGGCCGGTACGGCGGCCTGTTCCACGAACTCCTTGACGGTGGAGGTGTGGGTGAGGGCCTCGTGGTCGACCGCGGTGAGGATGCCGTCGAGTCCGGCGCCGAGCCGGACGCGCTGCACGGTGGGGGCCCGGTGGCCGACCACGGCGGCCATCTGGCGGCGGGGCAGGGCGATCTTGACCGGCCGTCCGGTGTGGCGGGCGGCCATGGCGGCGAGGACGGCCTGCGGGCGCGGGGTGCCCTTGGAGCCGAAGCCGCCGCCGACGTGTTCGGAGACCGCGGTGACCTGCTGCGGTTTCAGCCCGAAAGCGGCGGCGAGGGTGTCGCGCACCGTCGTGGAGCCCTGGCTGGAGTCGTGGACGGTCAGGTGTCCGTCCGCGTCCCACCACGCCGTCGTGGCGTGCGGCTCCATGGGGTGGTTGTGCAGGGGGCCGATGGTGTACGTGGCGTCGATCTGCACGGGGGCCGTGAGGAGGGCCCGTTCGGTGTCGCCGCGTTCGCGGACGGCGGGGTAGCCGCCGTTGACCGTGTCGGGGACGTACAGGCCGGGATGGTCCTCGGTCAGGACGACGTCGTGCCCGGCGGTCTCGTACGTGATCCGCAGCGCCCCGGCCCCGGCCCGGGCGGCTTCGGGGGTGTCGGCCACCACGAGCGCGACGTACCAGCCGCGGTGCGGGACCCGGTCGTTCCGGAGGACGGCGAGGGCGGGGTCGTCGGGTTCCTCGGTCCGTGGGGCGTTGTCGTGGGTGAGCACGGCGCATACGCCCGGCAGGGCCAGTGCCTCGTCCGCGTGGACGGCGGTGACCCGGCCGCGGACGATCGTGGCGGGGACGGGGCGCCCGTACAGGCATCCGGGCGGGGTGTGCTCGGCGGAGTACCGGGCGGCGCCCGTGACCTTGTCCCGGCCCTCGCGGCGGACGACGGGGGTGCCCAGTGGCGACGGGGCCTGGCTCATGACGGGGTCCTCACCTCTGCGGGTCGGCCGGTGCGGGGCGGTTCAGCTGTCGGCGGCGAGTTCGGTCAGCGCGTCCACGGCGAGGGCGCGGGCGAGTCCCACCTTGTACGCGTTGTCGCGCAGCGGACGGGCCGCGGCGAGTTCGGCGTCCACGGCCTGTTCGAAGGTCCCGGGTACGGCCGGGGCGCCCCGGAGCGCCGTCTCCGCGATGTGTGCGCGCCAGGGCCGGTGGGCGAGCCCGCCGAAGGCCAGCGCCACGTGCTCGATCCGGCCGCGGCGGACGCTCAGCACGGCGGCCACCGACGCGAGGGCGAAGGCGAAGGAGGCCCGGTCGCGGGCCTTGCGGTAGAGGGAGGCCGCGCCGTCCGGGGGCGGGGGCAGGACCACCTCAGTGACGAGTTCGCCCGGCAGGGCCTCGGTGTCGCGGTGCGGGGTGTCGCCCGGCAGCCGGTGGAACCCGGTGGCGGGCACGGTCCGTTCGCCGTCCGGTCCGCGCAGGTGGACGGTGGCGTCGAGGGCGGACAGCGCGACGGCCAGGTCGGACGGGTGGGTGGCGACGCAGTGCTCGGAGTGGCCGAGCACTGCGAGTTCGCGGTGGGCGCCCTCGACGGCGGGGCAGCCGGTGCCGGGTTCCCGCTTGTTGCAGGGTTTGGAGGTGTCCTGGAAGTAGGGGCAGCGGGTGCGCTGGAGCAGGTTGCCGCCGGTGGTGGCGGTGTTGCGGAGCTGCCCGCAGGCGCCGGACAGCAGCGCCTGCGACAGGGCGGGGTAGCGGGTGCGCACCGCGGGGTGGGCGGCCAGGTCGCTGTTGCGCACGGTGGCTCCGATGCGCAGTCCGCCGTCGTCGGTGTCGGTCACCCGGTCCAGCGGCAGCCGGCTGACGTCGATGAGCAGGGTGGGGGTCTCGACGCCGAGCTTCATCAGGTCGACGAGGTTGGTGCCGCCGCCGAGGAAACCGGCGCCCGGGTGGGCGGCGTGCTCGCGGACGGCCTCCTCGGCGGACCGGGCACGGAGGTAGCCGAAGGGCTTCACGGCGCCACGTCCCCGATCGCCTCGACGATGCGGGGGTAGGCGCCGCAGCGGCACAGGTTGCCGCTCATCCGCTCGCGGATCTCCGCGGCGTCGAGGGCGGCCGGGACGGCGACGGGGGCGGTGCGCGCGGTGGCGTGGGACGGGAAGCCCTCCGCCGCCTCGCCGAGCATGCCGACGGCCGAGCAGAGCTGGCCGGGGGTGCAGTAGCCGCACTGGAGGGCGTCGCGCTCCAGGAACGCCGCCTGGAGCGGGTGGAGCCGGTCGCCGTCGGCGAGGCCCTCGACGGTGGTGACGGCGGCACCGTCGTGGGCGACGGCCAGCAGCAGGCAGCTGTTGGCGCGGCGGCCGTCGACGAGGACGGTGCACGCCCCGCACTGGCCGTGGTCGCAGCCCTTCTTGGCGCCGGTCAGTCCGAGGTGTTCGCGCAGGGCGTCCAGGACCGTGGTGCGGTGGTCGAGCACGAGGGTCCGTTCGGTTCCGTTGACCCGCAGCGTCAGGGTGGAACGGTCGGCGGTCGCCGTCTGCTGCCGGGCGCCGTCGTCCCGTCCGTGGGAGGGGTCCACTCACTCGCACCTTTCAGGGGTGACTTCCGGGTGTTTCCTCATGACTGGTCCGCTTTCTACCAGAAAGGTGGCTCCTTCCCGGCTCATTGCCCCGCTTCCGGGCCGTGGCCCTCCGGACGGTCGCCCGACCGGCTCCGCAGGCGCAGGCGCACCTCTTCCTCCTGGTCGCCGGAGACCGTGCCGACGACCTGGACGTCGAAGGCGTGCGCCAGGCTCCGCCTGAGCCGTTCGACCGCCCAGTAGCCGCCCTGTACGTCGACGCTCACGGGGGCGTCGAGCGCGACCACCCCCGAGACCACCCTGGCCTCGGTGACGTCGACGGTCACCGCCCACGCCGTGGGGCGTCTGCCCGCGAGGTCCTGCGGGACGTCGGCCGAGGCCCGGTCGGTGGTGAACGCCGCCCGCAGCACGTCGAAGACCATCCGTGCGTCGCCTTTCCCGCACCCGCTGATGACGACCGACACCTCCTGGCCGTATCCGCTCGCCGCCGTCTGCTTCTCCTTGATCGTGTTCACCGCGGTTCCTTCCGGTCGGTGCGGCGCCGCACGTTCCCGCGCCGGGACCGGCCCATCGGCCGGGCGGATCCGGCGCCCGTCATTCCGCTCCGGCCCCTTCGACGATTCGGGGGCTGTCTCCAGCCTCGCTCCGCAGCGGTGCGACAGCGACACGAGAACGCCGCCGCGTGCCGTTCCGCCCTCCGGTGCCCGCCGGCCGTGCGGGCCCGCCGTCCGCGCCCCGCGCCGGCCGCGCAGGCCCGCCCCGCCTCCCGAACGAAACGCTTTTCGCACCATATCCACTTAAAATATGAATTCATGGTGTTTGTCGCGTGCGGGACTCGCCTCGGGGTATCCGGCACATATGGACGGATCGCACATGGACGTATCGCACATGGACCTGAATTCGCTGGCCCTCGTCCTCGCCGACGGCCGGGGCGCGACCGGAGCGGTGATGGGCGTGGTCGGAGTGGCCCTGGTGGCCATGCTGATCGGCGGCTTCTGGCTGGGCAAACGGCGCCGGGACCAGGAGCTGCCGCCCCCCAGACCCGATGAACAGCCACCGCGGCCGGACCACCGGAGCCACGTCGAGGCTCACGACGTGCACGGCGACGACAGCTTCCCGCCCAACGGCAGTGGCCTTTCCCCCTACGAGCTCGGGGACCACGGGAACGAGCCCCTGCGCCGCAACGGCGACGAACGCCGCGAATGACCCCCGGACCCCCTGACGACGGCTCCCCGGGACGCACGTCGCTGCCGGCGCCGCTGACCGGATCGGCGGCGCCCTGCTGGGTCAACCTCATGACCCGCGACCTCGGGGCGGCGCAGGAGTTCTACAGCGCCGTGCTGGGGTGGTCCTTCCGGCCCGGCAGGCTGGGGCAGGAGTTCTCGGTCGCGCGCCGCGGCGACGTGCCGGTCGCCGGGATCGGCGCGCTGGCGACCGCCTACCGGGTGACCGTGGCCTGGACGCCCTACTTCGCCGTCCCCGACGCGAACGCGGCCGCCTCGCGGATCCGGGAACGCAGCGGCACGGTCGCGGTGGGACCGCTGGCGCTCGGCAAGGGGCGCGGGGCCCTGGCGGCGGACCGCGACGGCGCGGTGTTCGGCATCTGGGAGCGGACCGAGCCCGCAACCTCGCCACCCGCGCCGGACGACCACTCGCACGCCTGGCTCCGGCTGCACACCAGGAACGCCTTCGACGCCGCGATCTTCTACGGCGAGGTGCTCGGCTGGGCGAGCGGGTGCCCGGGGTGCTGCGAGGTGTCGTACGAGAAGGACGAGGTCGTCGTCGACTGCCGCGGCCGACGGCTCGCCCGGATCGGCTCGGGCGCGGTGGAGGCGGCACCCGATCCGATGGTCCGCCCGCACTGGCAGGTGTACTTCCCGGTCACCGACGTGGCGGCCACGGTCGCCGCGGCACGGGAGAACGGCGGCGGCCTGATCGAGCGGCGGCCGCTGGGCCGGGGCGGCGAGGCGACCCTGCTGGACCCGGACGGGGCCCTCTTCACGGTCACGGACGTCCCGGAACTCGCCGTGGCGGACCCCCGCTGACCGGACCGCGCACGGGGCCCGCACCCCGCCGGGATCATTCCGGCCCGGCCCGTTCCTCCCCGTCGGGCGGCGAGGAACGGGCCAGGGCCCAGGCCGGGAACACGAACCAGCAGGCCAGGAACCACACCGCCATGCCGCCCACCAGCCACAGGGCGAGGGGGTTGTGCAGGGCCACCCGCAGGATGAGCAGCAGGGTGGAGCACATGGTGCAGAACAGCAGGACGAGCCCGAGCACGGTCATCCGGGACGCCCAGGCGACCGTCTGCGGCTTGAGCCGCCGCCCGGTGAGCAGCCGGTGGTACGAGACGGGTCCGATCAGGGCGGCGGCGGTGGCCGAACCCAGCATCACGGTGACCACGTAGATGTTGCGGTCGGTGTCCGGGAGCTGGGCGAAGCGCGGCTGGAAGACCACGGCGAGCAGGAAGCCGAACAGGATCTGCACACCGGTCTGGGCCACCCGCAGCTCCTGGAGCAGATCCGTCCACCGCCGGTCCGCGCGTTCCTCGGGGGTCTCGTGGCGGCCCGGATCGTCCGAGGGGTCTGCTGTCGGGGTCACCGGGAGCCTCCGTCCGAATGCCCGGCCTTGTGCCCCCGCCTCCTTCACCGTAGCCCCGGCGGCGGGTGCGGGCACGGGCATCGGCCCGCGGCACGCACCGGAGTCACCCCTCGTACGACCCCGGGCCGGTCCCCTCCCCCGGCACCCCGACCGGCAGCAGCAGTTCGGGCCGGTCCCACATCACCGCGGGCGGGCGGGCCGGCGCCGTGCCGGTGCGCAGGGCGCCCATGCTCCGGTAGAAGCCCTCGGCCGGCGGGTGCGAGACGACGCGGACGCCGCTCAGCCCGGCGCGTCCCGCCTCGCCGCGCAGGTGCCCGACGAGGAGTCGCCCGATGCCGAGCCCCTGCACGTCGTCGGCGACGAACATGAGGTCGAGCTCCGGCGGCGAGAGGACGAGCGAGTAGAAGCCGAGCAGCCGGTCGGTGCCGGTCTCGACGGCCGCGAAGACCCGGTGGGTCTCGATGTAGTCGGGGCCCACCCGGTAGCCGGTGACCATCGCGGCGTAGTGCCCCTCGTAGGCGCTGGAGGTCCTGACCAGTCGGGTGAGCCGTTTCGCGTCCCGGGCGGTCGCCCGCCTGACGTGCACGGCCGCCCGGCGCGGCGTCCGGCCCGGACGCGTGGTGCTCGTTGCCATGGGCCGAGTATCACCCATCCGGGCCCGGGGGCCGGGCGGCCGTCGCCCGGCAGGCCCTCACCCGGAGTCGCGCGCGGCGCGCCACTCCTCGACCACGGCTTCGACGTCGAACGGCCGGAGGTTCAGCAGCGGTCCCGGCGGCGGGCGCCTGATGGCCGCCCGGATCTTCTCGTTGACCTCGGTGAGCATGCGCCGCACCTCGGCCTCCGTGCGCGTCCCGGGAACGGCCGCGGACACGTCCTCGGCCTCCTTGCGCAGGGCCAGCGCCGGCGGGAGCACCGACACCCCTTCGCGGTGCATCTTCCCCTTGATCCACCAGTTCTCGTCGTAGGGGGCCTCGACGCTGTCGAGCGGCTTGCCGAAACCCGGCAACTGCGAGATGTCTCCGCGCTGTTCGGACTCCCGGATCTGCTTGTCGACCCATGATTCGAAGCTGATGTTCGCGGGTTTGCGCTCGGTCAACGTACGCCCCTTCCGGAGTTTCGCAATCCGTGCCTTCACGATACCCGGGGCCGGTACACGGCCGGGGCGGCCGGGTCAGTGCGCGTGCCCGGCGGCGCCCTTGTCCTCGCCCTTGCCCTTGTCCTCTCCCTCGTTCCCGCCCTTGCCCTCCTGGTGGTCGCCGCCCTTCTCGGCGGACGCGGGCACCCGGACGGTGAAGGCGGCCGTGCGCACCTTGCCCTCGTGCTGGAAGTCGAGGAAGAGGCGGTACGTGCCCGCGCTGGGCGCCGTGGCGGTGAAGGACACGTCGGGACCCGGGCCCCCCTCGTTCGGGTGGACGTGGAGGTAGGCCAGGTCGCCCGAGCGCAGGGCGACCAGGTGCCCGTACGCGCCGAGGTAGCGCTGGAGGTCGGTGACGGGGCGGCCGTTGCGGCTGATGGTCAGCTTCAGTTCGCCCGACCGGCCGGCCCGGAGGTCGCCGTCGAGCGCGACGTCGTACCCGTCCGTCTCGGCGGTGGCGCGCGGGGCGGGCATGGCGGCGGGGCGGTACGAGCCGGAGACGGCCAGGTCCGCGCCCAGGGTGAGGTTCTCGGCCCCCGCGGCCGCGGGGGTGAAGTCGGCGAACGCCCGGTAGCCACCGGCCTCGGGCAGTTCGACGGAGGTGGACCAGGTGCCGTCGGCCGCGCGGACGGGGTGCAGGTGCCGGTACTGGGTGAGGTCGCTCGACGCGAGGATGAAGTGCAGTTCCTTGCCGTGCTCGCGCCGGTAGGCGGTGACCTTGCGTCCGCTGTCGTCCTTGACGGTGAACCGGATCTCGCTGCGGGCCCCGGCGCGGATCACCGGCTTCTCGAGCGCCAGCGTGTACCCGCCGTCGGAGATCTCCAGGCCACCGGCCGCGTGGTCCGCCGCCTGCTGCTTCTCCTTCCCCTCGCCCGCCTCCTCTCCCCCGCCGTGGCCGCCGTGCTGCGCGGGGCGGTCCTCGGCCGCCACCAGCGGGTCGACGCTCCGGCCCACGCCGTACGCGGTTCCGAAGGTCGCGGCGAGCGCGGCGGCGAAGGCGGTGATCCTCAGGGCGTTGTTCATGACGGTTCCTCCTCGGGTGGACCGGGAGGCCGCGCCCCCCGACACACCACAAGATACCCCCTGGGGGTATCAAGTCAACCCGGGAGGGCGGCATCGTTTCCCGCTCCCCGCGAGGGCGGGGCCGGCGGTGTGCTCCGGGAGGGCGCGGGGGCGTCCGGCTCAGGCGGGCACCACGAGCCCGCCGAGCAGCCGCTCCAGCGCGGCCTGCGGGATCCGCAGGCCGTCGCGCACGTAGCCCTCCAGCCCGCCCCACCGCTCGTCCATGGCGTCCAGCGCCGTGTCGAGGTACCGGGGCCGGACCTCGCTGATCGCGGACGCGATCTCCGGGTCGCCGCCCGCGTCGAGGAAGTCCTGCACGTAGGGGGCGAAGGCGGCCCGCACCACCGGGTTCACCGCGAGGAACTCGGCCCGGACGACCTCGCGCGACGCACCGAGCATCATCAGGAGGAGCGCGGCGGCCCAGCCGGTCCGGTCCTTGCCCGCCGTGCAGTGGAAGAGCACCGGGCGGGCCCGGTCGTCGGCGACCGTCTCGACGAAGGCCCGGTGGGCGGCCGCGGCACCCGGCGAGAGGACCATCTGCCGGTAGGTCCCGGCGAACATCTCCTCCGCCTTCCCGCCCCCCAGCAGCCGCTGCGCCTCGGCGGGGTCGGCCAGCAGCGCGCGCAGCCGGGCGGGCGCCACGCCCGGGTTGCCCCCGAGCACGTCGGCGACGAACAGCCGCACCCCGGGAGGCAGCCGGTCCGGTGCCGCGGAGCGCTCGTCGGCGGTCCGCAGGTCGACGACGGTACGGATGCCGAGCGCGGCCACCTCCGCGTCCTGCGCCGCGTCGAGCCCGCTGAGCTGCCCGGAGCGCAGCACGGCCCCCGGCCGGACCCGCTGCCCCCGGCCCAGGGCGATACCGCCCAGGTCGCGCAGGTTGAGGACGGTGGATGCGGGGACGGCCCTGGCGGTCTGCACGATGAAATTCCCCTGTTCCCGACGCTTGTGCGCATTGATTCGGCCTGGCCGGTCAAACGTCGCACGCACCCGGGAGATCGACAAAGTAAAACGCCGGTCGGCGGCGATCGGGAACCCCTATGGAGATAAAGGAAATGTGAAGCCTCGCCCTTCCGACCCCAGGTCAGGAGCGTTCCGCAGGGGAAAGCGGCTCTTTTCCGCCCTTCCCCGACAGCTCTCCACTCTTCTGCCTCAAGGGCCGGACGGCGGTAATCGAATTCCCGGCCCCACATTTTTCCTCACGCACACGTCCGGCCCGGATCGGCGGTGGTCCGTTCACCGGGTGACGACGGTGACCTCGGTCGCCTTGACGCTCGCCCACACGGCCGTTCCCTCGCCGAGGCCCAGCTCGGCCGCCGCCTCGGGGGTGATCTCGGCGACCAGGTCCGGTGCCCGGTCGAGGACGACGGCCACCCTGATCCGGCTGCCCACGGCGGTGAGCTCGCGGACGGTGCCGGGCCAGACGTTGCGCGGGCTCCCGGTCGGCCGGTCGCGGTGCACCGCGACCGCTTCCGGCACGATGACCGCGAGGACGGCCGTCCCCTCGGCGGGCGCGTCCGCGACGACCAGCCGGCCGCCGTCCGCGAGGGCGAGGGTGCCGTCGCCGGCGGCGGTGCCCGGCCAGGCGTTGCGGCCGAGCATCCGGGCCACCCACGGCGAGCGCGGGTGCCGGGTCACTTCGGCCGGGGTCGCGTACTGGAGGGTGCGGCCCCCGTCGAGCACGAGCACCCGGTCGGCCAGCGACGCCGCTTCGACGGGGTCGTGGGTGACGATCAGGCAGACGCCGCCGAACCCGGCGAGGTGGGTGCGCAGGGTGTGCCGGACGTGGGCGCGGGTGGTCTGGTCGAGGGCCGCGAGGGGTTCGTCGAGCAGCAGCAGCCGGGGGCGGGCGGCGAGTGCCCTGGCCAGGGCCACGCGCTGGGCCTGGCCGCCGGAGAGCTGGGCGGGTCTGCGGTGGGCGAGATGGCCGACGCCCAGCCGGTCTAGCCACCGCTGCGCCTCGCGCCGGGCCTCGGCCCGGGGGACGCCATGGGCGCGGAGCCCGTACGCCGTGTTCGTCAGCGCGCTCAGGTGCGGGAAGAGCGCGCCGTCCTGCGGCACCCAGGCGACCTGGCGGCGGTGCGGGGGCAGTTCGGTGACGTCGGCGCCGCCGAGGCGCAGCCGGGCGCCGGAGCGCGGGGTCAGGCCGAGCAGGGCGCGCAGCAGGGTCGTCTTGCCCGCGCCGTTGGGGCCGACCACGGCGATCGTGGTGCCCGGGGCGGCGTCGAGGGTCAGCCGGTTGAAGCCGGTCACCTCGGCGTGCAGCGACCAGGGCTCCTGCCGGGCGGGGAGCGGCACCTCCCGGCCGTTCGGGGGCTCCGCCGCGGCCGGATCGTCCGGGACGGGGCCGGGGGCGCGCGAGCGGTCGCGCGGCGTCCCGGTCCAGCGCCCGCGCAGTGCGACGAGTACGGCCATGGCGATGGCGAGCAGCAGCAGCGAGACGGAGGTGGCGGCCTCCGGGGATTTCTGGAGCAGCAGATAGACCTGGAGGGGCAGCGTCTGCGTGGTGCCCGGCAGGTTTCCCGCGAAGGTGATGGTCGCCCCGAACTCGCCGAGTGCGCGCGCCCAGGTGAGGGCGGCCCCGGCGGCGAGGCCGGGGGCGACCATCGGGAGGGTGACGGTGAGGAACACCCGGACCGGCGGGGCCCCGAGGGAGGCCGCGGTCTCCTCGTACGCGGGGCGCAGGCCGGCCAGTGCCCCTTCGAGGCTGATGACGAGGAACGGCATCGCGACGAAGGTCGCCGCGACCACCGCGCCCGACGTGTGGAAGGGCAGGGTGATGCCGAAGGTGTCCTCCAGCCAGGGGCCCAGCAGCCCCCGTCGGCCGAAGCCGAGGAGGAGGGCCACGCCCCCGACGGTGGGCGGCAGCACCATCGGCAGCAGGACCAGGGAGCGGACGAGCGCCTTGCCGGGGAAGTCGACCCGGGCCAGCAGCCAGGCCAGCGGCACTCCGAGCAGCAGGGACAGCCCCAGCGCCCAGAAGGAGACGAGCAGGGACAGTCTGAGTGCCCGGGTGACGTCCGGATCGGTCAGATGGGCGCCGAGGTCGGCCCAGGGGGTGCGGGCCAGGATGCCGATCAGCGGCACCAGCAGGAACGCGACGGCGAGCAGGGCGGGAAGAGCCAGGGCGACGGGGGTGCGCACACCGGGCACACGGCTGCGGAGGGCTCTCATCGGGATTCCCTGGAGGGGTCGGTACGGAGTGCGGGGGAGCGGCCGACGGCGCTTCCCGGGCGGGCCGGCCGGCACACCATCGGCGTGTCGGCCGGCCGCGGCGGGCTACGGCTGCTGGAAGCCCGCCGCCTGGAGGATCTTCTGCGCGGCGGGGGTGCTCAGCCACTTCACGAACGCCGTCGCGGCCTTGCTGTCGCCGGACTGACGCAGGGTGGCGGCCGGGTAGGAGGCGACGGCGTTCTGCGCGTCGGGGATGTCGACGGCGTCGACCTTGTCGGGGACCGTGGCCGCGTCGGTCCGGTAGACGATGCCCGCGTCCGCCTCGCCGAGCTCGACCTTGCTGAGGACGGCGCGGACGTTGGGCTCCTGGGAGACCGGCTTCACGGTGAGCTTCTGGGCGTCGAGGACCTGCTCGCTGTAGCGGCCGACCGGCACCTCGGGGGCGGCCAGGACGACCTTCAGGCCGGGGTCCGTCAGGTCCTTCAGGCCGCCGATCTTCTTCGGGTTCCCCTCTCCGGTGGCGATGACCAGGCGGTTCTTCGCGATGACGGTGGGTTTTCCGGTGTCGTCGCCCAGCCCGTCCATCGTCCTGGTGTCCGCCGTGACCAGCACGTCGGCGGGGGCGCCCTGCTTCACCTGGGCGGCCAGCTCCTGGGAGCCCGCGAAGGAGAAGGTCACCTTCGTGCCCGGGTGCTCCTTCTCGTACGCGGCGCCCGCCGCCTTGAACACGTCGGTGAGGGAGGCCGCCGCGAGCACCGTCAGCCGGGCGCCGGAGGACGGCGCGGACTTCCCGGCGGACTCCTTCTCGTCATTGCCGCCGCAGGCGGCGAGCGGGAGCAGCAGGGCGGCGGTCGTGATCGCGGCGGCGACGCGGCGCCTGCCGGGGGTGGTCGTCATGGTGACGGTGGCTCCTTGGAGAGGGGACGCGTCGTCGGCGGCGCGTGGTCAGACGCGGTCGATGTGCACGTTGGTGGACTTCACCCGGGCGGTGGCCTGCATGCCGACCTCCAGTCCGAGTTCCTCGACGGCCTCCCGGGTGAGCAGGGAGACCAGCCGGTGCGGGCCCGCCTGGATCTCGACCTGCGCCGCGACGTCGCCGAGCTTCACGGCGGTGACGATGCCCGGGAAGGCGTTGCGGGCCGAGGTGTACGAGGGGTCGTCCTCGCCCCCGCCGCCCTGGCCGACCTCGATGGAGAACGCGGCCAGGTCGCGGCCGTCGATGAGCCTGCGGCCGCTCTCGTCGCGGTGGGTGGCGACCCTTCCGGCGTCCGCCCAGCGACGGGCCGTGTCGGGGCTCACGCCCAGCAGACGCGCCGCCTGCCCGATGGTGTAGGACTGCATGTGCGACAAGATATTCGAATAAATCTCGCAGCTGCAATGTGCTGTGGCGTTCTGTGGAGCAAATGCCAGGAGCACTGGAGGAACCGACAGGGGTCGGCGGCGACCGGACTACGCCACGGTGCGTGAAGGATCAAGTGCGGTCGGCAGAGTGCAAGGTCACAAGCGGAACCCATGCTGCCCTATAGCGACCTGACCTAGCATCTGGGCATGACGGTCCTGCCTGCCGACGGGCTTTCGTTGGCCGCCGAATTCCCCGCCCCCGCCCATGAGCAGTGGCAACGCCTCGTCGAGGGCGTGCTGCGCAAGTCGGGCAAGGAGGTCGCGGGGACGGCCGCCGAGGAAGCGCTGTCCACCACGGTGGAGGACGGGCTCATCACCCGCCCTCTCTACACTTCGCGCGACGGCGCGCCCGATGCCGGATATCCGGGTTTCGCCCCCTTCACCCGCGGCAGCACGGCCGCGGGCAATGCGGCGGGCGGCTGGGACGTACGGCAGCGGCACACCCTCGCGGATCCCGCGCGGCTCAACGAGGCGGTGCTCGCCGACCTGGAGAACGGCGTCACCTCGTTGTGGCTGACCGTGGGCGGTGCCGGGGGCGTACCGGTGTCCGGTCTGGCGAGGGCGCTGGAGGGCGTCCTCCTCGACCTGGCCCCCGTGGTCCTCGATGCCGGGGACGAACTCGACGCCGCCGCCACGGAGTTGCTGCGCATCGCCGCGGAGCGCGGGGTCGACGCCCCGGCCCTCCGCGGGAATCTCGGCGCCGACCCGTTCGCCCTGGCGGCCCGCGGCGGCACCGGGCCCGACTCCGCGGACGCGGTCCGCTGGGCGCTGCGGTGCGCGCGGGAGTTCCCCGGGCTGCGGGCACTGACCGTGGACGCGCTGCCGTACCACGAGGCCGGCGGTTCGGCCGCCGAGGAGCTGGGCGCCTCGCTGGCGGCCGGCGTCGCCGTCCTGCGGGACCTGACGGAGGCCGGTCTCACGGTCGAGCAGGCCTGCGGGCAGCTGGAGTTCCGGTACGCGGCGACCGCCGACCAGTTCCTGACCATCGCCAAGCTGCGGGCCGCCCGACGGCTGTGGTCCCGGGTGGCCGAGGTCTGCGGGGCCGCCGGGGCCGGCGCGCAGCGCCAGCACGCGGTGACGTCCCCGGTGATGATGACGCGGCGCGATCCGTGGGTGAACATGCTGCGGACGACGCTGGCCTGTCTGGGCGCGGGGGTCGGCGGGGCCGGCTCCGTCACCGTGCTGCCGTTCGACCACGCCCTGGGACTGCCGGACGCGTTCGCCCGGCGCATCGCCCGCAACACGTCGACGATCCTGCTGGAGGAGTCGCACCTGGCCCAGGTGATCGACCCGGCCGGCGGTTCCTGGTACGTGGAGCGGCTCACCGCCGAACTCGCCGATGCCGCGTGGTCGTTCTTCCAGGAGATCGAGCGCTCCGGCGGTCAGGCCGCCGCCCTGCGCTCCGGGATGATCCGCGAGCGCCTCGCGGAGACCTGGGCGGCGCGCAGCAAGGACCTGGCGCGCCGCAAGGAGCCGATCACCGGGGTGAGCGAGTTCCCGCTGCTGGCGGAGCGTCCGGTGGAGCGCGAGGCCGCCCCCGCCGGTCCGGTGGCCCCGGGCGGTCTGCCGCGGGTCCGCCGCGACGAGGCGTTCGAGGCGCTGCGCGCCCGGTCGGACGCGCACCTCGCGGCGACCGGACAGCGGCCGAAGGTGTTCCTCGCCGCGCTCGGGCCCGCCGCGGCCCACACCGCGCGGGCGTCGTTCGCCGCGAACCTGTTCCGGGCGGGCGGCATCGAGCCGGTCCACGACCCGGTGTCCGTCGACGCGGCGACGGTCGCCGGGGCGTTCTCCGCCTCCGGGGCCACCGTGGCGTGCCTGTGTTCCAGCGACGCGCTCTACGCCGAGCAGGCCGCGGCGGTCGCCGGGGCGCTGCGGTCGGCGGGCGCGCAGCGGGTGTTCCTCGCGGGCCGGCCCGGCGAGCACGCCGGTGTCGACGAGTACGTCTTCGCCGGCTCCGACGTGGTGGCCGTGCTCTCCTCCCTCCTCGACCGTATGGATGTGGCGTAATGCGTATCCCCGACTTCTCCGGGATCGACCTCGGTCCGGGCGATGCCGCCGAAGTGTCCGAGGACCAGTGGCGTGCCTCGGTGAAGGAGTCCTCCGGCGGGTCCGACGACGACCTGCTGTGGCAGACCCCGGAAGGCATCGCGGTCAAGCCGCTGTACACCGGGCGCGACCTGGAAGGGCTCGACTTCCTCGAAACGTACCCGGGCATCGCCCCGTACCTGCGGGGCCCGTACCCGACGATGTACGTCAACCAGCCCTGGACGATCCGGCAGTACGCCGGTTTCTCCACCGCCGAGGAGTCCAACGCCTTCTACCGCCGCAATCTCGCGGCCGGTCAGAAGGGCCTGTCCGTCGCCTTCGACCTGCCGACCCACCGCGGCTACGACAGCGACCACCCGCGGGTGACCGGTGACGTCGGCATGGCGGGCGTGGCGATCGACTCCATCTACGACATGCGTCAGCTCTTCGACGGCATCCCGCTGGACCGGATGTCGGTGTCGATGACGATGAACGGCGCGGTGCTGCCCGTGCTCGCGCTGTACATCGTGGCCGCCGAGGAGCAGGGCGTCGGGCCGGAGAAGCTGGCCGGGACCATTCAGAACGACATTCTGAAGGAGTTCATGGTCCGCAACACCTACATCTATCCGCCCAAGCCCTCGATGCGGATCATCTCCGACATCTTCGCGTACACCTCGCAGAAGATGCCGCGCTACAACTCGATCTCCATCTCCGGCTACCACATCCAGGAAGCGGGTGCGACGGCCGACCTGGAGCTGGCGTACACCCTGGCGGACGGGGTGGAGTACCTGCGGGCCGGGCGGGAGGCGGGGCTGGACGTGGACGCGTTCGCGCCGCGGCTGTCGTTCTTCTGGGCGATCGGCATGAACTTCTTCATGGAGATCGCGAAGCTGCGGGCGGCCCGGCTGCTCTGGGCCAAGCTGGTCGGGCAGTTCGAGCCGAAGAACGCCAAGTCCCTTTCGCTGCGCACCCATTCGCAGACGTCCGGGTGGTCGCTGACCGCACAGGACGTGTTCAACAACGTGACCAGGACCTGCGTGGAGGCGATGGCCGCCACCCAGGGGCACACCCAGTCGCTGCACACCAACGCGCTCGACGAGGCGCTGGCCCTGCCGACGGACTTCTCGGCGCGGATCGCCCGCAACACCCAGCTGCTGCTCCAGCAGGAGTCGGGCACCGGCCGGGTGATCGACCCGTGGGGCGGCAGCGCGTACGTGGAGAAGCTGACGTACGACCTGGCGCGCCGGGCGTGGAAGCACATCCAGGAGGTCGAGGCGGCGGGCGGCATGGCGCAGGCCATCGACGCGGGCATCCCGAAGCTCCGGGTGGAGGAGGCCGCGGCACGCACCCAGGCGCGGATCGACTCCGGCCGCCAGCCGGTGATCGGGGTCAACAAGTACCGGGTGGAGAGCGACGAGCAGATCGAGGTGCTCAAGGTCGACAACTCCTCGGTGCGCGCCCAGCAGATCGAGAAGCTGCGCCGGCTGCGCGAGGAGCGCGACGAGGCCGCGTGCCAGGCGGCGCTGCGGGCGCTGACGGCCGCCGCCGGACGTGACCCCGGCCCCGGTCTCGACGGCAATCTGCTGGCGCTGGCCGTCGACGCGGCCCGCGCGATGGCGACCGTGGGCGAGATCTCGGACGCCCTGGAGAAGGTGTACGGACGGCACGCCGGCCAGATCCGTACGATTTCCGGTGTGTATCGCAACGAGGCAGGTGAGTCCCCCTCCGTGGACCGGACCCGGGCGCTGGTGGAGAGGTTCGAGGAGGCCGAGGGGCGCCGTCCGCGCATCCTGGTCGCCAAGATGGGGCAGGACGGTCACGACCGCGGCCAGAAGGTGATCTCGACGGCCTTCGCGGACCTGGGCTTCGACGTGGACGTCGGCCCGCTGTTCCAGACGCCGGCCGAGGTGGCGCGGCAGGCGGTGGAGGCGGACGTGCACGTCGTGGGCGTCTCCTCGCTGGCCGCCGGGCACCTCACGCTCGTCCCGGCGCTCCGCGAGGAGCTGGCGGCCGAGGGGCGCGAGGACATCATGATCGTGGTGGGCGGGGTGATTCCGCCGCAGGACGTCGACGCGCTGCACGAGGCGGGCGCCACGGCCGTGTTCCCGCCCGGCACGGTGATCCCGGACGCCGCGTACGACCTGGTGACGCGGCTCGGCACCGAGCTCGGCCACGAGCTGTGAGCCGCTGACCAGATGGCCGTGAAGATCGACATCGACAGTTACGCGAAGGGGGTGCTCGACGGGAGGCGCGCGCAGATCGCGCGGGCCATCACTCTCGTCGAGTCCACCCGCCCCGATCACCGAGTGCTGGCCCAGCAGTTGCTGCGCGAGTTGCTGCCGCACTCCGGTGCGGCCCGGCGGATCGGCATCAGCGGGGTGCCGGGCGTGGGCAAGTCCACCTTCATCGACGCGCTGGGCACGATGCTCACCGGGCTCGGGCACCGGGTCGCGGTGCTGGCCGTCGACCCCTCCTCCACCCGTACCGGGGGTTCCATCCTGGGTGACAAGACCAGGATGGAGCGGCTCGCGGTGGACCCGGCGGCGTATGTGCGCCCGTCCCCCACGGCCGGCACGCTCGGCGGGGTGGCGAAGGCGACCCGGGAGTCCATCGTGGTGATGGAGGCCGCGGGGTACGACGTGGTGCTGGTGGAGACGGTCGGCGTCGGCCAGTCGGAGACGGCGGTGGCCAACATGGTCGACACGTTTCTGCTGCTGACCCTGGCCCGTACCGGCGATCAGCTCCAGGGCATCAAGAAGGGCGTCCTGGAACTGGCGGACGCCATCGCGGTCAACAAGGCGGACGGCCCGCACGAGCGCGACGCGCGGGCGGCGGCCCGCGAACTGGCCGGTGCGCTGCGGCTGATGCACCCGGCGGACGCGGCGTGGACGCCGCCGGTGCTCACCTGCAGCGCGCGCGAGTCCACCGGTCTCGACACCCTGTGGGAGCGGCTGGAGCAGCACCGCGCGCTGCTCGAATCGACCGGCCGGCTCGCCGCGAAGCGGCGTGAGCAGCAGGTCGACTGGACGTGGACGATGGTGCGGGACGAGCTGCTGGAGAGCCTGCGCAGCCATCCGGCGGTGCGTTCGCTCACCCCTGAGCTCGAACAGCGGGTGCGGGACGGCGAGTTGACGGCCACGCTCGCGGCCGAGCAGATCCTGGGCGCGTTCCGGGGCACGGCCTGATCCGGAGCGGGGTCCGGTGGCCGGGGTCCCGCCCCGGCCGCCGGACGGACGGCCTCTACAGATCGAGCTGGTACTCGATCGACCCGTGTGTCGGCTCGTAGCCGAACTCGTCGTTGATGCGCCGCATGTGCGTGTTGCTGTCGGCGGTGTCCGCCAGCAGCCCGTCCAGGTCCGGGTGGCTCTCCCGGGCCCACAGCACGGACCGGGCCTTCATCCACCGGCCGAGGCCGTGCCCCCGGTGCTCGGGAAGGACTCCGGTGCCGTAGTGCTGGGCGTCGCCCCTCCCGTCGCCCGGGACGACGAGTTCCGTGAAGCCCACGATCGTGCCGTCGGAGTCGTCGACCGCCGCGACCGTGTGGAGCAGGTCGCCGCGTGCGGCCACGGCCGCCGCAGCGGACCTGACCCGTTCCACGTCCCAGACGACCGTGCCGAAGTCGGTGTCGTCCATGGGCATGTCGTCCATGGCCCGGCGGGACGCGGCGAACGTCGGCGCGAGTCCGTCCGGGACGGTGCCGTCCCAGGAGATGAGCCGGTAGCCCGGATGCGGCTGCCCGACGGTCCGGCGCAGGGCCCCGGTGTCGGTGCTCGCCAGCGGGAGCCGGACGTACGTGAGGGTCAGCACCCTGCGCATCCCCTTGGCCCGCAGGAAGAGGTCACCGGGGGAACCGGTCCCGGTCTGCGCGATGACGCTGCGCCTCCCCTCCTCCCGGGCGGCGGCGACCACCGCCTCGAACAGCCGCGAGCCGACTCCTCCGCGGCGCTCCGCCGGGTGGACGTGGAGTTCCAGTTCGGCGAGGTGGTCCTGGCCCTCGCGGGTGAAGACGCGCAGGAACGCCGAGCCGACCGGGCTGCCCTCCGAGTCGGAGGCGAGCCAGGCCAGGCGGTGGCTCCCGCCGGACCGGTCGGGGTCGGTCAGTGCGGTGATGCGTGGCGACAAGGTGAATCCTCCGCGCCCGGGGCGCCGGTCGGAACGGGTGTACGGGCGGGTGGCCCGGAGAACCACATCACTCCGCGAACGCCCCGGCAACCGGATATCAAAGCCCGATTCCCCTTGCCTCCCCTCACACCCGAACCTCGTGCTATCGTGCGATCAGCACACGTGTATGCCTCGTTTCGAGACTCCGGTGCCGATTCACCTCTCCGGAGCCGTCACGCCCGTCCTCTTCCGACCGGCGGTCCGGCTTTCCGCATCACCTCACCCAGTTCGGGCCCGGCTTTCCCCGTCCGAGCTTTCCCGCCCGTCGCGCGCGGCGTGATCCCTTCCGCCCGCGCCGTCCGGCACCTTCGTTCGCCATGTCCGCGAAAGGACCGCCCACCATGACCAGCACTCTCGAACACCCGCTCCTGCAAGGGGAGTCGACCGCCGAGGAAGCCGAAGGCGTCCTCGAAACCACCCACCAGGGCAACGGCACACTGCGCGTCCGGGGCGGCCTCGCCTCCCCCGGCGACGTGGTGGTCCCGGCCGCCCTGATCCGTCGCCACGGCCTGCGCCGGGGCGACGCCGTCGAGGGGCGCTGCGACCGGCCCCGCGTCCTGTCCACCGTGGAGCGGGTCAACGGCCTTCCCCCGCAGGCACTTCGCGGCCGGCCGCACTTCTGCGACCTCACCCCGCTCCACCCCCGGCAGCGGCTGCGGCTGGAGACACCGTCCGGCGGTGCCGCGATGCGTCTCGTCGACCTGGTCGCACCGATCGGCAAGGGGCAGCGCGGGCTCGTCGTCGCGCCGCCCAGGACCGGCAAGACGGTGCTGCTCCAGCAGATCGCCGCCGCCGTCGCCGCCAACCACCCCGAGTGCCACCTGATGGTGGTGCTGGTCGACGAACGCCCCGAGGAGGTCACCGACATGCGCCGCTCCGTGCGGGGCGAGGTGCTCGCCTCGACGTTCGACCGGCCGGCGAAGGAGCACATCGCACTCGCCGGACTCGCGGTCGAGCGCGCCAAGCGGCTGGTCGAGCAGGGCCGGGACGTCGTCGTCCTGCTCGACTCCCTCACCCGCCTGTGCCGCGCCCACAACAACGCCTCCGCCGCGGGCGGACGCACCCTCAGCGGCGGCGTCGACGCGGCCGCCCTGCTCGGCCCCAAACAGCTCTTCGGCGCCGCGCGACTCGCCGAGGAGGGCGGCTCCCTCACCATCCTGGCCACCGCGCTGGTGGAGACCGGCTCCCGCGCCGACGACTACTTCTTCGAGGAGCTGAAGAGCACCGGCAACATGGAGCTCCGGCTCGCCCGCGCCCTGGCGGACCGGCGTGTCCACCCGGCCGTGGACATCCCCGCTTCCGGCACCCGGCGCGAGGAACTCCTCGTACCGGCGGGCGAGTTGCAGGTGGTACGGGGGCTGCGGCGCGCGCTGCTCACCAGGGACCCGCAGACCGCGCTCGAAACACTGCTCGACCGGCTCCGCCGCACACCGGACAACGCCGCGTTCCTCCGCTCCGTCCACCGCACCGTCCCGGGCGCCCGGGTCCCCCCGGAAGGCACCGGCCCGGCGCAATAACATGGTCGGGCCATCGCGCGACGCGCCCCACGAACGCAGGGAGAGCAGTCACATGGAGTTCCGCCGGCTCGGCCGCAGCGGCCTGACCATCAGTGAGATCGCTTACGGGAACTGGCTCACCCACGGCTCCCAGGTGGAGGAGGACACGGCCGTCGCCTGCATCCGCGCCGCCCTGGACGCCGGAATCACCACCTTCGACACCGCGGACGTCTACGCCGAGACCCGGGCCGAGGCCGTCCTGGGCCGGGCGCTCAAGGGCGAACGCCGTGAGGGTCTCGAGGTGTTCACCAAGGTCTACTTCCCGACCGGCCCCGGACACAACGACCGGGGGCTCGGCCGCAAGCACGTCATGGAGTCCATCGACAACTCGCTGCGCCGCCTGCAGACGGACTACGTGGACCTGTACCAGGCCCACCGCTACGACCACTCGACGCCGCTGGAGGAGACCATGGAGGCGTTCGCCGACGTCGTCCGCTCCGGCAAGGCCCTCTACATCGGCGTTTCGGAGTGGACCGGCGACCAGCTGCGCGCCGCGCACGGGCTGGCCCGCGAGCTGCGGGTGCCGCTGATCTCCAACCAGCCGCAGTACTCCGCGTTGTGGCGGGTCATCGAGAGCGACGTGGTGCCCGCCTCCGAGGAGCTGGGCATCGGCCAGATCGTCTGGTCCCCGATCGCCCAGGGCGCGCTCACGGGCAAGTACCGGCCCGGCGCTCCGCTCCCGGCCGGTTCGCGGGCGACGGACGACAAGGGCGGCGCCGACATGGTGTCCGGCTGGCTGCGCGACGAGGTGCTGGAGCGCGTCCAGCGCCTGCGGCCGCTCGCCGACGGCGCCGGTCTCAGCCTGGCCCAGCTCGCGGTGGCGTGGGTGCTGCAGAACCCGAACGTCTCCGCCGCGATCATCGGCGCGTCCAGGCCGGAGCAGGTGACGGAGAACGTCGGGGCGGCCGGGGTGACGCTCGACGCGGAGCTGCTGAAGGGGATCGACGACATCCTGGACCCGGTGGTGGAGCGGAACCCCGCGCTGACGGCGGGACACGCGGGCGACAGCTGACCGGACCGGTATCCGTCCCGGCGCCGGTCGCCGCCTGCGCCGGGACGGATGCCGCGGGTTCAGGTGCCGGTGTGCAGCGCGGCGGTGTGCTCCCGGACCTGGGCCGGGGTCAGATAGGCGTCCGTGTGCTCGAAGTCGCGCAGCTTGGCCGGCTTCCGCGACAGGAAGCCGATGCGGACGAAGTCGTCGCCCGCGACGGCGTTGAGGATCCAGTTGGTCGCGACCCGTGCCTTGGCGACATTGGTCCGCAGCGCCGACCAGTGGTAGCCGCGGGCGACGACCTGTGCGGGAACCCCGTGCAACTCGATGCCGAGCGGCTTGGAGACGGCGTCCTTGCCGCCGAGGTCCACGACGAGACCGAGGTCCTTGTGGACGTACGGCTTCAGCGGCTGGTTGCGCAGTGTCGCGATGAGGTTGTCGGCGGCCCGGCGGCCCTGGCGCATGGCGTGCTGCGCGGTGGGCGGGCAGACCGCCCCGTCGCCCTTGCTGAGGTCCGGCACGGCCGCGCAGTCGCCGAGCGCGAAGATGCCGTCGAAGCCGGGCAGGCTCATCTCGGCGGTCACGGCGAGCCGGCCGCGCACCGTCTCCGCGTCGAAGGTGGAGACGAGCGGGCTCGCGGCGACCCCGGCCGTCCAGATCAGGGTGCGGCAGGGCAGCACCCGGCCGTCGGTGAAGGTGACCGTCTCGGCGGTGGCCTCGGCGACCGAGACACCGAGCGAGACCTCGATGCCCCGGGCGCGCAGCATCTCCAGGGCGCTGCTGCCGAGCTTGTCCCCCAGTTCGGGCATCAGCTTCGGGGCGATGTCGATGAGGTGCCACTTGATCAGCTTCGGGTCGAGCCGGGGGTAGCGCTTGATCGCGCTGCTGGTGATGCGTTGCAGGCAGGCGGCCGTCTCGGTGCCCGCGTATCCGCCGCCGACCACCACGAACTGCAGGCGCGAGGCCCGCTCCTGCTCGTCGTGGCTGGCGTCGGCGAGGTCGAGCTGGGCGATCACGTGGTCGCGCACGTAGACGGCCTCGGCCAGGGTCTTCATGCCCCGCGCGTGGTCCAGCAGGCCGGGGATGTCGAAGGTGCGGGTGATGCTGCCGGGGCTGAGCACGATGTAGTCGTAGGGCTCGTAGACGATCTCGTCGGTGATCTTGCGGATGACGCAGATCTTCGCCCTGGGGTCCACCCCGATGGCCCCGCCGGGGATGATCCGGGTGCGGTGCTTCTGGCTGCGGCGCAGCGAGAGGGCGACCGACTGCGGGGTGAGCACACCGGCCGCCACCTGGGGCAGCAGGGGCAGGTAGAGCTGGTACGAGAACGGGGCGACGAGCGCGATCTCCGCCTCGCCGGGGATGAGGCCGCGCTCCAGACGGCGTACGCATTCCACTCCGGCGAATCCGGCGCCGACAACGAGAATCCTGGGTCGTGCCACGGTCTTCGTCCCTTCTCGGGCCTGCACGGTCGTCCGTTCGCCTGCCACGTCGCACGCGCACGTCGTCACTCATCCTTACGAGTCGGCGCGGACTTCGCCTGCTGGGGACGGCGGACGGACGACACCGTGCGGTCAGCGGGACAGCAGGGCGAGCGCCGCGCAGGTGCCGCCGGCCGCGCCGACGAGCACGACGCCGGTGGCCACGCAGCGCGTCCTGAGCCTGCGGTAGCGCGCCTCGTACTCGCCGCGCAGCGCGGTGGACCTGGTGGCGATCCGGGTGAGCGCGGCCCGTGACGCGGCGAGCCGGTCGGCCGTGTAGGCCCGTTCCACTTCCTCGCGCTGGGCGGTGGTGAGCCAGGGCAGCCCGTCGGTGAAGCGGGCCGCCCGGCTGCGGGCCTCCTCGACCTCGGCGCTCCACAACAGGTAGCCCTGCAGCTGTGCCAGTCCGCGGGCGGTGTCCTCGTCCGGGTCCACTCGTTCCTCCCCGTTCCGGGACGCCGTGCTCACGTCCGGGTGTCCCCCGGGACGCCGGTCGTCCCGCCGCCGGGGCGGTTGAGGGCCTCGTCGAGCGCGCGGAGCGAGGGGTGGTGCAGGTCGAAGGCCGGGGATTCGGAACGGATCCGGGGCAGGGTGAGGAAGTTGTGCCGCGGCGGCGGACAGGAGGTCGCCCACTCCAGCGAGCGGCCGTAGCCCCACGGGTCGTCGGTACCGACGTCCGTGCCGTACTTGGCGGTCTTCCACACGTTGTAGAAGAACGGCAGCATCGACAGGCCGAGCAGGAACGAGGAGATCGTCGAGATCGTGTTCAGCGCGGTGAAGCCGTCCGCCGCGAGGTAGTCCGCGTAGCGGCGCGGCATGCCCTCGGCACCGAGCCAGTGCTGCACCAGGAACGTGCCGTGGAAGCCCGTGAACAGCGTCCAGAAGGTGATCTTGCCGAGTCGTTCGTCGAGCAGTTTCCCGGTGAACTTGGGCCACCAGAAGTGGAATCCGGCGAACATCGCGAAGACCACGGTGCCGAAGACGACGTAGTGGAAGTGCGCGACGACGAAGTACGAGTCCGAGACGTGGAAGTCCATCGGGGGCGACGCCAGGATCACCCCGGTCAGGCCGCCGAACAGGAAGGTGACCAGGAAGCCGATCGACCAGAGCATCGGGGTCTCGAAGGACAGCGACCCGTGCCACATCGTGCCGATCCAGTTGAAGAACTTCACCCCGGTCGGTACGGCGATCAGGAAGGTCATGAACGAGAAGAACGGCAGCAGCACGGCTCCCGTGACGAACATGTGGTGGGCCCACACCGTCACGGAGAGGCCCGCGATGGCGATCGTCGCGCTGATCAGGCCGACGTAGCCGAAGATCGGTTTCCGGCTGAAGACCGGGATGATCTCGCTGACGATGCCGAAGAACGGCAGGGCGATGATGTACACCTCCGGATGGCCGAAGAACCAGAAGAGGTGTTGCCAGAGCAGGGCCCCGCCGTTGGCCGCGTCGAAGACGTGGGCGCCGAACTTGCGGTCGGCCTCCAGCACCAGCAGGGCCGCGGCGAGGACCGGGAAGGCCATCAGGACCAGCACCGCGGTCAGCAGGACGTTCCAGACGAAGATCGGCATGCGGAACATCGTCATGCCGGGGGCGCGCATGCAGATGATCGTGGTGATGAAGTTGACCGAGCCGAGGATCGTGCCGAAGCCGGAGAAGGCCAGACCCATGATCCACATGTCGCCGCCGATGCCCGGCGAGCGGACCGCGTCGGTCAGCGGGGAGTAGGCGAACCAGCCGAAGTCCGCGGCCCCGTTCGGGGTGAGGAAGCCGGCCACGACGATGATCGAGCCGAAGAGGTACAGCCAGTAGGCGAACATGTTCAGCCGCGGGAACGCCACGTCGGGCGCGCCGATCTGCAGCGGCATGATCCAGTTGGTGAATCCGGCGAACAGCGGCGTCGCGAACATCAGCAGCATGATCGTGCCGTGGATGGTGAACGCCTGGTTGAACTGCTCGGGCGACACGATCTGGATCCCCGGGCGGGCCAGTTCGGCACGCATGACCAGGGCCAGCACCCCGCCGAGGACGAAGAAGGCGAACGACGTGACCAGGTAGAGCGTGCCGATCGTCTTGTGGTCGGTGGTGGTCAGCCACTTGACGACGACGTTCCCCGGTTCCTCGGCGTGGATCGGGAGCTCGTTCGCGTACGTCTCCTCCGCCCCGGTTTCCCCTGCTGTGCCCGTCGTCGTCACTGGGACGCTCCTTCGATCGTCGTGCGCGGGTGGGCCGGGCACCCGGCAGGGGCGCCCGGCCCACCCGGCCGGCCCGTGGACCGGCCCACGCGCGCCACCCCGGATTCCAGGTGCAGCAAATCAGCCGTGCGGCGGCTGTGCGCGGCCCTGCGCCCGTCGTCGCGCGACTTTCACCCGTCAGGGCGCCGCCGGACGCAGGGGGTGTCCGGGGTGTCCGCGACCGGTCCCGCGGTCGACGCTCAGGCCAGTCCGCCCGTCGCCCGCAGGTTCTGTCCCGTGACCCAGCGCCCGTCGTGGCCGACGAGGAAGGCGACCGCGTCGGCCACGTCGGCGGGCTCCCCCAGCCGGCGCAGGGGGGTCATGCCGACGACCGTCTCCAGTGCCTGCGGCGGGTTGGCGGCGCGCAGCATGTCGGTGTCGGTGGCGCCGGGCGAGACGGTGTTGACGGTGATCGAGCGGGGGCCGAGTTCGTGGGCCGCCACGGCGGTGAGCTGTTCGAGCGCGCCCTTGCCGGCGGCGTAGGCGGAGATGCCGGGGCCCGGTCGCACGGTGTTGGCCGTGGAGATGTTCACGATGCGTCCGCCGTCGCGCATCCGCAGGGCGGCGTGGCGGATCGTCAGGAAGACCGCCCGGGTGTTGACCGCCATCACCCGGTCGAAGAGTTCCGGGTCGGTGTCCGCGATCAGGGAGGGGGTGGGGCAGAGGGCGGCGTTGTTCACCAGGATGTCCAGCCCGTCGAGCTCCTCCTCGGCGACGGCCATCAGCCGCTCCGCGCCGTCCGGGTCCGCGAGGTCCTGCCGGACGGCCCGCGCCTCGCCGCCGTTCTCCCGTACCGTGCGGACGACCTCCTCGGCCGCCTCGTCGTCGGTGGCGTAGTTGAAGACCACGCGCGCGCCGTCGCGGCACAGCCGCTCGACGATCGCACGTCCGATGCCCCGCGATCCTCCGGTGACCACGGCGTTCTTGCCTGTCAGCCCTGCCAGCACGGTTCCTGCCCTTCCATGGCGGTCCGGTCGGTCCGGGCTGCGAACCTACCGGCCGGGGCGGCTGCCCGTACCCGGTTCGCGCGGATCGCCCGGCATCGGCCCGGGGCACGGAAACGCCCCGGCCGGGCGTGGTGCCGGCCGGGGCGGAGGGAAGGGGTGCCGCGTCGGCCGCACCCCTTCCGCCGTCGTTCCCGCGGTCGTTCCGTCAGCCGATGGAGGCGATGGCCCGGACGAACGTCTCCGAGGGGCGCATCACGGCGGCGGCCTTGGCCGGGTCGGGCTGGTAGTAGCCGCCGATGTCGGCCGGCGAGCCCTGCACCGCGATCAGCTCGTCGACGATGGTCCGCTCCTGCTCGGCCAGCGTCTTGGCGAGCTCGCCGAAGGCCTGCGCGAGCTGCGCGTCCTCGGTCTGCTGCGCCAGCTCCTGGGCCCAGTACAGGGCCAGGTAGAAGTGGCTGCCGCGGTTGTCGATGCCGCCCAGCTTGCGGCTCGGCGACTTGTCCTCGTTGAGGAAGGTGCCGGTCGCGCGGTCGAGCGTGTCGGCGAGGACCTTGGCGCGCGCGTTGCCCGTGGTCGTCGCCAGGTGCTCGAAGCTGGCCGCGAGCGCGAAGAACTCACCCAGGCTGTCCCAGCGCAGGTAGTTCTCCTTGACGAGCTGCTGGACGTGCTTGGGCGCGGAGCCGCCGGCACCGGTCTCGAACAGGCCGCCGCCGTTCATGAGCGGGACGACGGAGAGCATCTTCGCGCTCGTGCCCAGCTCCAGGATCGGGAACAGGTCGGTCAGGTAGTCGCGCAGCACGTTGCCGGTGACCGAGATGGTGTCCTCGCCGCGGCGGATGCGCTCCAGCGAGAAGGCGGTCGCCTTCTCCGGCGACATGATCTCGATCTGCAGGCCGTCGGTGTCGTGGTCGGCGAGGTAGGTCTTGACCTTGGCGATCAGCTGCGCGTCGTGGGCGCGGTCCTCGTCGAGCCAGAACACGGCCGGGGCGCCGGTGGCGCGGGCCCGGGTGACGGCGAGCTTGACCCAGTCCTGGATCGGCAGGTCCTTGGCCTGGCACATGCGGAAGATGTCGCCCGCGCCCACGGCCTGCTCCAGCACGACGTCGCCGTTGCCGTCGAGGACCCGCACCGTACCGGTGGTGGGGATCTCGAAGGTCTTGTCGTGGCTGCCGTACTCCTCGGCCTTCTGCGCCATCAGGCCGACGTTCGGGACCGAGCCCATGGTGGACGGGTCGAAGGCGCCGTTGGCGCGGCAGTCGTCGAGGACGACCTGGTAGACGCCCGCGTAGCTGCTGTCGGGCAGCACGGCGAGGGTGTCGGCCTCCTGGCCGTCGGGGCCCCACATGTGGCCGGAGGTGCGGATCATGGCCGGCATGGAGGCGTCGACGATGACGTCGCTGGGCACGTGCAGGTTGGTGATGCCCTTGTCCGAGTCGACCATGGCCAGCGCGGGGCCCTCGGCGAGCTCGGCCTCGAAGGCCGCCTTGATCTCGGCGCCGACGTGCGGCACGCCGTCCAGGCCCTTGAGGATGGCGCCGAGGCCGTCGTTCGGGGAGAGGCCGGCCGCGGCGAGCACGTCGCCGTACTTGGCGAAGGTGTTCGGGAAGAAGGCGCGGACCACGTGGCCGAAGATGATCGGGTCGGAGACCTTCATCATGGTGGCCTTGAGGTGGACGGAGAACAGCACGCCCTCGGCCTTGGCGCGGGCGACCTGCGCGGTGAGGAACTCGCGCAGGGCGGCGACGCGCATGACCGCGGCGTCGACGACCTCGCCCGCGAGCACCGGTACCGACTCGCGCAGCACGGTGGTGCTGCCGTCGTCACCGGCGAGCTCGATGCGCAGCGAACCGGCCTCGGAGATGACCGCGGACTTCTCGGTGGAACGGAAGTCGTCGACGCCCATGGTGGCGACGTTCGTCTTCGAGTCGGCGGACCACTTGCCCATGCGGTGCGGGTGCGCCTTGGCGTAGTTCTTGACCGAGGCGGGGGCGCGGCGGTCGGAGTTGCCCTCGCGCAGCACGGGGTTCACCGCGCTGCCCTTGACCTTGTCGTAGCGCGCGCGGACGTCCTTGTCCTCGTCGGTCTGCGGGTCGTCCGGGTAGTCCGGGAGCGCGTAGCCCTGCGCCTGCAGCTCGGCGATGGCGGCCTTCAGCTGCGGGATCGACGCCGAGATGTTGGGCAGCTTGATGATGTTGGCCTCGGGCCGCTTGGCCAGCTCACCGAGCTCGGCGAGCGCGTCCTCGATGCGCTGGCCCTCCTCCAGGCGCTCCGGGAAGCCCGCGATGATGCGCCCGGCCAGCGAGATGTCCCGGCTCTCGACATTGACACCGGCCGTCGAGGCGTAGGCCTGGACCACGGGCAAGAACGAATAGGTCGCCAGGGCCGGGGCCTCGTCGGTGTGCGTATAGATGATGGTCGAGTCAGTCACCCTGTGCTCCGCTCCACGTCTACAACATTGCTTGACATCAAGATATCTCGTGATCGCCCCCGACTCGACAGGACCCCGTCCCCCCGGGCCGGCGACCGGCGCCGCCTCTGCCGGGGGCTGGTCCGGACCACCCCGTTCCGGACCGGCGGACCCGTCACCGGCCGCCCCGCCCTGCCCGCGCGCCCCCTTCCGCGCACCGCCCCGCCGCACCCCGCGCGAACCGTCCGCGGCCTTCCCGCGCCACTCCGGACAGCATGTTGACCGCTCAACAGGCAAGTGCCATACGGTGGTTGCTCCACCGCCCGCCCGAAGGAGTGCACACATGCCGGTCCCGATCGGTCTCGGTCTTCCGCAGATGAAGCAGTACGACATCGGCCGCGATGTGGCCGCCGTGGCGCGCGCGGCGGAGGAGACCGGCTACGAGAGCCTGTGGGTCTTCGAGCGGATCGTCTTCCCCGAATCCCCCGCGCAGGGGCTGTACGGCGTACCGGGGCTGCCGTGGCCCGACCAGTACCGCGGTGTCGCCGACCCGCTGATCACGCTCGCGCTCGCCGCCGGGGCGACGGAGCGGGCCCGGCTGGGCACCAGCGTCCTGGTCGCGCCGCTGCACGTACCGTTCCAGCTGGCCCGTTCGCTCGCCTCGCTGGACGCCGCGAGCGGCGGCCGGGTGGTCGCGGGGATCGGCACGGGCTGGTCGCTCGACGAGTACGCGGCAGCCTCCGTGGCCCCCTTCGAGAAGCGGGGCGCGGTCCTGGACGAGCTGCTGGACGTGTGCGCGGCCGTCTGGGGCCCGGACCCGGTCTCCTACCGGGGCGAGCTGACCACGATCGTCCCGTCCGAGGTCGGCCCGAAGCCGGCCCGGCCCATCCCGGTCTACCTTCCGGCGAGCGGCCCGCGGGCCCTGCGCCGGCTGGTCGACCGGGCGGACGGCTGGATGCCCGTCGCGATGGGGGCCGACCGGCTGGCCGAGCAGTGGAAGCAGGTCCAGGACCTGGCGGCCGAGCGCGGCCGGGAGCGACCGCTCCACGTCTGTGCGCGGGTCAACGCCAGGTACAGCGCCGAGCCGGTCGCCGGGGCGGGCCGCGAGCCGTTCCACGGCGACGTCGCCCAGATCGTCGAGGACCTGGCGGCCCACGCCGCGACGGGCGTCCCGGAGTTCCTGATCGACCTCCAGGGCACGACGCGCGACGCCGCGGAGCTGATCGACGTGGCGGCCGAGGTGTACGCGGCGGCCCGCGCGGCGGGTGTCTGACGACAGCTCCGGGCCGTGCCGATCACGCTCCTTCTGGAGTACGGGGGTGCGAGGGGTGCTGTCTGTCATGCCCCCTCCGGAACGAGCCGCCCGGCAGTAACGCTTCACCCTCCGGACGCATGCGTACGGTGACCGCGCGGGCTCGCATCGTCATGGGGAGCCGCGGGCACCTCGCACCGGAAGAGCCGCCGCCGTCGGCCGGTCGGGCTTCCTCGGACCGGGCCCGACCGGCCCGCGTTCCTCTCCCGGCCGGCCGGCCGCACGGAAGCGGTCGCCCGGTGGCCGCCTCCATCCCCGCCGGTGGAGCTTCCGGGACCGGGATCCCATTCATCGCAATGATCCTTCCGCGGCGAGGACGTGGCTGTAACGTCAGCCGCGAGCCCTCGCAGGAAGGGCCGTCGAAGCAGGGGGAGGACCGTGCCAGACATTTCCCGGCGAGCAGTCTTGGGCGCCACCGGCGCAGTTGCCGCATCGACACTTCTCACGACAACCGGAACAGCGCAGGCCGCCGATACCGCGGGCGGCAAGGACGGGCACACACCGCACAGCACCTCGAAGGAGGCCGAAACACCCATGGCCAGTGGCAGTCAGACCCTCAAGTACGTGGCATACATCGGGAGTCCCGACATGGAGGTGCTGAGCGACGCGACGTTCGGCGTCGGTGCGGACCCCGCCGACATGTGGGCGTATCTCGACGATGCCACGGCACGTCTCCGGCAGAGACATCCCTCGTATTCCTTCACCCCCCACCTCGTCCGGTACGACCAGGTCACCACCGAGATATCGCGCCCGTAGCGCACACCGCGCCGGCCTCGTCCCCCAGCCGGGCCGGCGCGTCCGCGGAGTGCCGAACCGCGGATCGGGCAGTGCCACGACCCTGCGCAACAAGGTCGTCCCGTGTCTCTTCCCCGTCACGCCGCGCCCCGTACTCAAACTCGTGGTCGAGGCAGGAGTGCATCACGGACGCCTCGCTCATCGGGCGGAGGCAGAGGTACCGGATGACGCAGCCCTGCCGGCCCCGGAAGAACCGCACCAGGAAGGCCTTGCTCAAGGGCGTCGGCTTCACGGCCCCGGCGCTGCCGATCACACCCGGCACACCGTGGTGGGCGCTGCTCGGGACGCTGCCGGCCCGGGGAATCGCCGGCTCCCCCGTGATGGCCGTGGCGGTCCGGTGACCATGAATCCCGCCCACACCGGATACGGAGCGAACGGGATTCGTGACAGGCGGTATTGATGGGAGGTGGTCCTCGCTCTACTGTCGATGGGGACAGGGACAGCGGGGCGAGGAGACCGAGATGGCTGCTGGTGCACACTCCGTGGACTCGTCCGAGCACGGGATCGCGGTGCTGCCGGAGCCTCGGGGACCGGTCACGGAAGCCCTTTTCGCTGCGCTGGAAGGTGAGCCGGGCCCCTTCCCGTCGCCCCGTGTCGCCGTCGGCGATCCACTCACCGACGACGACCTCCAGCTGGCCCTGTACGTGTGCTACGAGCTGCACTACCGCGGGTTCTCGGGGGTGGACGACCGCTGGGAGTGGCAACCGGCGTCGCTCGATCTACGGGGCCGGCTGGAACGGGAATTCGAGGCCGCGCTGCGCGACCGGTTCGCCGTTCCGGATGGGCTGGGTGACCGGGAGGTCGTGGCCGCCCTGACGCACATGGCCAACCAGCCCGGGCCGCCCCTGACGCGCTACCTGCGCGAGGCCGCCACCCTGGAGGAGATGCGGGACTACCTCGTCCACCGGTCCGCGTACCAGCTCAAGGAGGCCGACCCTCACGCGTGGGCCATCCCGCGGATGACGGGCAGGGCCAAGGCCGCCCTGCTGGAGGTCGAGTTCGACGAGTACGGCAGCGGCCGGGCCGAGCGGATCCACGCGGTGCTGTACCGCAACACCATGGACGCACTGGGCCTGGACAGCCGCTACGGAACGTACCTGGACGCCATTCCCGGCCTGGTCCTGGCGACGGTCAACATCGTCTCGATGTTCGGGATGCACCGGCGGTTGCGGGCGGCGGTCGCGGGCCAGCTCGCGGTCTCCGAGATGACCTCGGCGCTCGCCAACAAGAACGTCGGGGACGGATTGCGCAGGCTCGGCCTCGGTGACTCGGCCACCGACTTCTTCGACGAGCACGTGATCGCCGACTCCGTGCACGACATGATCGCACTGCACGACCTGGTGGGGGGCCTGCTGAGGCAGGATCCCGCGGCCTCGGCGGAGGTGCTCTTCGGCGCCGCGGCATGGACCGGCATCGACGCGATGTCCGCCGACCACCTGCTCGGTTGCTGGCAGAAGGGCGAGCCCTCGTTGCGGCCGACCGGCCGCAACGAGGGGCACCCGCCCACGGATTGACGCCGCTTCACCCCACCGTGCTGATCCTGTCCGACCGGCTCCGGCTCCGGCTCGACGAACGGGCGGAAGGAGCCACGGCGACAACCCACGACGAAACCGCCGGCCCGGAACGCTAGTCCGAATCGCGCCGTCGGTGTCGTGCCGAGTCACGGAAGCGAATCAGTTTGTGGGTGCTGTCGCACCACGGTTTTTGACCGGACAGCCCGCAGCGGCACAACGCGACCACCGGCCGGGTGACTTCGACCTCATTGCCTTCGGCATCGACGACGCGATGCGCGCCGCGTACCAGATAGGGTCCGTCCGGGTAAGCGGTGACCACGCATTCGGTTGGGCAACGCACTTCTTCCTCCTTCTCGTTCGGGGTCATCGACGGGGTTCGGTGGCCGTGGTTTCGGTGATCAGCTGCTCGACCACGCCCTTGAGGCCGCCGTCGGCGAAGGCCCGTCGCTGCCGGTCGGCGGAGTTCCCCCGGCGGAGCGCGCCGTATGCCAGGCCCGTGATCTCCGTCCAGTCCCCGGCTTCCATGAGAGGCCCGCGGACATGATCGAGCAGCCGGTTCACGAGCACGGCGGCCGGGACGAGCTCGCAGGTCAGGGGATCGATCAGCTTCTCTTCGAGACCGAAACGGGCGGCGCGCCACTTGGCCGCGTGCAGTACTTCGGGCGACACCTCGGGAGCGGGATCACCGTGGGCGATCCCGTTCAGGCATTGGTGGACCAGAGCACGGGAGAGCCCGGCCTGGAGGACGGCTTCGTCGATGGTGGTGCAGGAATCGGCGATGCGGAACTCCACCGTGCGGTAGCGCGTACCCGGTCGGACGTCCCAGAACACCTGTCCGGCGTCGGCGCTGGTTCCCGTACCGACGAGCCGGCCCACCCGGTCGCAGTGATCGGCGTAGGAAGACAGGGTGGGCGGCATACCGGCCATGGGCCAGCGAGCCCAGATGGTACTCCGGTAGCTCGCGTACCCCGTGACGTCCCCCGTCCAGAACGGCGAACTCGCCGACAGCGCCAACAGGACGGGCAGCCAAGGGCGTACCCGGTTCACCACCTCCACGGAGGTGTCACGGTCCTCGACGCCGACATGCACGTGACAGGCGCAGATCAGATGCTCTTCGGCGATCCGCGCATACGCCTTGGCGATGTGGTCGAATCGGGGCTGCGGTGTGAACCCCACCTCGCGCCAGTCGGCGGGCGGGTACGTACCCGAGGCGACGATCGCGGTCCCCTTCCCGGCCGAGGCACCGATCAGGGTGTCCCGCCGGGCCCGGAGATCGGCTCGTAGGTCGGCAAGGCTCCAGCAGATCCCGGTGCGGCTCTCGATCATGCACCGGCGCAGCTCCGCGGTGTAGTGCTCGGAACCGTCCCGGCGCACCGTGTCCAGCAGGGGGCCGCTGTCGGCGGGCAGACGGGTCTGCGCGTCGACCACGAAGAACTCCTCCTCGACGCCCATGGACAGCGGCCCGCTCACGGGCGACCGTTCGGGGATCCCTCCGGGCGTCGGATCGGACGAGACGGCGTCGTTGCTCATGGGGCGGACTCACCATCCGAAGTGGGGTACGGATTCAAAGGGCACCGATCGTTTCCGTCGGCACCTGGAGGACCGACGGGGCTGGACGGAACGCGGCCCTGCACGTGGCCGACGTCCGTCCTGGCCGTTCCCGTGCGTGCCCCGGCCGGATCCGTGGCCGTGCACCGTGGCTCCCGGGCGGGAGGGAGAGCGCCGAGCCCGCCGGCAAGGGGTGAAGTCCCGGGCTCACGACGACCGTTGGCCGGCTCGGCAGGATGGGGTGTCGTGTCGTTCTTCAGCAGGGCGTCCAAGCAATCCCTCCCGCGACGGAGAAGAGGCCGGGATCAAACGCCCCATGATATCCCGCGCTCCGGCCGCGGCCCTCGAACGAGGCCCGGACGCAGCAATGTTGGCCGGATCGAGTGGACTGGACTTCACACGGTGCGGCCGGCGGATTCGCACACCGCGCTCGGCAGTGTCGGGGAAGGGGCGCCTTGCCCCGGCCGCACGGGACCGGGCCTGGCCGGTTCTCGCTCGTGACCGTCCGGCGACGTCCTGACATCCTCGATGTGGCTCACGGAACAACCGGTCGCTCTGCGCCGCGGTGTCGGGCAGCGACTGCGCCTGTGTCGACCGATACGGCTTCGCCGAGGGACGGATCTTGTTCAATGGACAAACTCTACGGTCGCCCGGAGACCAACCGGGACCGCGGGCTGTTCTCGCTCTCCGAACTGAAGCCCCACACCCTGTGGGCGCTCGTCGAAAGGTCGGTCGAACTCTTCCGCGACAAAGAAGCTCATGACCGCCCTCTGCGCGACCGGGTCGCCGGCGTGCTGTTCACCCGTACGTCCACACGGACACGCACCGCGTTCCAGACCGGCATCGTCCGGCTCGGCGGTACCCCGATCGCCTACGGACCGCACGACCTCCAGCTCAACACCGGGGAATCCGTGGGCGATACCGCACAAGTGCTCGGCTCCATGCTCGACCTGCTGGTCGCCCGCACCTCCGGTCCCCTCGACGAGCTGCGCGAACTGTCCCGCGAAGGCGGGCTTCCCGTGATCAACGCCATGGCTGCGGAGGAGCATCCGACCCAGGGCGTGTGCGACCTGGCGACCCTCTCCCTCGCACACGGCGACCTGAGCGGAATCCGGGTGATGTACATCGGTGAGGGCAACAACACGGCCGTCGCGCTGGCGTACGGCATTGCCACCGTGCCCGGGGCCCGGGCCACCTTCGTCACACCTCCCGGGTACGGGCTGCCTGCGGATGTGCTCAACACGGCACGACGGACGGCCGGCACGACCGGCGCCGCAGTGGTCGAGACGCACGACGTGGCGGACGCCCCGGAACAGGTGGACGCCGTGTACACCACCCGCTGGCAGACCACAGGAACGAGCAAGGCCGATCCGGCATGGCGGGAGACCTTCCGGCCGTTCCATGTCGACGCGGCACTCATGCGCCGGTGGCCGGAAGCCTCGTTCCTGCACGATCTTCCGGCCCACCGCGGTGACGAGGTCACGGGCGAAGTGCTCGACGGCCCGTGCTCCCTGGCCTGGACCCAGGCCGCGATGAAACTGTCCAGCGCGATGGCCGTGCTGGAGACCGCCGCGGGCCCCACCACCGGCTGAACCGCACGCACGGGCACCCGAAGGGATCCGGTACGTCTCCGTGCCGCCGGCCTCCTCGGCGCGGAAACACATCCGACGCCCGCCCCGGGGTGCCGGTCAGCCGAGTGGCAGCTCCAGGACGGCTTCCAGGCCGGTCGGGGAGGTGATGGTGGTGGCGGCGTCCTGCTTGCCGGTGAACGAGTAGAGGCGGTCCCGGCTGTTGACGACCAGGGCGAGGCGGTGGCCGTCGGCGAGGTCGTGGGCGGCGGGCTGGAGCGTCCAGCCGACGGTCCGGTCCGTGCCGGTGCCCAGGCCGGTGGTGGTGAGGGGCTCGTGGGTGATGATCCGGGCGTTGCCGTCCGGGTCCACGTCGAAGAGGTAGGCGACCAGGGTCGCGGCGTCGCCCTCCTCGACGCGGACGGTGAGCTTGAGCTCGGCGGCGCCGCGGATACGACGCCCGCCCGTCAGTGCCTCGGTGGACCAGACCAGGAGCCGGGCCTGGTCGAAACCGGCCGGGTCGTAGGTCTTGGGGTTGCCGAACCACTCCTTCTGCCCAGTCTCCATGATGTCGTCCATGGCGGTGGCGGTGGTCTCGTACCCGGCGGTGAACGTCCGGCTCCAGCCCGCGGACGGCTTGTCGGACAGGGCGGCATCGCCGTCCCCGTTGCTGCCGCTCAGGTACCAGGTCTCGGTGCCGGTGGTGGCCTCGGACCAGGAGCGGAGCGGTTCGCGCCGTGCCGCCTCGACGATCCGGTCGCCGCCGATGCCGGTCGGTTTGGTCCTGTAGGTGAACATGACCTGGCTGTTGACCACCGGCCAGCCGGGCACCTCGGTGTCCTTCCCGAGCAGGTGGTGGTCGAGCCAGGCGTAGGCCTCCGTCACCGGTGTCAGGTAGCTCCAGAACGGGGCGCCGCCCGGCACGCCGGTGATGCCGACGCCCTCCGGTGCGCCGTGGTCGCCGATCCACAGGTTCAGGTGCTTGGGAACGGTGAGCTTCTCGAAGGTCGCGATCGCCTCACCGGCGGGGAACAGGCTCTCGTGCCAGGTGTTGGAGCAGAAGGTCGGGACGGAACGGGCGTTGGTGATGTCCACGTAGGTCTCCGGGGAACGCACGGTGCCCCACTCCACCACCTGCTCCATGTTCTGTCCGTCCTGGAAGTCCTGGAGGACGCGCCACGTCGCCTCGTCGAACTTCTCCTTCTCCTTGCCCTCCTCGGCTCCGGTGAAGCCGATCAGCAGTTCCACGGCCTTCTGGTGCCGGGTGCCGTTGTCGTAGAGGCTGGTGGCCAGGTTGCCCCACGTGCTCAGGGCGACCACGGCGGCGACCCTGTTCTTCTTGTCGTGTGCGGCGACCAGCTGACTGATCCCGGAACCGTAGGACAGACCGAGGAACCCGACCTTGCTCGGCGTGAACAGCCCTTCCGCGTGGTCGATCACCGCCGAACCGTCCGACCAGTCGTCCGGTCCGGCGACGCCGATGAACCCGTCGGACGTGAACGGCCCGCCCGGTTCGCCGAACCCGCGGGGCGTGTACGCCAGAACGTGGTAGCCGCGCGCCGCCAGGGAGAGGTAGCCGACCATGAACGGCATCCAGCCGTACGGGTTCCACCCGGCCGGCACGATCACGACCGGGCGCGGCTCCGAGGTCTTCTGCTTGATCGTGAACGCGGACAGACCGATCTCGTCCGTCACTGCAATGCGCGGGAAACCGACTCCGGCCTCCCGCAGGACCCGCTCCACCAACTCCCGCAGCTCGTCGGGGAGCACCCCGGCCGGGGCCGTGCCCCGGAGGGCCGCGAGCAGGGCCCTGGCGACGGTGAGCACCGACGGGTTGATGTCGAGGCTCGCGCCGCGCCAGATGCCGTGGGCCGCGATGTCGGCGAGGGTCGCGTCGGTCACCGACGCGATGGGCTCTCCACCTTCTGTGGTCATATGAACCGCTCCGTTCTTCTGTGGCTGGACGACCAGGGCGCCCGCCGGGACGCCAGGCGGATCATGGACGAAAGCGCACACACCGAAACGGAAGGGCGACCGGCCGCACTCGATCGGACGGAGAACCCCCAGCCTGTGGCCCCGGGCAGCGGCGCGTTCCGTGGACGGGCCGGGCCCGATCGATGGCCTTCCGCGAACAGGCCCGAAGGGGAACGGCCACCGGCCGGGTCCGATCGCGGGCGGGAACGGGCGCCTCAGCGGAAGGCGGCGACATTCTCCAGAACCCACTGGCGGAACGGCCTGGCGGGGGATCCGGTGACCCCTGGGACCGTGTCGCGCACCGTCAGCAGTTCGTCGTTGACGTCCCCGCCGGTCACGTCCAGCACCGCGTCCGCGGCCTCGGCCCCCAAGAACGTGGACATGTGCCGGTGGGCCTCCGCCCGGCCGGTCTCCGCGAACGGCACCTCCCGCCCCAGGGCCGCCGCGATGGCCTCCACCTGCTGCCGGGCCGTCACCCGCTCCGGGCCGGTCAGCGCGTACGTCCGCCCCTGGTGACCGGGTTCGGTCAGGGCCACTCGCGCCACCGCCGCGATGTCCGCAGGGTGGATCGTGGGCAGCCCGATGTCCGCGTACGGCACGCGGACCGTTCGGCGCTCGCGGATTGACGCCGCCCACCACATGGCGTTCGAGGCGAACTGCGTCGGCCGCAGAACCGTCCAGGCCATGCCGCTGTCCTTGAGCAGCTGTTCGACAGTCATGTTCTCGCGGGCGGGGCCCAGGTGCGGATGCGTCTGGACGGTGATGGACGACACGAGCACCACATGCTCGACACCCGCTCGGCGGGCGGCGTCGAGGATGTCGGCGTCGGGGCCCATCCGCGACACGAGGAACAGCGAGCGCACTCCGTCCAGCGCGTGCTTCAGGGAGGCCGTGTCGGCGAAGTCGCCTTCCTTCACCTCCACCCCTTCGGGGAACGAGGCCCGCGCAGCGTCACGGGTGAGCCCCCGCAGCGGCCCGGCGCCGCACGCGTTCAGCTCCTTGAGCAGGGCGCTTCCTGTGTTCCCGGTAGCGCCTGTCACGAGAATCACGAGTCTTCTCCCGTCGTCGGATGGTCAACCGGAGAGAACGCTAGAAGCTCAACCATGCTTGGGGTCAAGAAGACCACCGCCGGGCGCCTGCCCGCGAGCGCCCCCGGTCGGGACCGGGATGCCCGCCCGTGCCTGTCACGGCGTCGATCAGGAAGGTCCGGATCTCCTCGGCCAGTTCCTCCAGCCGGTCCGCTGGAAGGGCACGCAGATCGTGCGGGGAGTGGATGTCGTGCACGATCTGCTTGCGGACGTGGACGGGGCTGCCGCGGAGCGGACTGCTGCGCACGTGGAAGCCCCGGAGCCGCAGCTCTCCTCGCAGAAGCAGAGAAGTCCCGGACCGGGAAAGCCCTGCGGGTTCTCCCCCTCGATTCCATCGGCCACCATCGCTTCACCGGATGCGAGGGGCAGGTCGATGCACCGCACAGCCAGACTTTCTGTCTGCATGCAGGAGTTCGCCGATGGACCTTCCCGTTCCGCCGAAGGACTATCGATCAGAAACGGTTCGGGTTCCGGGGCGCTGTAGAGGTGTGAGCGATCTGGTGGGGGACGCGCGGCATCTCCCGCCGTCGGTGCAGGAGGTCCTGCGGCTGGTGACACCGGCGCGGATCGCGCCGGTTGGCCGGGAGGTCGTCCTGAACTTCGTCTCGGATACGACGCTGGGCCTGCCGAAGTCGTCCCGGCCGCCGTCCGCGCCGGCAGCCGGGAGAATCCGTGCTGTTCAGGTATCGCGCCACCATCGGGGGCTGTCCAGGTGGTAGTCGACTCGCTCGCGGTCATCGACGGCGGTATCGGGCAGTGCGGCGACATTGTCGATCCACTGCCGGGCCTTGGCCTCGAAGTCTACGTGGCCGATCTCGTGGTGGGCGGCGACGTACCGGAGGGCCGGGGGCTTGCCCCACCAGTCCTTCTCCGCCAAGGCGGCCCTTCGGAGGTAGATCTCGGCGCCGACCGCGTTGGAGTGGAGGTACAGTTCCATGTTCCTTGGGTGGTCCGCGTCGGTCGCGGCGAGATGGAACCCCTGTCGGCTGTAGAGGATCTCCCGCTCAGTACGCGGAATGTACTCGGGGTCGACCCACGCGCTGCGGCAGGTGTATCCGGCGGCGGCGAAGGCGTCGAGGAGGGTCTCGTGCAGGGGCGTCGTCTCGATGCGGACCGCGTCGACGTCCGTGCGGTCCGCGATGCCGTCGGCATCGACCTCCGTGTACAGACCGATCCGCATCCCGGCCAGCGGCAACCCGCGCACCTCGGAGACCGGGGTCTCCCACTTCAGCCGGTACCGGAGCGGCACCCGGCGTTCCTCGCCCTTCGGGATGGTGAAGAGGCTCGTCACCTGGAAGTGGGCGAGGGTGACACCGGTGTCCGTGTTGACGTCCGTCGTCGTGCTCTTGGTGACGGCGGCGGGGGCCGCGTTGGCGACCAGGCGCGCGTTGACCGTCCGGATCCGCACGTCCCGGTCGAGCGCGCGCAGTACCACCTCACCGCGCAGGATCTCCCCGGGGCGCACCGGTTCGTCCGGGAGGAGTGTGTCGGCTTCCAGCGGTATGCCGTCTGCCGTCTTGCCGCCGCTTCCACTGCCGAGCAGTCGTTTGAACACCATGATCCGCACAGTAACCGCACCCGGGCCGTCAGGAGCTCGCCAGCGGACGGTTCCGGGCATCCCATATGCCGCATTACCGCCGCAAGCATCTCTTCTCGCCCGCCCTCCTCGGCCCCCTGCCCCGCTCACCCATGCCGGACGGGCCGAGGCGGCGGACACCTCCTCACCGTCGCCTTCCACAGGTCCGAGGCCGGAGTGGGGGCTATTGACCAGAAACTGATGGGGTTCTTGTCCAAGGCGTAACGGACGTGTGGGCCACCGAAGTAGCCGCGGACGATGTGCGGCTGGCGCTGCCGTCGGTGGAAGAAGCGGCGGGTTTCGGCGGCGAGTTCGGCCTGGTCTCGGGCCCGGTGCTGCCGGGGCAGGCCGTGCTTGAGGTCGGCGTTGACCAGCTCGTCGGGGTTCAGCTCGGGTGAGTAGGACGGCAGGAAGCACAGCTCGACGTCGTCGGGGTGGGCGGCGAGCCAGTCGCGGACCTTCTTCGAGCGGTGGGCGGAGTGTCCGTCGACCACGAGGTGGACCTTGTGGTCGAAGTGGCCGGCGAGCCGGTCCAGAAAGCGGCACATCACCTCGGCGGTGAAGGACTCGGCGAAGACCACGAAGTGCATCCGGCCCTTGGTACCGATCGCCGACATTGCGTTCACCGAGAACCGGTTCCCGCTCCACCGCACCACGGGCGTCTTCCCCTTCTCGCCCCAGGTGCGGCCGGTGACCTGGTCGGACCGGATGCCGACCGGTCGGCAAAGAGGATCTCACCGCCGTCGGCCTTCGCCTTCGCTCGAAATTCCTCCGGGAAAGCTGATCAGTGCGCCCGAAATGACAGGTTCATCCGCCTTTCCTTCGGTCGCAGAATTGGATCGACCATGGAAAAGAAAAAGCGCGATATCCCGAAGGACTTCGGGATATCGCGCTGCCATGGAGGGGAGTTACGCGTGTCGCGCTCCGGAACCGGGCGCCCGTCGGGCCGGGCTGCCCGGAGCAACGGCTCACGGCTTCGGAATCGCCACCGCCGTGCAGGGCGTGGCCGGTGTGGGCATGGTCGTCGTGCGCGCGTTCGCAAGGCAGAGCAGATCTCCGTCCGCCGCGATGCGGGTCGGGATGTCGAAGCGAGGGGCCGTGGTGCGCTGGACGACGTCGCCGCGCAGTCCGGCGTCGTCGATTTTCAGCGACGCGACCTCGTTCTCGCGGTTCTCGGCCACATGAGAGCGTGGTCGACCAGGAGCATTCCGTCGGGATTGGTCAGGGTCTCGGGCCCGGTGTCCACGGCGTGAGTCGCTCCGCAGGCGGTGTTTTCACCGCGAAGAGCTTCCCGGTGTTGGTCTGAGCGATCAGCAGGCTCTTCCCTCGGGCGTGGGCGCGATGCCAATCGCGTCGAACCCGTCCAGGTGCTGGAGGTCGCCAGTGAGCGGCGGTGACCAGCTCACTCCGCGCGGGCAGCGACCCGCCCGCGACATACAGCTTGTGTCCCTCGCCGAGCTTCATGCCGGTGGCCATCCCCGGCCGGTGAACAGGTCGACCCGGTGGATGGCACCGTCGTTCAGCGAACCGAAGTACGTACGGTGCCCCTTCCCCCAGATGGCGATGCCCTCCGAGTGGAAGCCGTCCGGCAGTCGAAGTGTGGTGGGCCTGCCGGCACGGGCGTCCGAGCGGCCGCGTTCGACGTCCCGGTACCCCCGGGCGTGGCCGTCGCCATCGCCACGAAAGACATGACCAGCCCGCGGAACGTGATTTCCCCGTTTCTTCTTTCTCTTTCGTTCAACGACCGTCAGCGGCCGTTCATATGCATGACAGTTTCTGGGTAGCGGGTTCCCGCCACCGCTTCCGGAGGAAGCGCCTCGTCCAGTCGCTGGTGGTCCTCTGCGTCGAGCGCCACGTCCACGGCCGCGAGGTTCTCCTCCAGCGTGACCCTGCGCTTGGTCCCGGGGATAGGCACGATGTCTTCGCCCCGGTGGAGCAGCCACGCGAGGGCGATCTGGGCCGGTGTCGCCTCGTGCTTCGTGGCCATTTCGCGCACCACCGATGCCGCCGCCGAGTTGGCGGTGAAGTTGTCCCCCTGGAACCGCGGATCGTAGCGGCGGTAGTCCGACTCCGGATACTCCTCCGCCGGCAGCGCCGTGCCGGTCAGGAACCCACGCCCCAGAGGCGAGTAGGCCACGAGACCGATTCCCCGCTCCCGGACCGCCGGCAGAATCTCCTGCTCGATGTGGCGCTCCCAGAGCGAGTACTCCGTCTGGAGCAGGGCCACGGGACAGACCTCGTGGGCGCGGGCGATCGTTCCCGCACCGGCCTCCGACAGACCAAAGTGGAGCACCTTTCCCTCTTGGATGAGCTCGCCGACCGTGCCGGCCACCTCCTCGATCGGGACTTCCAGGTCCACGCGGTGCTGATAGAGGACGTCGATCCGGTCGGTTTCCAGCCGCCCCAGGCATTCGTCGACCACTTTACGAATGTGCTCGGGCTTGCTGTTCAGCTCTCCGCGTCGTGTTCCTTCGTACTCCCACCCGAACTTGGTCGCGATGACCGCCTCGTCCCGGCGGCCACGGAGCGCGCGGCCCAGAAGTCCTTCATTGACGAAGGGGCCGTACGACTCCGCGGTGTCGAAGAAGAAACAGCCTCGTTCGAGTGCCCGATGGATCGTCGCGATCGACTCCTTGTCGTCCGGAACTCCATAAGTCTGGCTCATTCCCATGCAGCCGAGTCCCAGCGCGGAGACTTCAAGGCCGGCGCTTCCCGGCTGACGCCGCGGAATCAGTGACGAGTTCAAATCCAGGGCCCTTCCCTCAGGTTCCCGTGGTCGTTTCCTCGACCCTCGGATCCGTTTCCCTTCCGTGCATCCTAGAATCCGGGCATTCGATCCGGGCCGAACTTACGGAACCAACTCCCCGCTCCGAGGAAAAGAAGCCGAACCATCACCCCGTTTTGGGCCTGCGCCGCGTTCGGACGCCCGGCGCAACCGCGCCCGGGTGCTGGAGGCCGCCCAGGAGGCGTTCGCCTCGGAGGGTCTCGGCGTTCCCCTGGACGAGATCGCCCGGCGCGCGGGAGTGGGTTCCGGCACCGTCTACCGGCACTTCACGGGCAAGGAAGCGGCGAGCACCGCGCCCGGCCCTCACGGTCCGACGCGTCCGCACTGAGCCCTTTCCAACCCGACGGTGCCGGCCGGCCTCGCGCCCACCCCGGCCGAGGCGGTGCGCATCGCACGGACCAAGGCGTTCGTGATCCTGGACGGCGCTCTGCTGCCGATCGACCGGATCGCCGCCGACACCGCGTACTGCTCGGGCAGAACAAGCATCACGGTATGAACGTCCGAGTTCTCACCGATCCCTTCGGGCGACTGCTGTGGGCCTCGCCCGCGCCGCCCGGCTCCACCCACGGTCCGACCGCCGCCCGCGCCCACGGCATCGCCGAAGCACTCACCGGGGCCGACCTCAAGTGCTGGGCCGACAAGGCATAGCAAAGCGCCGGTGGTTCCATCCGGGCATCCTTCCGCTGCCGCTGCTTCAAGCAGCGGCAGCGCAGACACGGCACGGAAACGTGCTGGCCGTCTGCCGGCCCGAGGGGAGCACATGACGCCCCTGACCTGCGGCAACGCCAAATGGTCAGATCTTGGACTTGAACACAGCCCCACCACTCCCCCTCAGGTGAGCGCCATCCGCTCGGGCTGTCCCAACTCTCGCTCCGCCGCGCCATCGAGATCCGACACCCCGGTCACTTCCACACCTGTGCATGTGCGCGGTCACGCATCGATAATTGCATCGTGATGCGCATCCGCAAAGATCGCCCTCTCGACCCACACCTGACGCCACATCGGGAAAGTCGGCATCGGCACCGCGCGGAACCGCCCCGCAGCACCATGAACCGCCAAGATCAAAAAATCGTCACACCTGCCCTGAACTGCTAAAACACAGCACAGCAGCTCGCCTGCTAGTTTCTCCAGGAGGTATCCGTGAGGATGCTGATCAACGTTCCCGAGACCGTTGTCGCGGACGCGCTGCGCGGTATGGCCGCGGCTCACCCCGAGCTGACGGTGGACGTCGAGAGCCGTGTCGTCGTGCGGCGCGACGCGCCCGTGGCCGGGAAGGTGGCGCTCGTCTCCGGCGGCGGTTCAGGGCACGAGCCGCTGCACGCGGGGTTCGTCGGCCCCGGCATGCTGTCCGCGGCCTGCCCTGGGGAGGTGTTCACCTCTCCCGTGCCCGACCAGATGGTGCGGGCGGCGGCCGCCGTGGACAGCGGGGCGGGGGTGCTGTTCGTGGTCAAGAACTACACCGGTGACGTCCTGAACTTCGAGATGGCCGCCGAGCTCGCCGAGGACGAGGGCATCCAGGTGGCCCGGGTGCTCGTCAACGACGACGTGGCGGTGACCGACAGCCTGTACACGGCCGGCCGACGGGGCACGGGGGCAACCCTGTTCGTCGAGAAGATCGCCGGGGCGGCGGCCGACGAGGGCGCCCCGCTGGACCGGGTGGCGGCCGTCGCCCGGCGGGTGAACGAGTCGTCGCGGAGCTTCGGGGTGGCCCTCGGCGCCGTCACCACACCGGCCAAGGGCTCCCCCACCTTCGATCTGCCGCCGGGCGAGCTGGAGCTCGGCATCGGGATCCACGGCGAGCCGGGGCGGGAGCGGCGTCCGATGATGACGTCGCGGGAGATCGCGGACTTCGCGGTGGACGCGGTGCTGGAGGACCTGCGGCCGACCGGCCCGGTGATCGCGCTGGTCAACGGCATGGGGGCGACGCCCCTGCTGGAGCTGTACGGGTTCAATGCGGAGGTCCAGCGGGTGCTGTCCGAGCGGGGTGTGGTGGCAGCTCGTACGCTCGTGGGGAACTATGTGACCTCGCTCGACATGGCGGGCTGCTCGGTGACGCTCTGCCAGGTGGACGAGGAGCTGCTGCGGCTCTGGGACGCGCCGGTGCAGACATCTGCGCTGCGCTGGGGCCGCTGATCCGTCCGTACCGCATTCCGTCATGCCGCAGCGACAAGGAGATCATGTGCTCGACGCCGACTTCTTCCACCGTTGGATGACCGGGGCCGCCGCCCTGGTCGGCCGTGAGGCGGCCCGTCTCACCGAGCTCGACTCGGCGATCGGGGACGCCGACCACGGCAGCAACATGCAGCGCGGGTTCACCGCGGTGACCGCCGTCCTGGACGAGGAACGGCCGCAGACGCCGGGCGCCGTGCTGATGCTCGCCGGCCGGAACCTGATCTCGACGGTCGGCGGGGCCTCGGGCCCGTTGTACGGGACGCTGCTGCGCCGTACCGGAAAGGCCCTGGGCGATGCCCCCGAGGTGACGCCGCAGCAGCTGGCGGACGCCTTCGGGGTGGGTGTGGCGGCCGTGGCGCAGCTGGGCGGGGCGCAGGCCGGGGACAAGACGATGCTCGACGCGCTGCTGCCGGCCGCCGAGGCGCTGGGCACCTCGTTCGGGGCTGCCCGGGAGGCGGCGGAGAAGGGGGCCTCGGCGACGGTGCCGATGCAGGCCCGCAAGGGCAGGGCGAGTTACCTGGGCGAACGGAGCATCGGCCATCAGGACCCGGGGGCGACGTCCTCGGCCCTGCTGATCGCCGCACTGGCCGACACCGGGGAGAAGACGGACGGGGAACGCGCATGAGCGAGGGGAAACAGGTCGGGATCGTGCTGGTCTCGCACAGCGGGCCGGTGGCCGAGTCCGTCGCCGAGCTGGCCAGGGGGCTCGCCGCGGGCGGTGCGACGGCCCCGGTGGCGGCGGCCGGCGGCACTCCCGCGGGCGGTCTCGGGACGAGCGCGGAGCTGATCTCCGAGGCCGCCAGGTCGGTGGATTCCGGTGCGGGTGTCGCGCTGCTGGTGGACCTGGGCAGCGCGGTGCTCACGGTCAAGTCGTTGCTGGCCGAGGGCGACGAGCTGCCGGAGGGCTCCCGGCTGGTGGATGCTCCGTTCGTGGAGGGCGCGGTGGCCGCGGTGGTCACCGCCTCGGCGGGCGGCGACATCGCGGCGGTGGAGGCCGCGGCGACGGAGGCGTACGGCTACCGCAAGGTGTGAGGCGGACGGAAACCCGCGACGGGCGGGCCGCACCGGATGTCCTGGGTGCGGCCCGCCCGCGTCCGTCGTGCCGGGGCGGGTTCGGCCCGGTATCTCCGTAACGCCGTGCCAAAGCGGGTTTCGGCCCGGACCCCGGACTTCCCGTAACGCTGTCGCGGGGACGGCCCGCCCCGGTTGTGCCGTCGCGCGGGGAGGGCCGTCGTACGGGCGGCCCGGCGCCGCCCGCGCCGGTCGTGGGCGCGGGACGGTGTCGGGCCGCCGGTGGGGCTCCGGGCGTCAGGCCGCCGGTGCGGCCCCGGTCGCCGTCGTGACCCTGACCTGGGTCCGCTGTGTCGTGCCGTTGACCGTCACGGCGAGGGTGATCGTGCCCGGCCGGAGCGCGGTGAGCGTTCCGGTGGACGGGTCGAGGACAGCGGTGTGCCGGGGGCGGGCGCCGTTCCGGTCACCGATGTGGACGTTCGGGGAGCCGGTCCAGTCCGCGGCCATCGGGAAGCCGACCGGGACGGCCCGGGTGCCCTGGGTGGCCGTCGCCGTCACCTTCGTACGGCTTCCCGTGCCGAGCACCGGGGGCGCGTCGATGTCCAGCGCGTCGACGTGCGCCCTGGTCTGCACGGAGACCCAGTCGGGTCCGCCCCGCCACGGCCGCAGACGTGCGGCGGCCTGCTCGCCCGCGGTGACGCGGTCGGCGCCGACCAGCGACCAGCCGGTGAAGCCGCCCTCGTCCGCGGCCCCGGCCGGGGCCTTGCCGGAGTTGCCGTTGATCAGGTACGGCACCCCGTCGACGTGCGAGGCGTGGAAGACCCCCACGTGGCTGCCGATGAGGGCCGCGCCCTTGCCCGTCGTGCGGCGGAAGTCGGCGAGCCACTGCTCGACCAGGGCCGCCTCCTTGCGGTCCCCCAGCTGGCTGCCCTTCTGCACGGTCGGGTCGCGCGGCGGCACGTGCTCGATCAGCATGACCGAGTCGACGGCGCGGTCCTTCGCCGCCGCGTCCAGCTGGGCGCGCAGCTGCCGGATCTGGGCGAAGCCGCCGCCGCGCAGGCTGAGGCCGGAGGTGTCGAGCGTGACGAAGCGGGTGCCCTTGTGGTCGAACGTGCGCTGGGCGGGCCCGAATTCGCGGACGAAGTTGTCGATCTTCCCGCCCATCACCTCGTGGTTGCCCGGTACGTAGTACCAGGGCAGCGCGTCGCCGAGTTCCTCGGTGAGGACGCGGCGGGCGAAGGCCAGGTCCTCGGGAGCGCCCTCGTCGACGAGGTCGCCGTTGACGACCAGGAAGTCGGGGGCCGCCGCCCTGATCTCGCGCAGCGTGCGGCGCGCCTGGGCGACGATCGCGCTGTCCGGGTCGCGGGCGACGAACTGGGCGTCGGACATCACCGCGAACCGCCAGTCCCGGCGCCCGGTCACGGCCGCGGTGTCGATCAGGTCGTCGGCGGGCACGGCCTGTTCGGGCAGGTCGACGGTGGGCGGCACCTGGGCGGTGAGGTCGTCGATGACGATGTCGCCCGTGTACTGCTTGGCGGCCGCGGTCTCGGCGAGGTAGAAGCGGTGCGCGGAGAGCGGCATGGCGACCCCCTGCGGCACGGCGAAGGTGACCTCCCGCCAGCCGGTCCAGGTGATGTACGGGCCGCGCAGCAACTGGTCGGAACCTGCGGCGTCCTTGAGGTGCAGGGTCGGCCAGGCGCCCTTGCCGTCGCCCTTGATCCACAGCTTGAACGACTGGGGCTGGCCGTCCACGGTGACCGGCCGGGGCGGGGTGGCGTAGGCGGCGCGGGTGGCGGTGGAGCCGGTGAAGTCGTAGCGGAGCCGCAGTCCGGTGCCGGTGCGGCCGTCGGGGGTGGCCTCCAGCGATCCGCTCGCACGGGCCTGGCTGAACTTCCAGGACCCGGCGTCGTCGAAGGAGGAGACCGGCTGTTCGGTGAGTCCGACACTGGCGGCGAGGACGGTGGTGGTGCCCGCCACGGTTGCTTTGATCAGTCCTGCGCCGGAGCCGGTGCGCGAGGCGACGGTGAAGGAGCCTTGTCCGTCGTCGCGGATGTCGAAGAGCGCGCGGTCGTAGTCGAGTGCGACGTCGCGCGGTTCGACGGGGGCGCTGGTGCCGTGGGCGTCGAGTCCGACGATGCCGAACGTGCCGGTGGCCCCGGCGTCGGCGAGTCCCACCCGCTGCGTGGTGGGCTGGATGCGGGCCAGTTCGTCCAGGACCGTCAGGGTGGTGCTGCCGCGCGCGGGACCGTTCGTGGCGCTCACGGTGGTGGTGCCGCCGCGGCGTGCGGTGAAGAGCCCGCCGCCGTCGACCGTGCCGGCCGAGGTCGGTGCGGTGCGCCAGCGCGGGGTGCCCCGTGCCGGGCCGTACGTCTCGTCGTACCCGGTCGCGGTGAGGCGCCGGGTGAGTCCGGGGAAGACCCGGTCGGGGTGGCCGCCCCTGACGGGGTCGACGCCGGGCGCGGTGGCCGCGGGCGTACGGGGCTGCACCCAGAAGCCCTTGAGCCGGCCGCTGCCGTCGGGGGCGGTGAGGGCCAGGCCGTTGGGTACGGTGCGTTCGCTGCCGTCGGACGGGCTGTTCTCCACCCGGAGCGCGTCGCTGCCGGGTTCGCGTGCGACGAGGGTCGACGATCCGCCGCCGTCCAGGTTGAGGGCGCTGTACGAACCGGCGCGCCGCATCATCAGGCCGAGTTCGGTGAGGGTGACACCGCCGCTGTCGGCCTGTCGCCCGTCGACGGTGAGGACCTGCATGGTCCGGCCGTCCTCGGAGAAGCCGACGGCGGTGCGGGGCGCGGCGGTGTTGTTGCCCTCGCCGTCGTGGTTCTGCGCGACCCCGTCGACGACGAGGAGTTCCCGGCCGCCGACGGCGGTGCGCGGCACGGCCCCGGCGTCGGTGCGTGCCCGGTAGGTCAGGGAGACCGGGTCACCGGGCTTCAGGGCGTCGAGTGCGGCGGCTCCGGCCTCGCGGCCGACCAGGACGGTGGTGCCGTCGGGGACGGCGCCCGATCCGGGGGTGTGCGAGACGGAGACGACCTTGCCGTCGCGTACCGTCGCTTCGGCGACCGGGCTCGCGTTGTCCACGGTCAGGGCGCGGTCGGCGGTTCCCCAGGCGGAGGTGTACGCGCCGACTCCGCCGGAGGGCACATTGGCGGCGTTGTACGCGGTGAGCGGCCGTTCCCCGGCCGGCAGGGCGAGCGTTCCCTCGAAGTACAGGTTCAGGATGCGGCCCGCGCTGTCGGGGCCGATGCCGACGGCCCGGTTGACGCCGGGGGCGGGCGACTGGACGGTGGCCCCGTCCTTGATGCCGATCCCCTCGGGTGCGCCGGTCTGGTTGATGTCGAAGAAGTCGGCGTTGATCGCGGCGACGGTGCGGCGGCCGCGGCCCGCGTCGTGTCCGGCGGCGAGTTCGGAGACGGTGCGCCGGTCGGAGACCTTGCCGGAGGAGAGGTAGTCGGCGCGCACCTTGCTGCCGTCCAGATCGACGGAGAGGTGGTCGACCCGCAGCCACTTGTCGGATTCGAGCCGGTCGTACGAGTCGAGGCGGATGCCGGGGGCGATCGGGCGGGAGGTGCGGGCCGTCTCGATGCCGTCGCCGTCCGCGACCGACCGGGGCTCCCCCGCCGGGTTGCTCGCGGGCGGCGGGGCGACCGGTCTGAGTATCTCGGCGGCGGTGCGGGGGCGGGGATCGGGGTTCGGGTCGGCGAGGGCGGGGGCGATCGTGCCGACGGTCATCGCGGACACGGTCGCGAGCAGCACGAGCGATCGCGTCGCCGTCCCGCGCCCGCGCGCGGCCCCTCCTCGTGGCCCGGTCACCCGGCCGGTTGTGCCAAGAACCACAAATCCTCCTGGAATCACGCGGATTGCGCGGCCCTTCACGCGGGCGGCGCACGCTGTCGGCGGACAGCATGGCCGTACGCACCGCCGCGCACCAGAGGGCGTCGGGGACCGGACGGCGAACAGGTCACGTCGGTCCGATGACGACGACGATCTTCGTGCCGGCCGGTTCCCCGTGCACGGCGGTCCGACCGGAGATCCTCCCCGGCTGAGGGGCGGCACCGGTGGTGGCCGCGGTCCATGTCGAGAGCGGGTTCGCGCCCCTTCGCACGGTCGTCCTCGCACGGAGTGGATTCGCCGCCCCGGCCGACACGGGGAACAGCCCCGGGGCCCGGTTCCTCCCGGCCCCGGGCGCGATCGATTTCACCGGTGATCCACGGGACGCGGACCCGGCACGGCGATCACGGCGGGAAGCCGAACGCGGCGCCCTGGAAGGGGACATCGATTCCCACGGTGCCGGGATCCTCCGGCCCCGGCCGCCGGCCTCCGCCGAGGAGGCCCTCACCGGGAACACCGGATCCGCGTGCCTCTCCGTCCCCGCACCGACCGGCGGGCGGTTCGTCACTCGTCGTCGGCGTCCTGCACGTCGACGGGCCGGGTTCCATCGAAGGTGACGAGGATTCCGTACGGGTCGCCCATGCGGAGCCCGCTCTCGGCGAAGCGGATCATCCAGCTCCGGTCGGTCCACACCGTTGCCTCGGGCAGTCCCCACGGCGGCTCCGGAAGGTCCAGCCGGTCCAGTTCCCCGGCCGTGAGCCCGTACTGCTCCTCCCGGAGCCGGACGCGGCAGTACTCCCCGGCCCGGGCGACGAGGACGTCGAACCGGCTCACGACGTCGTGGGCGCGCCGGAGGGTGGCCGGCTGCGGCGGGGCGGGCGGTTCGATCACCAGGTTGACCCCGGCCGGGTCGGCGCCCGCCGGTACCGGGAAACTGCCGCTCCAGCAGGCCAGTGCGGGCGGACTCTCCACCAGGCTCAGCGCGAGCCCGGCGATGTGCAGGGTCGCGGGCAGCTCCGTGCCGGCGCCCGGCTCCCTGCCGCCCCGGTCGTTCGGCGGCACTCCGTCGGCGGACATGCGCTCAGCATAGGCCGGGGCCGCGCCCGCAGCGGACGTCCGGTCTCCCCTGCTTGCCCCGGACGGCCCGGATCGGGTTTTTTCTCCGCCTCCGCACCAGGCCCGACCAACATCGTTTACTTTGGCCTCACTTGGCCGCAGCTTGTGCAAGTTTCCTTACGTCAGGAGATTCAGACATGTCAGTTCCCGCAGGTGCCTACTCCGTTGAGTACAGTTTCACGGCCTACTCGGACGACGTCGAGATCGGCACCACTCTCAAGCTCCCGCTCAGCTCTTCCCCGTCCCAGCTGCCGCACGAGGATGCTGCGGCACAGGCCGCCGCCGAGGCCTACAGAGCCGTCATAGCCGCCGCCTATCCGACCGTGCCGGTGCACGTGAGCCGCACCTACCTGTGCCGTCTGCAGGACGACACCTGGCCGGCCTCCGCCTGATCACGTCCACGGGGACGCCCCCGCGCACCGTCGCGGGGGCGTCCGCGGGGACCGGACGGCCCGGTTCCCGCGGCGTGCCGGGCTCAGTGGACGGACAGTCCGCCGTCGACGAAGATCGCCTGTCCGGTGACGTAGCCGGAGGCGCGGCCGGCCAGGAACACCGCCGCTCCGGCGAAGTCCTCGGCCAGACCGTTGCGGCCGACCATCGTGCGCGCGGCCAGCGCGGCCACCTTCTCCGGGTCGGAGGACAGCCGCGCGTTGAGCGGGGTCATGACGAAGCCGGGGACCAGCGTGTTGCAGGTGACGCCGTGCGGCGACCACGCCTCGGCCTGGGAACGGGCCAGCGACTCCAGCGCCCCCTTGGAGACCCCGTAGGCGCCGCTCTGGACGAACGCCCGGTGCGCCTGCTGGGAAGTGACGTGGATGATCCGCCCGAAGCCCCGTTCGGCCATGCCGGGCCCGAACCGCTGCCCCAGCAGGTAGGGCGCCTCCAGGTTCACCGCCATCGTGGCGTCCCACACCTCCTCGCCCAGCTCGTCCATGGGCGGCCGCAGGTTGATTCCGGCGCTGTTGACGAGGATGTCGGGCTCGCCGAACACCTCTGCCGCCCGCTCCGCGGCCGCACGGACTCCGTCGCGGGTGCTCAGATCGGCGCTCACCCAGGCCGCCCGGCAGCCCTCCGCGAGCAACTCGTCGACCGCGGCGGCCAGTTCCGGTTCCTTGCGCGCCACGATCACGACGCGCGCCCCGGCCCGTGCAAGGGCCCCGGCGATGGCACGGCCGATCCCGGAACTGCCGCCCGTCACCACGGCGACCCGGTCGTCCAGCGAGAACAGTTCGGAGAGATAGTGCTGCGAGGTCATGTCCGCACCCTAGACGGCACGTCCACGGCGGCGGGGCCCGGGCGGGTGTTCCGGGCGAGGCGCACCGGGAGGGTGGCGAAGCCGTAGGAGATGAAGGTCTCCAGCGGCTCGGCCGGTGCCGCCCCGTCGTCCAGGGACAGGCCGGGGAAGCGGTCGAACAGGGCGGGAAGGGCGATCGACGCCTCCAGCCGGGCCAGTGGGGCGCCGACGCAGAAGTGGACGCCGTGGCCGAAGGAGAGGTGTTCCTTGTCGGTCCGGGAGACATCGAAGCGGTCCCCGTCCGGGCCGTGCCGTCGGGGGTCCCGGCCGGCCGCGGCGTAGGTGGCCAGGATCACGTCGCCGCGCGCGAGGGTGACCCCGCCGGGGAGCTCGATGTCCTCGACCGCGTAGCGCAGCGGCAGGTTGGCGACCGGCGGCGACCAGCGCAGGGTCTCCTCGATGACGTCGTTCCAGGAGAACTCGCCGTCCAGTACCCGGGCGAGCTGTCCGGGGTGGGTGAGCAGGGCGTGGACGGCGTTGCCGATCAGGTTGACGGTGGTCTCGTGGCCGGCGGAGACGACCAGGAGGAGGGTGTCGACGAGTTCGCCCTCGGTGAGGCGGGAACCCTCCTCGTCACGGGTGGCGATCAGGGCGCTGGTGAGGTCGTCGGCGGGCCGTTCGCGCTTGGCGGCGACCAGGCCCGTGAAGAACGCGTGCACCTCGTGCAGGGTGGCGAGGGCCTCCTGCGGCGTCGCGGCGGTGTTGAAGATCTCGCTGACGAGGCGTGCGCTGTCGGCCCTCCGGTCCTCGGGGACGCCGAAGAGTTCGCAGATGACGGCCACCGGCAGCGGGTGGGCGAAGGCCGCCCGCAGGTCGGCCCGGCCGTCGGGGACGGCGGCCATCCGGTCGAGCAGCGTCGCGGTGATCTCCTCGACGCGGGGCCGCAGCGCGTCCGTCCGCCGCTTGGTGAAGGCGGGCGCGACGAGCCCGCGCAGCCGTCGGTGGTCGGCGCCGTGGGCGGTGAACATGTTGGTCACGCCCACCCAGGTGTTGACCCAGCCGTCCCGGTGCTTCCCCTCCTGCCAGGCCGGCCAGTGCCGGTTCGGGTCCTTGGACACGCGGTCGTCGGTGAGGAGTTGCCTGAGCACCTCGAATCCGGTGGGGGCCCACGCCCTGATCCCGCCGGGGAGTTCGACCGGGGCGACGGATTCGTGGCGCCGGAGTTCCGCCGCCTCGCCGTGGATGTCGCGCCCCGCGGGGTCGATGACGATCGGCTGCTGTCCCATGGAGATCTCCCGTCTGCGTTGCGGCACGGCCGGAACGGGTGTCTGCGGTACAGGAGTTCATCGTCGGGGTAGCGCGACGGAGCGTGAAAGGGCGTGCGACGGCGCGCAGTGGCCGAGTCGGCGGCCCGCGCCCCGGGTGGCGACGCGATGACCGGCGGGCCCGGCCGTACGGCGTATGACCGGGGGCCGGGCGGGTCGTCGCGTCGTGCGACGGCCCGCCCGGCCGCAGGGGGCGGATCCGGTCCGCTCAGCCGTTGGGGAGGATGACCGCGCGGCCGTTGATCCTGCCGTGGTGCAGTCGCTCGTACGCCAGCGGCGCCTCGTCCAGGCCGTACGTCTCGACGTGCACCTCGACCGCTCCGGTGCGGGCGAGTTCGAGCACCTCGGCGAGTTCGGAGCGCGAGCCCCAGTACGGGGAGGTCACCGTCGTGTTGTACGGCAGGGAGCCGAAGCCGACCGGCAGCGCCCCGCCGCCGAGGCCGACGACGGTGACGTCGGAGTCGATGGCGGCCGAGGCCCCGGCCGTGGCGACGGTGGGCGGTGCCCCGACGAAGTCGAGGACGACCTGCGCCCCGGTCCCGCCGGTCAGTTCGCAGACCTTCGCCGCGGCGTTCTCGTCGGACATGACGGTCTCGTGGGCGCCGACGGCGCGGGCGAGGGCGAGCTTGTCCTCGGAGACGTCGAGGGCGATGACCCTGACGGCGGTCATGGCGCGCAGCAGCTGGATCGCGACGTGGCCGAGGCCGCCGGTGCCGATGACGACGGCGGTGGCCCCCGGCACCAGCTTGGGCAGCGAGCGCTTGATCGCGTGGTACGGGGTCAGCCCGGCGTCGGTGAGCGGTACGGCCTGGACCGGGTCGAGGTCGCCGAGCGGCACCAGATGGCGCGGGTCGTCGACGATCATGTACTCGGCCATGGCGCCGGGTGCGCCGAGTCCGGGCGGCATGATGCCGAGCTCCTTGGCGCGCAGGCAGTAGTTCTCCTTGCCCTCGGCGCACTTGACGCAGGTGCCGCAGCCCCACGGGCCGTAGACCGCGACGGACGTGCCGACCCGGAGGCCGTCGACTCCGTCGCCGAGGGCGGCCACGGTGCCGACGCCCTCATGTCCGAGGGTGAGCGGCAGCGGGAAGGGGATCTGCTCCGCGGGCCGGCTCATCACGGCGATGTCGGAGTGGCAGACGCCCGCGGCGGTGACCTCGATCAGCACCTGGCCGGGGCCCGGTTCCGGGTCGGGCACGGTGACGACCTCGGGTGCTGCGCCGACGGTGCGGTACTGGACGGCCTTCATGGGGTTCTCCTCGCTTCTCTTCGTTCCATTGCTCGCCCCCGTCGGTCGTTCCGCCACTCAGGGGGCGGAGTAGCCGCCGTCCACCAGGTGGTAGCTGCCGTGGATGAAGGAGGCGCGGTCGGAGAGCAGGAAGGCGGTCAGTTCGGCGACCTCCTCGGCCGTGCCGAGGCGTCCGGCGGGGTGCAGCGAGACGAGGTGGTCGCGGGCCGGGCCGTCGGTGTTGCGCAGCAGCGGCGTGTCGATGAAGCCGGGGCCGACGGCGTTGACGCGGACGTTCCGCGCCGCGTATTCGAGGGCGGCCGTCTTGGTGAGTCCCACGACGCCGTGCTTGGCGGCCACGTAGGCGGGCGAGCCGGCGAAGCCGTTGGTACCGAGGATCGACGCCATGTTGACGACGGCGCCGCCGCCCGCGGCGACGATGGCGGGGATCTCGTGGCGCATCGAGTAGAAGACGCCGCTGAGGTTGGTGGCGACGACCCGGTCCCAGTCCTCGACCGCGTACTCACCGGTGGGGTTGCTGGGGCCGCCGATGCCCGCGTTGTTGACGGCGAGGTGCAGGGCGCCGAAGGTGTCGACGGTGAACCGGACGCCCGATTCGACGGAGGCGGGGTCGGTCACGTCCATGGCGACCGCGGCGGCCCGGGCGCCCGCGTTCTCCAGGTCGGCGACCGCCTCACGGGCGGCGGCCTCGTCGTGGTCGGCGACGACGACGGACGCGCCGCCGGCGGCGAGGCGGTGGGCGACGGCCAGTCCGATGCCGGAGGCTCCCCCGGTGACGAGGGCGGTCCGACCGGTGAACTCCTGGTCGGCGGGGGTGAGGGGGGTGCTCATGATGGTGCGTTTCCTTCCGTGGTGCTGTGCGGCGCCGGTCCCGCGGGAAGCCGTGTGAGCAGCTCCCCGGAGAGGGCGTCGAATGCCTGCCCGACCAGTCGGGGCAGGTCTTCCCGCCGTCCGGCCCGCGCCCAGGCGGCCTGGGCCGCCAGGAGCGCCCCGGCGCCCGCGGCGACCGTGACGGCGGGGCGGAGGTCGCGGCCCGGATCGACTCCGAGCCGCTCGGCGACGATCGCGACCGAGTCCTCCTGGGCGTCCACCCGGATGTGGTGGAACGCCGCGTAGAGGGTCGGCTCCCGCTCGGCGAGGACCAGCAGGTCGAAGATCCCCGCGCGCCGGTGCCACGCCTGCGCGCCGGGGTCGTCGAGCCAGTCCTGCACGGCGCGGCGGTAGGCGGTGAGCGGGGGCTCGCCGGCGGGGCGGGCCCGCAGGGCTTCGTTGATCCGGTCGCCGTCGCCCCGGACCGAGTCCAGGACCGCGGCCTCCTTGCTCGTGAAGTACCGGCTGAAGGTGCGCCGGTCGACGTCCGCGCGTTCCGCGATCTCCTCGACCGTCACGTCCCGCAGTCCGTGTTCGAGCACGAGCTCGGACGCGGCCTGCGCCAGTGCGTCCCGGGTCCTGCGGGCCTTGCGGCTCCGTCGTTCCGGGCTCTTCCGTTCCGGATTCATGATTGCACCGTACACCTGAAAATGTCCCGACGCGACACAAGTCTCGTCGGGACATTCGTCCGGTCCGGAGTGCCGTGGGGAACGGCCGCGGGGCGCCCTTCCGCGTCTCTTCCGTACGCGCCGGCCGCGTACGGGACCGGCGCGTACGGGACCGGTCGTTCCCGGGGCGCCGTGAACGGCCGGTCCCCGGGCCCCGCGGTCACCGGGCGCTGAAAACCTCGGCGGCCCGGCGGGCGCCGTGCCCCGACACCCTGGTCCGGCGCGATTCGGCCGCCGTCGTCCGGCGCAGGGCGAGCGCGGCGATGTCATCCCGCCGTACGCCGCCGGAGAACGCCTCCAGGTCCGCGTGGAGCGCGTCCAGGACCTCGTAGGGCTCCAGTCCCGTCCAGCGGGGCAGCCGGGTGTCCAGCGGGTAGAAGGCGCCGGACGCGTCGCGGGCCTCGGTGACCCCGTCGGTGAAGAGCAGGAGCGTGGCGCCGGGCGGAAAGTCCAGCGGTTCCGAGACCCGGCCCTCGGGGCTGAGTTCCGCCATGCCCAGCGGGACGGAGGTGCGGCGCAGCGGCAGCGCGCGGGCCGTGTCCTCGTGCAGCAGCCGGGGCGGCAGGTGGCCGCAGTTGACGGCCCGGACCCGGTCGCTCCCGTCGAAGCCGAGCACCAGGGCGGTGACGAAGCGTTCGGTCTCGCCGGTCTGGGCGGAGAACGCGTTGTGCCGGGCGACCGCGTCCTCCAGGGCGTCGACCACCCCGGTCAGGTCGGGTTCGCGGATGGCCGCCTCCCGGAACGCCCCGAGCACGGCGAAGCCCGCCCCGATCGCGGCGAGCCCCTTGCCCTGGACGTCCCCGATGATCACCCGGGTCCCGTAGGGCGACTCGACGACCTCGTAGATGTCGCCGCCGACCAGGCCGTCCTCCTCGATCGGCGTGTAGATGCCGTGGGCGAGGATCTGCTCGGTCGGGATCGGCAGCGGGCGCAGGATCTGGCGCTGGAGCGCGCCGGCGGCGGAGCGCAGCCTGGCTATCTCGGTGGCGTGGCGGATCCGCAGCGCGCACGAGCCGACGCCGAGGAAGCAGGCCAGCGCGGTGAAGGCGACGCTGATGGTGACGTCCCAGAACGTCCCGCCGGTGACCAGGCGCGAGCAGACGACGACGATCATGGTCCAGGTGGCCACGCCCACGGTCTGCCGGATCGTCCCGAAGACGGAGACCAGAGCGGGGACGACCACCAGCAGGGGTACGAGGTGCAGGTCCTTCCCGGTCTCGACGTCCAGGAGGGCGACCAGGGCGGTCAGCAGGGCGAGCCCCGCGAACAGTGCCGGGTTGCCGACCCGTGGCGCGCGTGCGGCGGCCTCCCCCGCGTCCGTGATGCCGGGAAGTGCCGTTCCACGTGTCGCACGCCGACGCCGGCGACGCCCGATCGTCACAGCCGACTCCTCCCGCGCTCTGCCGGCCCCGTGCCGGCGTCCGCTCCCAGTCCACCCGGTCCGACGGGGCGGATCACGAGGCTTACGGCCCGTCGGACCCTGCCGAAGGTCCCCGTGCGAAGCGGGTACGGACCTTCGGCCCGTACGTTCCGGGCCGAAGGTCCCTCGCCGGACGCCTCCGGAGGCCGGGGGCCGGGCGGCGGGTGCCGGGCCTCCGGGGCGTCGTGCCACCGCCCGGAGGTCCGCAGGGCGCCGGATTCAGTGCGCGGCGGCCCCGGCGCGTTCCGGTACGAACGCCCCGAGGAAGGACGTCCGGCGGCGGAGCACGAATCCCATCGACTCGTAGAGCCGGACGGCGCCGGTGTTGGAGGCCGCGGCGTGCAGGAACGGCGTCTCGCCGCGCTGCCCGATCTCGTGGGCGACGGCGTGCACGAGGCCGGTGCCGAGCCCCTGGCCGCGCACCGACTCGTCGGTGCAGACGGCGCTGATCTCGCTCCAGCCGGGCAGGCGCATCCGTTCGCCGGCCATCGCGACGAGCACTCCGTCGCGCCGGACGCCGAGGTAGGTGCCCAGCTCGACGGTGCGGGGCAGGAAGGGCCCGGGTTGGGTGCGCTCGACCAGGGCGAGCATGTCGGGCACGTCGGCGGGTCCGAGCCGTACGGCCTGCGGGAACGGGGCGGCCGCGACCCCGGCGTCGACGAGCTGGACGCCCTCGGCGTCGAAGAAGACCTCCCAGTCCTCCGGCGGCGGCTCCCGGAAGGCGGTGATGGCGATGGCGCCCCCGGGTCCGGCGAGCGCCGCGGCGTCGGCCCAGTCCTCGGCCTGCGGCTCCTCCGGGAGCGCGACCCAGGGGGCCACGTCCACCGGGTAGCGCAGGATGCGGCCGCGGCGCTCGGCGAAGTGGGCGTGCGGGCCGGTCAGCGCGGCGCGGACCGGGTTGTCCAGCGGGTGCGGGCCGGTGGCGGGGGGCCGGGGGCTCATCGGGTCACCTCGATCACGATCTTGCCGAGCGCGTGCCCGTCCTCCACGGCGCGCAGCGCCCGTTCCGCCTCGGCCAGCGGGAAGGTGCGGGCCACCCGCGCCCGCAGCACTCCGGCGACGGCGAGGTTTGCCACCGCTTCGAGGACGGCGGAGGTGCGGGCCCTCGCGACGGCCGCCCCGCCGAGCTCCACGGCCAGCGGCTTGCCGCCCGCGCTGATCAGTGCGGCCGGGTCCGTGAGCAGCGGGGCCGCGGCCCTGAGAGTGTCGCCGCCGACCAGGTCGAAGACCGCGTCGATGCCGTCGGGGGCCGCCGCCCGGACCCGTTCGTCGAAGCCGGGGCCGGATGCGACGTGGACCGCGCCGAGCGACTCGACGAAGTCCTTCTTGGCCGCGCTCGCGACGCCGATGACCCGGACGCCCCCGTGCCGTGCGAGCTGCACCGCCGCCGTTCCCACCCCGCCCCCGGCCCCGGTGACCAGGAGGGTGGCGCCGGGGGCGAGGCCGAGCTGCCGGATGCCGTCGTACGCGGTGGCCGCCGCGACGGGCAGCACCGCCGCGTCGACGAACGACAGTCCGGCCGGCTTGTGCGCCGTCACCGCCACGGGCAGCAGGGTGTACTCGGCGTACCCGCCGGTCACCGGGTTGCCGAAGACCTCGTCCCCGACCGCGAAGCCCTCGACCCCCGGCCCGACGGCCTCGACGATCCCGGCGGCCTCGCTGCCGAAGACGGCGGGCAACGGCTGCGGTTCGCCGCCCGGCCTGACGTACCCGGTGCGCAGCTTCCAGTCGACCGGGTTGACCCCGGCCGCCCGGACCGCGACGAGCAGTTCGCCGGGCCCCGGCACCGGCACGTCCCGCTCGACGAGTGCCTCCACCTCCGGTCCGCCGTTGCGGGTGAACACGTACGCCTGGGGCATGGGCTCCCTCTCCTGTTCCCGGTACCGGCGGCCGGACCGGTCGCCGGCCGCCACAGCAACAGCAAAGCCCGTGTTCCTGCGGGTATTCCCCCGGGACGAGGTGTTCATCGATCCGCAACGACCGGGCCCGCCGTCCGGGCCGGGCCGGTTTCGCGGGTCCGGCCCGCGCCGCGGCCGGGCGGTCCCGGGTTTCAGCCGACCGGACCCGCCGGTCGCGGGTCGATCGGGGTGAGCACTCCGAGCCGGTCCTCGACCGCCCGGGCCGCGTCCAGGCACAGGTCCTCCCGGAAGGCGCGTCCGACGATCTGGACCCCGCAGGGGAGCCCGTCGGCCAGGCCCGTCGGCACGGCCACGGCGGGCACGCCCACGAAGCTGGTCACGGTGCACAGGCGCATGCCCGAACCGACCCGGTCCCGGCCCGCCTCGTCGCGCGACTCCAGTCCCGGCTCGACCGGCGGTTCGGTGAACGAGGGGCCGAGCAGCAGCGGGTACGCGTCGAGGAACTCGGCCCACGAGCGGCGGATGCTCATCCAGGTGCCCATCAGCTTCATGAACCCGTCCGTGCTCGCGGGCGGCGTCCGCTCCATCGCCATCGCGATGTAGCGGTCCCCGCCGTCGCCGAGCAGCGTGCGCACCACAGGCCAGGTGGGGGCGAACTCGGTCACGGTGATCCGGCCGTACGCGTCGAGCGCCTCGTCGATCCGGGGCACGTCCTCCACCTCGCACACCTCGTACCCGGCGTCGCGAAGGGCGTCGGCGGCGGCCCGGACGGCCCCGCGCACGGCGGGGTGGACGCCGTGCCCGCCGGGGTCCGCCACGACCGCGATCCGCACCGGTCCGGGCAGCGGTTCGCCGCGGAGGGGCACCGGAACGGCCCTCGGGTCGCGCGGGTCGGTCCCGGCCAGCACCTCGTACGCCAGCCGGAGGTCGGCCACGCTCCGGGCCAGCGGGCCGTCGGTGACCAGCATCTGGGAGGCCGGCCCCGGGTCGTCCGGGCCGAGGACGCGGTGGTCCGCGGGGAACCGGCCCGTGGACGGCTTCAGCCCGGCCACGCCGCAGAACTGGGCCGGGACGCGCACCGATCCCCCGGAGTCGTTGCCGAGTCCCAGCGGTGCCATGCCTGTGGCGACGGCCACCGCGTCGCCCCCGCTGGAGCCGCCCGGGGTCAGGCCGGGGTGCCACGGGTTGACCGTGTCGCCGAACAGTTCGCTCCGCGTGTGCATCCCCGCCAGGATCAGGGTCGGCATGTTGCTGTGCCCGATGGGGACGGCCCCGGCCGCGCGCAGCCGCGCCACCGGGGGCGCGTCGGCCCGGGCGACCAGATCTCGGAACCGCTCCGCGCCGAACGTGGTCGGCACTCCCTCGACCGGGGTGGTCTCCTTCACCGTGAACGGCACGCCCGCGAGCGGCCCCAGCTCCTCGCCCGCGGCCCGCCGCCGGTCCGTCCGCGCCGCGTCCGCCCGTGCGCGCTCCGCCATGAGCTGGGTGACCGCGTTCACCCGCGGGTTCACCTCGGCGATGCGCTCCAGGTGGCTGTCGACCAGTTCGACGGCCGAGACCTCGGCCGTGCGCACCGCCTCCGCCTGCTCGGTGGCGGACATCTTCCACAAGGGGTCCCGCATGGCGGTTCCTTCCTCCCCGGCGCGCGCCCGGACGGCGCGCGGTCTCCTCCGGCGCACGTTCCGATGCGCTCGTATCGGAACGGTACCCCGGAACCGATACGGCCGCATCGAATAAACTGCGCCCCGGACGGGGAGCACCGGGGAACACGGACGGAAGGCGGTCGGACATGCCCAGGCAGGTGGATCACGCGGGCCGGCGTCACCTCATCGCCGAGGCGGTCTGCCGCCTCGCCGACGAGCGCGGGCTGGAGGGCGTGACCCTTCGCGACGTCGCCGCCCGCGCACAGGTGTCGATGGGCGCCGTCCAACGGTGCTTCCGCACCAAGGAGGAGATGCTCGTGTTCACGCTCGGGCACATCGGCGGACAGGTGGGCGAGCGGGTGCGCGCCCGCCTCGCCAGGAGCCCGGCCCAGTCGGCCCGCACCGCCCTGGGGCACGCGGCCACCGAGGTCTCGCTGCTCGGGGAGGAGCACCACGCCGAGGCCAGGGTCTGGCTCGCCTTCCTCGCGCAGGCCGCCGTGGACGAGTCGCTCGCCCGGACGCTCCGGGCGAACTACGCGGCCCTGCAAGGGGTGTTCGTACGTCTCGCCGCGGAAGCCGCGGGAACCGCCGAAGACACGGAGGACGCCGGGGCCGTCGAGGACACCGGGGGCGCCGCGCCGTTCGATCCGCTCGTCGAGACCCGTACGCTCCTCGCCCTCACGGACGGCCTCACCGCACACGTCCTCATCGGCCATCTCGCACCGCAGGAGGCGCAGGAGGTCGTCCACACCCACCTGGAGAACCTCTGGGAACGCCTCTCCCGGCCCGCCCGCACCGCGCCCTGACCGCTCATCGGGCATCGCGGGCACGGCCGGTACGGCGACCGGAACCCGGGATCCAGAGGCTGCCGCACCGTCGATTTCGACTCAACTACCGCTGGATATGCGCCGATCGGTCCCCATTGCGCCGATGGCTGTGGCAGTCTGAGGGAGACCGCCCCACCGGGCTCCCCCGTACCGGTGGGGCGGTCTCGCCGTCCCGGCCGCGCCGCTCGCCCGCCCCGCCTTCCCGCCGCCCGGATGTGACGGGGCATCACGACGATTCCCGGCCATCGTCGCCGTACGATCCGACCTGCTTCCGGTTTCCCCGCATGGGATCTTCCTCCGGGGGCAGGTGCTCACACCTCATGGCCTTCGACCAGGGGAGCGTGACGAGATGACGGCGCACACCTCGCGGACCGCCGGTGCCGAGCGGGCCGGGAGCACGGACCGCGCACGACCGGTACCGGACGACGCACCGGTCGGCACCGGCACGGATCCGGTGGCCGGCCCGGAGCCCGACGGCGGCGCGCCGGCCGCGGGGACGGCCGGGGACAGCGGCGGACTGCCGTGGATCGAGGACGCGGGGAAGGTCGCCCCGGCGGACGCGCGCGAGCTGTCCCGGCTGTTCTTCGACCGGCTCCGGGCCCTGGAGGAGGGGACCCCCGCCCACCAGTACGCGCGCAACACCCTCATCGAGATGAACCTCTCCCTCGTCCGGTTCGCAGCGGGGCGGTTCCGTGGCCGGGGCGACGACATGGAGGACATCGTCCAGGTCGGCACCATCGGACTGATCAAGGCCATCGACCGGTTCGACCTCTCCCGCGAGGTGGAGTTCACCTCCTTCGCGGTCCCGTACATCACCGGGGAGATCAAACGGTTCTTCCGCGACACCACCTGGGCGGTGCACGTCCCGCGCCGCTTGCAGGAGCTGCGGGTGGACATCGCCCGGACCAAGGAGTCGCTGGTCACCGAGCTCGACCGCGACCCCACCGTCCCGGAACTCGCCGAGCAGCTCGGACTGAGCGAGAGCGAGGTCACCGAGGGCATCGTGGCGGCCAACGGGTACGCGGCGGGCTCGCTGGACACACCGGCCGACCCGTCCGGTCCGGGGCGGCCCGGCAGGCAGGGACGCACCTTCGCCGATGTCCTCGGCGGCCCGGACCCCGCCCTGGAGACGGTCGAGAACCTGCACGCGCTCGCGCCGCTCCTCGGCTGCCTCGACAGCCGTGAACGACGCATCATCGACATGCGTTTCGGCCAGGAGATGACGCAGGCCCGGATCGGCGAGGAGCTGGGCGTCTCGCAGATGCACGTGTCCCGGCTGATCGGCCGGATCCTCCACAAGCTCCGCAGCGGGATGCTCGTCGAGGAATGACCTTCGCCGCGACGGGCCGGGGCCGCCCGGGGGGGCCGGGGCCGGGGGCCCCCGGGGGGGGGGGGGCGCCGGCGGGGGGGGGGCGGGGGGGGGGCCCGGGGGGGAGGGGGGGAGC
>NZ_JBEXPY010000029.1:109524-122853 GCF_040612315.1 Streptomyces sp. NPDC006435
TAGTCCGGATGGGGGATGCTCGGCTTTGAATGCCCTTCCCCCGGAGGGGCGGGGGCCGCCCGGGGCGCACGGGCCCGTGCGCCCCGGGCGGCGGGGCTCAGCCGGCGGTGGCGTCCGGGGCGCGGCCCGCGTAGTACGTGGCGATCATGTCCTCGCCGCCGTGTCCCGCCGCCTCGGCGCGCGCGAAACGTTCGGCCGACGCCTCGACCAGGTCCAGCCGCACCCCCGACGCCCTCGCCGCGTCCAGGATGAGCCGGGTGTCCTTGAGCGCGGTGGACAGGGCGAAGCTCGGGGCGAGGTCGCCGGAGAGGACCGCGGCGGACTTCCCCTGCAGATAGGCGGAGTCCAGCGGGCCGCCCTTCATGACGTCGAGGAAGGTCCGCGGATCGACACCCAGTCCCTCGGCGAGGTTGAGGCACTCGGCGATGTTGTTGACCATGGTGATCACCCAGGTGTTGACCACGAGCTTGAGCCGCGAGGCCGCCCCGGGGGTCTCGTCGACCCAGACCGTGCGCCGCCCGATCGCGTCCAGCACGGGTTCGACCTTCCCGCGGACGGCGGCCGGGCCCGCGACGAAGACCGTCAACGCGCCTTGTTCCGCGGGCTGTTTCGTACCGGAGACCGGCGCGTCGAGATAGACCGGTCCCAGCTCCGCCGTGCGCCGGGCGAGGTCGGCGGTGGCGTCGGGCCCGACCGTCGTGCTCTGGAGCAGCACCTGACCGGCGTGCAGTCCCCCGGCCGCGGCGTCGAGCGCGGCGGCCACGGAGGGTCCGTCGTTGAGCATGGTGAGGACGACGTCGGCGCCGCGCACGGCCTGCTCGGCCGTCTCCGCGACCGTGGCGCCGTCGGCCGCGAGCGGGACCGCCCTGGCGTGCGTACGGTTCCAGGCGCGGACCTCCAGTCCGGCCCTGAGCAGGCTGCGGGCCATGCCCGATCCCATGGTTCCGGTGCCGAGGACGGCGACGGCCGGCCTCGGCGGGGCGGTGCCGGTGGCGCTCGGGGTCATGCGTGGGCTCCCTTCGTCGGCCGCGCCCCGGGGGCGGTGCGCGGCGCCGTGGTGCTCAGGATTGCCGCCGCGCCCCGTCGAGCACGGCAGCGTGCACGGCCCTGGCGAGTCGCGCGCCCCAGCGGGAACGCGGCCCGGCGAAGGGTTCGGCGGGGCGGGGCCCCGGGGCGGGCGCCGCGACGCACACGGCGTCGGTGGGGGTGCCCGAGCAGTCGAGGCCCGCGTCCAGGAGCGCCTGGACCTTGGCCTCCGTGGCCGTGGCGACCGCGTTGACGAGCGCGGCGTCGGAGAGCGGCACGGGGAGGGTGACGATGATGTTGATCGTGCCTGGGGGCGGCGGCCCCTGCGTCCCCTCCGCCGGGGCGGCCGCCCAGCCGCGCACGCCCAGGCCGCAGGTGGCGGTCGCGGTCGCTCCCCCGTCGGTCGCGCGGGTGTGCGCGGTGACGTCGGCGGCGGTCATCAGTCCCGCGCCGGGGCCGGTGAGGCGCTCCGCGGCGGCGATCTCCGCGAGGTGCCGGTCGGGGTCCAGGCGCGGGTAGCCACCGGGCACCTGGGCGTTGAGGATCCACTCGCGCGGGCCGATGCCGCCGCCGAGCACGGCGCTGGAGCACACCCGCCACCCCGGCCCGAGGCGCCACACCAGATGGTGGAGGTCCGCGCCGCCCTCGTGCCGGGCCAGCAGTTCGCCATGCTGCTCGGGCAGCCGGATGCGTACGGAACCGATGGGGGCACCTCCGGTGGCGCGGCTGGACGGGGTCGGCTTGTGGCCCGTCGATCATATGTGCCGGGGGCCGGCGGCCGGGCGGGCCGCCCGCGGGGGCGGTCGTACCGGACCGGCGGCGTCGGCCCCCGCCCGCGCATCACCCGATCGGCCTAATCCCGTACGGGAGTGCGCACCGCCCCGGCGGGCGGTCAGCGCCGAACCGCCGGAGGCGCGGAGGCCGGCTGCCGGGGGCCGGGAGGTTGCAGCGTCCATCCGGGTGAGGCGCGATGGAATTCGGACGCGCCTCACCTGATGGACCCAGCCACAGGACGCGCCCGGGCGAGGAGGAATCGGTCATGGGAGCCGCTGACGGTTTCACGGATTCCGGAGAGCTCGACGGCCTGACGGTGTACGACACCGACGGTGAGAAGGTCGGCAGTGTGGGCCGGGTGTACGTCGACGACAACACCGGCCGTCCGGACTGGATCACGGTGAAAACCGGTCTGTTCGGCATGAAGGAGAGTTTCGTCCCGCTGGCCGGGGCCCGCCGGGTCGGGTCCGACCTGCACATCTCGCACTCGAAGGAACGGGTCAAGGAAGCGCCCCGGGTGGACGCGGACGCGCATCTGTCCGTGGCGGAGGAGGAAGAGCTCTACAGCCACTACGGCCTTCCCAGGAACACCGCCACCTCGTTCGGCAACCGACCGGGAGCCGGCACCACGGGAGCGGCGGGAGCGGCCGGGACCGGCGCCATGGGCGCGGCGGGCACCGGACGCGCCCCCGGGATCGGCCGGACGCCCGCGCCCGGCACCACCGCCTCCGGCACGGGAACGGCCCGTACCACCTCGTCCGGCATGTCCGGCACCGGCATGGGGCAGGGCGGACGCCGCGGGACCGGGGCGGCCGGCACCGCCCGTCCGCTCGTCGGCGCCGGGGCGGGCTCCGAACGGTCCGCCGCCGATCCGGCCGGCAAGGAGGAGATGATCCGCTCCGAGGAGCAACTGCACGTCGGCACCGAGGAGTACGAGAGCGGGAAGGCCCGGCTGCACAAGTACGTGGTCACCGAGAACGTCACCCGGACCGTGCCCGTGACGCACGAGGAGGTGCGCCTGGTCCGCGAACCGCTGGAGCCCGGCGACCGGCCGGCGGGACGCGCGGACATCCGCGAGCAGGACGTCGAGGTCACCCTGCACGCCGAACGCGCCACCACCCGCAAGGAGACCGTGCCCGTGGAGAGGGTGCGCATGGAGACCAGGAGGGTGACCGAGCAGAAGGAGGTCTCCGCCGAACTCCGCAAGGAGCAGATCGACTACGCGGACGGCACGCAGCCCGGCGGCAAGGACATGGGCGGCGAGCTCGGCCGGGGACGCCACCGCTGACCTCCCGGGCCGTGTCCGCGAGGTCCCGCCGTGCGCCCCGCAGGGCGTGTCCCGCGGTGTCCGGTGCGTGCCGGGCGCCGCGGGCCGGGCGGGACTCCGCGCGGACGGCCCGGGACGGCCCCGTGCGCCGCGCCGTCGGCCGGGCCGTGTCCGGTGGACGCCGCCGCCTACGGACGCTGGAGGGCGAGCACGGCGTTGTGCCCGCCGAATCCGAAGGAGTGGCTGACGGCGCGCCGGACGGTCCGGTGCAGGGGCTGCTTGGTGACGCAGTCGATGTCGAACCCGGGCGCCGGGGCGTCCAGGTTGGCGATCGGCGGTACGACACCGCGCTGGAGCGTGAGGATCGTCAGCCCGGCCTCGATCGCCCCGGCCGCCCCCATGCAGTGCCCCAGCACGCCCTTGGGCGCGGTCACGGGGGGCCGGTGGGGGTAGACCCGGGCGATGAGGGCGGCCTCGGTGGCGTCGTTGGCCGGGGTCGCCGTGCCGTGGGCGTTGACGTGTTCGACGTCCTCGGCCGCCCAGCCCGCGTCGCGCAGCGCGGCCTCCACCGCCGCCTGGGCGACCGCGCCGGACGGGTGCGGGCGGATCGGGTGGTGGGCGTCGGTGGTCGCACCGGTGCCGGCCAGCAGGGCCCGGGGCGCGGCGCCCCGGGCATCGGCGTCGTCCGCCCGTTCCAGCACCATGACGGCGGCGCCCTCGCCCATGACCAGCCCGGCGCGGTCGGCCGCGAAGGGCCGGCAGAGCAGGGCGAGGTCGCCTTCCTTCCGGGCCCCGGCCCCGGACCTGGCGAACCCGGCCATGGCCACCGGGTAGACGATCGACTCGGTGGCTCCCGCGATGGCGATGTCGCACTGCCCGGTGGCCAGCAGGTCGCGGGCGACGGACAGTGCGGTGGCGCCGGACGAGCAGGCGGTGCAGGGCGCCAGGCTGGGCCCGGTGGCCTTCATCTGGATCGCGATCTCGGCGGCGGGCATGTTCGGGATCGTGAGCAGGATGCCCGACGGGGAGGTGGCCCCGGCCCCCGACCGTTCGAGCACCACGGCCTGCTCGGTCAGTGAGGCCGAGCCCCCGCTGCTGGTGCCGACGACCACCGCGACCCGGCCGCCGTCCCACCGGGCCGGGTCGAGTCCGGCGTCGGCGACCGCCTCCCGGGCGGCGAGGACGGCGAACTTCACGTATCTCCCCATGCGGAAGGCCGCACGGCCGCCGATCGCGGCGTCCAGGTCGATGCCGTCGACGACGCAGGCGAAGTCGATCTCGCACCCTTCCAGTTCCGCGACGGTGCGGGCCGGCGAGACACCGGCGCACACGCCGTTCCAGGTGGACTCGGTGTCGTTGCCGACCGGGGTGATCATGCCCAGGCCGGTGACGGCGATGGCCGGTTTGTTCATCGGGCGCTGCTCATCGCGCTCTCGCCGACCACCAGCGCCCCGCCGTCGGTCGCCTCGATGAACCGGGTGATGTCGGCGAGGGTGGCGTTCTTGGGGAGCCGGTCGAAGTCCTGGTCGCCGCCGGCGGTCTCCCGGAGGAGGACGGCGAACTCGGCGGCGGCCAGGGAGTCCATCTCCAGGCTGTCCATCGTGGAGTCCGGGCGGATCTCGCCGACGGGCACTTTGAAGGTGTGCGTCAGCACCTCGGTGATCTTGGGATGAATCGCACTCATGATCTTCCTCTTCGTCGTTCGGCCGTCGTCCGGCCGTCTTTCGGTCCGGCTGCCGGGCCCGGGGAGCATCGTCCCGACGTCGGATCAACTGGGTGGAGTGCCTCCAGTTACGCCTTGTGCCGAACCGATTCGGCACCGTTCTCCCCGCGCCTCGCGCAACACCGGGCCAGAACCGCCGTCGTACCCCAGAAAGCCAGCAGGACGACACGGACCCCGAGCGCCCCGGCGGCCTCCCGGACCCGGCCGGGGCGCACGGTTGTTCCCGTTGCCCTCATGGCTCTCATCGCCCCTCCGCAGCCGTCGTCCGGCCCCCGTCCGCGTGCCAGGAGGCCGCCGGATCGTCGTACGCGTCCGTGTAGTCGGCGCCGGCGATGGGCCAGTCGGCGAGCACCTGGGACGGCAGCGCGAAGGACTCGACGAGGTCCGGGAGCCGGGCGGCGACGGCGGTGACGAGCTCCTCCACCGCGTCCGGCAGCCCTTTGACCTGACTGACCGTCAAATACCCTGCGGCCAGCAGGTCACCGCTGTTGCGGGCGACGACGTCGAGCGCGAACAGCCGTTGCAGCTCGTCGAGCCGGTCCCTGGCGGGCCCCTCGGGCAGGGCGGCCACCGCCTCCGCGTAAGCCTCGGCCGCCTGGCCGCACGCGTGCGCCTCGACCCCGCGCAGCGCGGGCCCGGCCGCCGCGTTCCAGCGGGCCAGCCGGTCGCCCCGGGGGGCGAGACCGATCCGTTCCCCGGCCCGCGCGAACCAGATCCGCTCCAGCGCCGCGAGCAGCCCGCCGAGGAACCGGGGGTCGTCGAGCGCGCCGGTCGTCGCGGCGGGGGGATCGTCGTACCCGGCGGGCGGGGCGGCGAACAGCATCTCGGCGGCCGCCTTGGCGTGGATGGCCACGTTGTCGCCCTCGGCGGTGATGGCGCCCTCCACCCCGGTGACCAGTTCGCTCATGCCGTTGTGCTCCAGGAGCGCCTGGGCCCCGCAGCGTTCCCGGCACTCGACGATCACGGCCCTGGCCCGCCAGGTGATCCACCCCTTGGCGACGGCGACCAGCCGCTCCGCCCCCTCCCGCCCCTCCCCCAGCTCCTCCCGCTCCCACCGGTCCAGGGCCCTGCGGTGCAGCAGGCTCATCGCGAAGACGGTGGCCATGGCGTGGGCGAGCGGGCCGTGGTGGCTGCGGTGGGCGATCACCGGCACCGGCCGTGAGCCGCGGGGGCCCGAGATGTACCGGTGCCCCCCGTAGCGGACGGCGACGGCGAGCGTCGCGCGGGCCGAACCGACCGCGCAGGCGGTCATCGAGATCTTGCCGGAGGTGACCCGGCCGATCGAGGTCAGGAAGCGACGCCTCCGGTTGGCCACGGCGCTGCTGAACTCCCCGTCGTCGCCGATGCGTCCGTGCTCCCCGCCGAGCAGCGCCGCGCGCTCCACGAAGACCCGGTCGAAGGAGGTCAGGCAGTGGTCCACCGGGCTGCCGGTGCGGGCGGGCAGCCGGCGCACCCGGATGCCGGGCAGGGCCCGTACCGCGTCGGTGAGCGGCACGAGGAAGAGGAAGACGCCGTGGTCGTCCCCGTCGACGATCAGCCGGGCCGCCACCAGTCCGGTCTTGGGGCCGCCGACCGGGCTGGTGTTGGGCATGAACTTCTGCGCCCCGGCGTGCGGGGTGTGCAGCACGAACCCGTCGCGTCCGCGGTCGTAGGTGGCCGTGGTCTCGACGGCCGCGGCGTCGTTGCCGTGCGCCACCTCCGTGCAGAGGAAGGTGCCGACACTGCGCAGCCGGAGGAAGTCGGAGAGGTCGCGGGGGGTGTCGCCCCCGTGGTCGAGGAGGCTGCCGAGGAAGAGGTTGTAGTGGATTCCGGCCACCGTGGCGAGCGCCGGGTCGACCGGGCCGAGCCACTCGTGCAGGGCCGCGAGGGCGCGCGGGTCGGCGGCCAGCCGGGCGCCGCTGTCCAGGCATTCGTTGAGGACGCGCAGCCGCTCGTACACGAGGGCCAGGCGCTCGTCGGGGGTGCGCAGGTCCGGACGGCGGAACGGTTCCGTGCTGATCATCCGTTGCCAGAAGCCGTGCTCCCGGCGGAAGTCGTCGCCGAGGAGGACACCGGTGAGCAGATCCGTGGACCGTTCGGCGGAAGGGCTGTCGATCGTTGCGGTCATGAAAATATAACGATCAAGCAATGGCGAGGACACCCGGTTCCGTGCGCGGCGGACCGTCCCCGGCGAACCGCTGGAAGGCGAGCACGACGTTGTGCCCGCCGAAGCCGAAGGAGTGGCTCAGCGCCCGCTCGACGCGCTGGGGGCGGGGCTCCTTGACCACGCAGTCCAGGTCGAACCCGTCGGGCAGCGAGTCCAGGTTGGCGATGGGCGGTACGAGGCCGTGCTCCAGGGTCAGCACGGTGGCGACCGCCTCGATCGCCCCGGCCGCGGCGAGGGTGTGCCCGAGCACCCCCTTGGGGGCGGTCACCGACGGGCGGTGGGGGAAGAGCGACGAGATCAGGGCGGTCTCCATCGCGTCGTTCAGCACCGTGGACGTGCCATGTGCGTTGATGTGGTCGACCTCGTGGGCCGCCCAGCCCGCCTCCGCCAGCGCGGACTCGACGGCCTTGCGCGCGCCGCCGCCGTCCGGCGCCGGGGCCGTGGGGTGGTGGGCGTCGGTGGCGGAGCCCGCACCGGTCAGCAGGGCGCGCGGGCGGGCGCCGCGGGCGAGCGCGTCGTCCGTGCGCTCCAGTACGAGCACGGCGGCGCCCTCGCCGATCACGAAGCCGTCCCGGTCGGCGGCGAACGGCCGCGAGGCCCCTGCCGGGTCGTCCCCGCGCAGGGAGAGCGCGCCCATCCCCGCGAAGGCGCTCACCACCAGCGGGGTCAGCACGGACTCCGCGCCGCCGGCCACCACCACGTCGCACCGGCCGCCCGTCAGCAGGTCGCGGGCGACGGCGAGCGCCGTCGCCCCGGACGCGCAGGCGGTCGCCGGTGCCAGGCTGGGGCCGTGCGCCCGCAGGGCGATGGCCACCTCCCCGGCGGCGGCGTTGGGCATCATCATCGGGACCAGGAGCGGCGAGACCGCGTCCGGTCCGCCGTCGCCGAGCCGGCGCACGTTGTCGACGAGGACGGAGACCGCGCCCACCCCGACGCCGAGCACCACGCCGACCCGGTCGCCGTCCCACCGCTCGGGCGAGAGACCGGCGTCCGCCACCGCACGGCGGGCGGCGACCAGCGCCATCTTCACGAACCGCGCCATGCGCCAGACCGCCCGCCCGCCGACGGCCCGGTCCAGGTCGATCCCGTCCACCGGACAGCCGAAGTCGACCGGCAGCCCGGCCAGTTCGTCGCATCCGCGGGCCACCGACACCCCGGCGCACAGCCCCTCCCAGAAGGTCTGCTCCTCCGCGCCCGCGGGCGTCACCAGCCCCAGTCCCGTCACCGCGACACCCATGCCGACCCGCGCCATGTTCCGCCCCCTCCTCCGTAATCGATCACGCCTACCGGTTGTCGAACGGCAGTAGCCCCGGAGAGGATGCGGCCAATTACCCGAACGGGTCATTGACACCCCCGACGGGTCGAACGGCTGCGCGTGTCGCGGTGAGTGTTCCCACCCGGTCGCAGCAGTGTCGGCGCGTCGTGCGCACCGACGCGGGCCGGAGTGCTGCGTCCGGGTGTTCAGGTCCGGTCGAGTGCCGTCGCCAGCTCCGCCGCGTCCGGCGGGTTGGCACCGGCCCGGGAGACGGTCACCGCGGCGGAGGCCACCGCGTGGCGCAGGACGTCGGCCACCGTGTCCCGGTCCGTCGCGCGCAGCCGCTCCCGGCCGTCCGCACCGAGCAGTCCGTGCGCGGCGAGGGCGTGCAGGGTGCCCGACATGAAGGCGTCGCCCGCCCCCACCGTGTCGACGACCTCGACGGGCAGCGCGTCGACCGCCACCCGCGCGCCGGGCAGGACGGCCAGCGCGCCGTCGCCTCCCCGGGTGACCAGGACCAGGGCCGGGCCGGTGGCAAGCCACCGTTCGGCGACCCGTCCGGGGTCCTGGCCCGGGTAGAGCCACTCCAGGTCCTCGTCGCTCGCCTTGACCACGTCGCCGAGCGCGACGCACCGCTCGACCCTGCGCACGGCGTCCTGATGGTCCCCCATCAGTTCGGGCCGCACGTTGGGGTCGTAGCTGACGGTCGCGGACGCCCGCAGCGACTCGACGGCGCCGAGGACGGTCGCCGCGCCCGGTTCCATCACCGCGGCGACGGAGCCGATGTGGACGTGGTGCGGTGTCCGGTCCAGGGCGACCGGGCCCAGCGTCCAGGTGATCTCGAAGGTGTACGCGGCCCGGCCCCCGGCGTCCAGGGTCACGGCCGCGGAGGGGGTGGCGGCCATGGCTCCGTCCGTGCGCACCTCGACGCCTGCCCCGGTCAGGTGGTCCCTGATCAGCCGTCCGTCGTCGTCCGGTCCGAGCTGGGTGAGCAGGGTGGTGTCGTGCCCGAGCCGGGCCAGGCCGAGGGCGACGTTGGCCGGGCTGCCGCCCGGGTGGACCCGGTCGGCCGCGCCCGGCAGCCGGACGATGTCGGCGACGCATTCGCCGATGACCAGCGGGTCGAGTCTGTCGAGCATGGGGGTGGGATCTCCTGGAGTGCGGTGGCGGGGTGTCCTGGCGGGCGGTGCGGCCCGGACTCGTCGGGTCCGATCCTGCCGTGTGTACGACGGGTGCCGGTCACGGCACCGGCCGAAGCCCGTCCCGCATGCGAGGAACCGGCCGACGCCGCCGGGGCGCGGCAGGCGGGATCCCCCGGCGTCCCCCGGTCCTGGGCCGCGGCCCAGGGGCACGGTCCGGGGTGCTCTCCGGGGCCGGCGCGGGCCCCGCTCCAGGGGCGGCGCGGGCCGGGCTCAGTGCCCGGCGGCCTCCAGCGCGTCGGCCACCGAGGTGAGGAAGTGCGCGTGGGCCCGCGCGCTGCAGACCGGTTCGGGGTTCCACGGCACCACCCGCGCGGCCCGTTCGATCGCCGCCCAGTCGGGGTTCGTCCGGAGTCCGTCGAGCGGCGCGGCGTTGGACCGGATGTCGGCGAGCACGACGGCCGGGCCCAGGGCCGCGGCCTGCGCCCAGTCGACCGTGGACCAGCTCGCACCGGGCCCCTCGGCCGGTTCCACGACGTCGACGCCCAGCTCTGCCAGCACCCGCAGCTCGGGCCACGTGCCGGGGCGGGCGAGGTGGACCTGCTCCTGCCCGGCCGGGGAGAGGGCGAGGACCCGGGGGCCGGACGGGGCGGCGGCGAGCGTGCGCAGCCGGTCCCGGGCGGCGTCCAGTTCCCGGGTCGCCGTCGCGGGCTCCGCCGCGCCGAGCGAGCGGGCCAGCCGGGCGAACCGGTCGCCGATCTCCGCGAAGGTGCGCGCCCGGCCCACGTCGATGACGACGACCGGGACCTGCTCCTCCAGGTGCTTGGCGGTCTCCGGCGCGAGCCCGTAGACATGACCGGCGCCGTAGCTGACGGCCACCACGAGGTCGGGCCCACCGCTCAGCAGGGTGTCCACGTCCAGGGCGCTTCCGGCCCCGAGGTAGGCGACCTCGTCCGGCGGCAGCGACCCGGTCTTCGCGGCGTCCGGCACGGCGTGGTCGTCGTGGTCCGAGCCGAACAGTCCGTTCGGACGTATCCCGTGGTCCCAGAGGGTCGCCCCGGCCTGCACATAGGCCAGGATCCGTTCCGGGCGGCGGTCGGCGGTCGCCAACTGCCCCCGGTCGTCCGAGAACTGCCACACGGTCTGCTCCCTCACGTCACACGCTCCTCGCCGCCGACGTCCGGTCCGCCTCTTGTCCCGGGTTCGTACACCTGTACCTGCCCAGCGGACCGCCGGGGCATCCCTGGACGAGCGCTCCCCGCGGTGGGAACGGCGTGGAGACGCCGCTCAGGAACCGGCGTCCGGATCGGTGCCGAGGTCAATGCCGAGGCCGGTGAGGAACGCCGCGGCCGCCGGGGTGGGGCGGGACCGGCTCCAGACCAGCCGCTCCGTCCGGGCGGGCGCGTCGCGGACGGGCAGCACGCGCACCCCGGTCAGTTCCGCCGCGAAGACGGCCGGCAGCATGGCGATGCCGAGCCCGCTGCGGACCAGCCGGACGATGAAGTCGGTGCTGCTGACCTCGAACGCCACCTCGCGGGAGAGCCCCATCGCCGCGAACGCCTCCTCCGACTGCGCCCGCGCGGCGGTGCCGTCGGGGTAGTCGACGAACATCTCCTGCGCCAGCAGGCCCAGGTCGGCCTCCGTCCGTTTCGCCAGGGCGTGGGTCGGGGCGACGACGGCGGCCAGTTCGCCGGTGCTCAGCTCGTGGTCGCTCACCCCCTTGGGCCGGTAGCTCGGCAGCACGCCCAGGAACGCCACGTCGAGCGTCCCGTCCCGCACCTCCTGGACCAGGTCCTTGCTCGCCCCGTCCCGCAGGACGATGCGCACCTTCGGGTAGCGGAGGTGGAACGCCCGCAGCGCGGCCGGGATGTCGACGGTGGAGACGGTCGGGATGACGCCGACCGCGAGACGGCCGCGGACCTCCCCCGCCGCCGCGGCGACCTCGGAGCGGGCCCGTTCCGCCGCGTCCAGCGCCTGCCGGGCCGCCGGCAGGAACACCTCGCCCGCCGCGGTGAGCCGCACCCGGCGGCTGGTGCGGTCGAAGAGCCGGGCCCCCAGCTCCTTCTCCAGCCGGGCGATCTGATGACTCAGCGCGGACTGGACGACCAGGCATCTCTTCGCGGCGCGCGTGAAGCTGCCCAGTTCGGCCACCGCGACCACGTACCGCATCTGCTGGAGTTCCATCCATCCATCGTGAACCACGATCGATGAAATGAAAAACATGTGTTGGACTCATAGATGGAGTTCACGGAGGCTGTGCGCATGGCTCTTTCCACCCACGTGACCCGAGGCCGGGCCGTCGCCCGCGCCCTTCCCGAACCGCCCGTGCTCAGCCGCGGCCTGGTCCTGCTGATGGCCGTCGCCGCCGGTCTCTCCTGCGCCGGGAACTACTTCGCGCAGCCGCTCCTGGACCTCATCGAGCTGAACCTGGGCATCGGGACCACCGCCGCGGGGATGGTCGTGACCGCCGCGCAGGCCGGGTACGCGCTGGGGCTGATCCTGCTCGTCCCGCTCGGGGACGTCCTGGACCGCCGGCGGCTCGCCGTGGGCCTGTTCGCGCTGACCGCCCTCTTCCTCCTGGTGACGGCCGCCGCCCCGGCCGGCCCGCTGCTGATCGCCGGGACCCTGCTGACCGCGCTGGCCTCCGTCGGGGCACAGGTCGTGGTGCCGTTCGCGGCGGCCCTCGCGTCCCCGGCCGAACGCGGCAGGGTCGTCGGCGTGGTCATGTCCGGGGTCCTGCTCGGCGGGCTGTTCGGGCGGCTGGCCGCGGGCGCGTTGTCCGAGCTGGGCGGCTGGCGGACCGTGTACTGGGTGAACGCGCTGCTCATGGCGGTCATGGCGGTGCTCCTGCACCATCGGCTGCCCCGGCTGCCCCGGACGGGCGACGCGGCCGCGATGTCGTACACCGGGCTGCTGCGCTCCACCCTGTCCCTGCTGCGGCACGAGCCGGTGCTGCGCCGGCGGGCGGTCATCGGCGCGTTCTCCATGGCCTCGTACAGCGTGCAGCTGACCGCGCTGACGTTCCTGCTGGCCCGGGACCCCTTCGGCTGGAGCGCCGCCGCCATCGGGCTCTTCGGTCTGGTGGGCGTCATCGGGGTGGTGGGCATGAACATCGCGGCCCGGCTGAGCGACCGGGGCCGGGTGCAGACGGTGTCGGGGGCGGCGGCCGTGCTGCTCACGCTCTCCTGGCTGCCGATGCTGGCCGGCGGATCGTCGCTGCTGTGGCTGACGGTCGGGGTGATCCTGCTGAACATCGCCCAGCAGGCGGGGCTCAACAGCGGCCAGCACGTGATCTACGCGCTCCGTCCGGAGGCCCGCAGCCGGATCAACTCCGCCTACATGACGCTGTTCTTCATGGGTGGTGCGGCCGGGGCCGCGCTCGCCTCGGTGGTGTGGTCGCGGGCCGGCTGGACCGGGATCTCCCTGCTGGGCGGGGCGCTCGCCGCGGGCAGCCTGGTGATGTGGATCCTGGAGCGGGTGCGGGCGGCCGCCGGGGCCCGTGCCGGGGCCGTCACTCGTTGACGGCGGTCAGCAGCACCACGGCGTCCTCCAGCGCCAGCAGCCCGTGCCGCTCCTGCGGGATCGGGTGGAGCGTCCCGGCTCCCAGCTCCGCGTCGCCCGAGGGCGCCGTGAGCCGGACCCGGCCGCGGAGCACCTGGAGGGAGGCCGCGACGGGGGCGTTGTGCTCGTCGAGGGCGGAGCCCGCGGTGAGGGAGATGACGGTCTGCCGCAGCGGCCCCTCGTGCAGCAGGCGGTGGGCGCTGCGGCCGTGCGCGGAGTCGCGGGCCGCGGCCAGGTGCTCGTCGGCGAGGGCATTCAGGTCGTCCATGTGCCCACTGTGCCGCAGCCCCCGGCCCGCCGCGATCCTGACGCGGCCCCGGGGCGGCCGCCGGCGGGGGGGGCGGGCCGCGGGGGGGGGGGGGGGGCGGGGCCCCGGGGCCCGGGGGGCGGGCGGGGGGAGCCCGGGGGGGGCGCGCGGGGTGAGAGCGGCGGGTGTCG
>NZ_JBEXPY010000030.1:0-115645 GCF_040612315.1 Streptomyces sp. NPDC006435
GGGGGCTAACCCCCCGCGGGGCCCCCCGGCCCCCCCCCCCCACCCCCCACCCCGGCCCCCCCCCGCACTCGGGTCCGTCCGGCGATCGGCGTACGGGGGTCCGTTCGTCAGGCCTTGTCGGAGGGGCCGCCCACCTGGATGCCGGCCATCCGCGTCCACTCGTACGGACCGGTGCGGACCTTCGCGGCGAACTCGCCGTCGAAGTCCTCGTGCATCGTGATCCCGGCCTTGCGCGTGGCGCTCTCGGCGACCGCGTACGAGGGGGCCACCAGGTCGCCCCAGCCGCCGTCCTCGCCCACCAGCACGATGCGGGTGCCGTGCTCCCCGATGTAGGCGAGCTGTCCCTCCGCGCCGCCGTGCGCCTTGGAGAAGGCGCCGATCTGCTTGGCGAGCTTCGCCGCCCTGCGCTCCGCGCGGGCCGCCTGCTTGCCGCTCTCAACCTGGGTCTCTGCCGTCTCTGCCATGTCCAGGATGCTACCGACGGGTAGATCAACCGGCGACGGGCGGGGTACGTGGCATGGGCCACGTACCCCGCCCGTCGGCAGGAGCTGTGAGGGGGCGGACTACCTCAGGAAGGGGTCGATCGCCACGGCGACGAAGAGCAGCGACACATAGGTGATCGACCAGTGGAACAGCCGCATCTCCTTGAGCTTGGCCCCGGTCACCCCGGCCTTGGCCCGGTTCTGCAGGCCGTGCGCCTCCCAGAGCCAGAAGCCGCCGGTCAGCAGCGCCACCACCGTGTAGAACCAGCCGGTGTAGCCCAGGGGGGTGAGCAGCAGCGAGACGGCCACCATCACCCAGCTGTAGACGACGATCTGGCGGGCCACCACCCGATTGGACGCGATGACCGGGAGCATCGGGACGCCGACCCGGGCGTAGTCGTCCTTGACCTTCATGGAGAGCGGCCAGTAGTGCGGCGGCGTCCAGAAGAAGATGACGGCGAACAGGATGACCGCGGCCCAGGACATCGAGTTGGTCACCGCCGACCAGCCGATGAGGACCGGCAGGCAGCCGGCGATGCCGCCCCAGACGATGTTCTGCGAGGTACGGCGCTTGAGCAGCATCGTGTAGACGACGACATAGAACAGCAGTGCGCCGAGTGACAGCGCGGCCGAGAGCCAGTTCACCAGCAGGCCGAACCAGACCGTCGAGATCACCGCGAGGGAGATCCCGAAGACCAGACACTCGCGCGGGCTCACCATGCCGGTGACCAGCGGACGCTGCGCCGTACGGTCCATCAGCGCGTCGATGTCGCGGTCGATGTACATGTTCAGCGCGTTGGCACCACCCGCGGAGAGGTATCCGCCGATGGTGGTAGCGAGAACGAGCCACAGATCGGGCACGCCCTGGGCCGCGAGGAACATCACCGGGACCGTGGTGATCAGCAGCAGCTCGATGATCCGAGGCTTGGTCAGTGCCACGAATGCCTTGACACGGGCCCCGAACGGGCGATGGCCCCCTGGGCTCGGAGTCAAGGCGACCCCTGCGGGTCGGGACTCGACGGCCGTCACGCACACCCCTGACAGAGAAATCCCAGCAAGCTCCGGGCGTGAAGGCCCGGTAAAGACTTGCGCGAACCAGACCACTGTAGACGTTGGGTACAGGCCGTTCTTCGCGGGGGTGCGGTCGTGTTGGGGTGGCTCTTCGAAAGAAGGAGCGGCTTCGCCGGGAGGCGAACTGCGCAGGTCGCCCGCACCCTTGAAAGCACTCGGAAATTGCGTGTTCCGTCAGGGGTAGGCTCGACAGCGCCCGGTGCGGTCACCAGTCACCGGTTTTCGACAGTGGAGAGGAGCCCTGACTCAGGGTGAGCACCAAGCCGACCACCACAGACCTCCAGTGGACCGAATTGGACCAGCGGGCCGTGGACACCGTCCGCGTCCTGGCCGCGGACGCCGTACAGAAGGTCGGAAACGGCCACCCTGGTACGGCGATGAGCCTCGCTCCCGCCGCGTACACCCTCTTCCAGAAGGTGATGCGGCACGACCCCGCCGACGCGGACTGGGTCGGCCGGGACCGCTTCGTGCTCTCGGCGGGCCACACCAGCCTGACTCTCTACATCCAGCTCTACCTGGCCGGATACGGTCTGGAGCTCGACGACCTGAAGGCCTTCCGCACCTGGGGCTCGAAGACCCCCGGCCACCCGGAGTACGGCCACACCACCGGTGTCGAGACGACCACCGGGCCGCTGGGCCAGGGTGTCGCCAACGCCGTGGGCATGGCGATGGCCGCCCGCTACGAGCGCGGTCTGTTCGACCCGGACGCCGCCCCCGGCACCTCCCCCTTCGACCACATGGTCTGGGTCGTCGCCGGTGACGGCTGCCTCCAGGAGGGCATCTCGGCCGAGGCGTCCTCGCTGGCCGGGCACCAGAAGCTCGGCAACCTGGTGCTGCTGTGGGACGACAACCACATCTCCATCGAGGGCGACACGGAGACCGCGGTCTCCGAGGACACCCTGAAGCGGTACGAGGCGTACGGCTGGCACGTCCAGCGCGTGGAGCAGCTGCCCAACGGCGACCTGGACCCGGCGGGTCTGTACGCGGCGCTGCGGGCGGCCCAGGCCGAGACCGAGCGCCCGTCGTTCATCGCGGCCCGCTCGATCATCGCCTGGCCCGCGCCGAACGCCCAGAACACCGAGGCCTCGCACGGCTCGGCCCTCGGCGACGAGGAGATCGCCGCCACGAAGCGGGTCCTCGGCTTCGACCCGGAGAAGACCTTCGAGGTCGCCGACGAGGTCATCGCCCACACCCGTGAGGCGCTGGACCGCGGCCGCGAGGCCCGGGCGGAGTGGGAGAAGGGCTTCGCCGCGTGGCGCACCGCCAACCCGGAGCGCGCCGCCGAGTTCGACCGGATCTCCGCCGGTGAGCTGCCCGCGGGCTGGGAGGACAGGCTCCCGGTCTTCGAGCCGGGCAAGTCCGTCGCCACCCGCGCGGCTTCCGGCAAGGTGCTCCAGGCGCTCGGCGACATCGTGCCCGAGCTGTGGGGCGGCTCCGCCGACCTGGCGGGCTCGAACAACACCACGATCGACAAGACGTCGTCGTTCCTCCCGGCGGGCAACCCGCTGCCGGAGGCCGACCCGTACGGCCGCACGATCCACTTCGGCATCCGCGAGCACGCCATGGCCGCGGCCATGAACGGCATCGCGCTGCACGGCAACACCCGCATCTACGGCGGCACCTTCCTGGTGTTCTCCGACTACATGCGCAACGCCGTGCGCCTGTCCGCGCTGATGCACCTGCCGGTGACCTACGTGTGGACGCACGACTCGATCGGTCTGGGCGAGGACGGCCCGACCCACCAGCCGGTGGAGCACCTGGCCTCGCTGCGCGCCATCCCGGGCCTGAGCATCGTCCGCCCGGCCGACGCCAACGAGACCTCCATCGCCTGGCGCGAGATCCTGCGCCGGTACACCAAGGAGTTCGGCAGGGGCACCCCGCACGGCCTGGCGCTGACCCGTCAGGGCGTGCCGACCTACGAGGCGAACGAGGACGCGGCGCGCGGCGGCTACGTGCTCCGCGAGGCCGAGGGCGGCGAGCCCCAGGTCCTGCTGATCGGCACGGGGTCCGAGGTGCACCTCGCCGTGGAGGCGCGCGAGGAGCTCCAGGCGGCCGGCATCCCGACCCGGGTGGTCTCGATGCCCTCGGTCGAGTGGTTCGAGGAGCAGGACCAGGCGTACAAGGACAGCGTGCTGCCGCCGTCGGTGAAGGCGCGTGTCGCCGTGGAGGCCGGCATCGGCCTGACCTGGTACCGGTACGTCGGTGACGCCGGCCGGATCGTGTCGCTGGAGCACTTCGGCGCCTCGGCCGACGCCAAGGTCCTCTTCCGCGAGTTCGGCTTCACCGGCGAGCACGTCGCCGCCGCCGCGCGGGAATCTCTCGCCGCCGCCACGCGCTGACGCCGTTATACGACTAGTAGGAGATGCAATTCTCATGACAGACGCACTCAAGCGCCTCTCCGACGAGGGCGTGGCGATCTGGCTCGATGACCTGTCGCGCAAGCGGATCACCTCGGGCAACCTGGCCGAGCTGATCGACGAGCAGCACGTCGTGGGCGTCACCACCAACCCGTCGATCTTCCAGAAGGCCATCTCTTCGGGCGACGGCTACGAGCAGCAGCTCACCGACCTCGCCACCCGCAAGGTCACCGTCGACGAGGCGATCCGCATGATCACCACGGCCGACGTGCGGGACGCCGCCGACATCCTGCGTCCGGTCTTCGACGCCACGGACGGCCAGGACGGCCGGGTCTCCATCGAGGTCGACCCGCGGCTGGCCCACCACACCGCCGCCACCGTCGCCGAGGCCAAGCAGCTGGCCTGGCTGGTGGACCGGCCCAACACGCTCATCAAGATCCCGGCGACGAAGGCCGGCCTCCCGGCGATCACCGAGGTCATCGGCAAGGGCATCAGCGTCAACGTCACGCTGATCTTCTCGCTGGAGCGCTACCGCGAGGTCATGGACGCCTACCTGGCGGGTCTGGAGAAGGCGAAGGCCGCGGGCCTGGACCTGTCCGAGATCCACTCGGTGGCCTCGTTCTTCGTGTCCCGCGTGGACACCGAGATCGACAAGCGGCTCGACGCGATCGGCACCGACGGGGCCAAGGCCCTCAAGGGCAAGGCGGCGCTCGCCAACGCCCGTCTCGCCTACCAGGCGTACGAGGAGGTCTTCGGCTCGGAGCGCTGGGCCGCCCTGGACCGGGCGCACGCCAACAAGCAGCGTCCGCTGTGGGCCTCGACCGGCGTCAAGGACCCCGCGTACAAGGACACCCTGTACGTCGTCGACCTGGTCGCCCCCGGCACGGTGAACACCATGCCCGAGGCCACCCTGGACGCCACGGCCGACCATGGGGAGGTCGCCGGCGACACCGTCACCGGCACCTACGAGCAGTCCCGCGCCGAGCTGGACGCCGTGGCGGCGCTCGGCATCTCCTACGACGACGTCGTCCAGCTCCTGGAGGACGAGGGCGTGGAGAAGTTCGAGGCGTCCTGGATCGACCTGCTCAACTCGACCGAGGCGGAGCTCAAGCGCCTCGCCCCTTCGGAGGGCTGACCACCTTGTCCGGTGTTCCCGGAGCCAACCCGCTTCGTGACCCCCAGGACCGACGGCTCCCGCGCATCGCGGGGCCGTCGGGGCTGGTGATCTTCGGTGTCACGGGCGATTTGTCCCGCAAAAAGCTGATGCCCGCCGTCTATGACCTGGCCAACCGCGGCCTGCTGCCGCCGGGCTTCTCGCTCATCGGCTTCGCCCGCCGCGAGTGGCAGGACGAGGACTTCGCACAGGAGGTCCACGACGCCGTCAAGCAGCACGCCCGCACGCCCTTCCGCGAGGAGGTCTGGCAGCAGCTCATCCAGGGGATGCGCTTCGTCCAGGGCAACTTCGACGACGACGAGGCCTTCGAGCAGCTGAAGACCACGATCCAGGAGCTCGACAAGGCACAGGGCACGGGCGGCAACTTCGCCTTCTACCTGTCCGTGCCGCCGAAGTTCTTCCCCAAGGTGGTCCAGCAGCTCAAGAAGCACGGACTCGCCGACCAGAAGGAGGGCTCCTGGCGGCGCGCCGTCATCGAGAAGCCCTTCGGCCACGACCTGGCGAGCGCTCAGGAGCTCAACCAGATCGTGCACGACGTGTTCCCGCCCAACGAGGTCTTCCGGATCGACCACTACCTGGGCAAGGAGACGGTCCAGAACATCCTGGCGCTGCGGTTCGCCAACACGATGTTCGAGCCGATCTGGAACCGCTCGTACGTCGACCACGTGCAGATCACGATGGCCGAGGACATCGGCATCGGCGGTCGTGCCGGGTACTACGACGGCATCGGCGCCGCCCGTGACGTCATCCAGAACCACCTGCTCCAGCTGCTCGCGCTGACCGCCATGGAGGAGCCCGGCTCCTTCCACCCGAAGGCCCTGGTCGCCGAGAAGCTCAAGGTGCTCACGGCGGTGGAGCTGCCGGAGGACCTGGGCAAGCACACGGTGCGCGGCCAGTACGCGCACGCCTGGCAGGGCGGCGAGGAGGTCCTCGGCTATCTGGAGGAGGACGGCATCGACCCCAAGTCGACGACCGACACCTTCGCCGCGATCAAGCTGACGATCAACAACCGCCGCTGGGCGGGCGTGCCGTTCTACCTCCGTACCGGCAAGCGGCTCGGCCGCCGGGTCACGGAGATCGCGGTCGTCTTCAAGCGGGCCCCCTACCTGCCCTTCGAGTCCGGCGCGACCGAGGAGCTGGGCGGCAACGCCCTGGTCATCCGGGTCCAGCCGGACGAGGGCGTGACCGTGCGCTTCGGCTCCAAGGTGCCCGGCACCTCGATGGAGGTCCGGGACGTCACGATGGACTTCGCGTACGGCGAGTCCTTCACGGAGTCCAGCCCGGAGGCGTACGAGCGGCTCATCCTCGACGTGCTGCTCGGCGACGCCAACCTCTTCCCCCGGCACCAGGAGGTCGAGCTCTCCTGGAACATCCTCGACCCGATCGAGGAGTACTGGGACAAGCACGGCAAGCCCGCGCAGTACTTGGCCGGCACCTGGGGTCCGGCCGAGGCCGACGAGATGCTCGCACGAGACGGACGGAGCTGGCGCCGGCCATGAAGATCGATCTCACGGAGACCACTTCCAGCAAGATCAACCAGGCGCTGGTGTCGGCCCGCCGCGCCATCGGCACCCCGGCCATCGGCATGGTGCTCACCCTGGTCATCGTCACCGACGAGGAGAACGCGTACGACGCGCTCAAGTCGGCCGGCGACGCCTCGCGCGAGCACCCCTCGCGGATCATCGCGGTGATCAAGCGGGTCAGCCGCTCGCCGCGCAGCCGCCGGGACGCCCGGCTCGACGCCGAGGTGCGCGTGGGTTCCGACGCGGGCACCGGCGAGACGGTCGTGCTGCGTCTCCACGGGGAGCTGGCCCACCACGCCCAGTCGGTGGTCCTGCCGCTGCTGCTGCCGGACGCCCCGGTCGTGGTCTGGTGGCCCCAGGACGCGCCCGCCGACCCGGCGAAGGACCCGCTGGGCGCGCTCGCCCAGCGCCGGATCACGGACGCGTACGCGGCCGAGCACCCGGGCCGGGAGCTGGCCGTCCGCGCCGACTCCTACACCCCGGGCGACACCGATCTGGCCTGGACCCGCATCACGCCGTGGCGCTCGATGCTGGCCGCCTCCCTCGACCAGCAGTCCGCCCGGGTCGTCTCCGCGACCGTCGAGGGCGAGTCTGAGAACCCGAGCTGCGAGCTGCTCGCCATGTGGCTCGCGGACCGGCTCGGGGTCCCGGTGGAGCGCACCGTGTCCGCCGGTCCCGGTCTGACGGCCGTGCGGATGGAGACCAAGAACGGCGTCATCGTCCTGGACCGTCCCGACGGTTCGCTGGCCACGCTCTCGATGCAGGGCCAGCCGGACCGCGCGGTGGCGCTCAAGCGGCGGGACACCGCCGAGCTGCTCGCCGAGGAGCTGCGGCGTCTGGACCCGGACAACACGTACGCGTCGACGGTGCGGTTCGGCACGGAGAAGCTCGGCGGGGCGGCGGAGCCGGAGCGGGCCGAGCCCGTTCCCGCCGCCGCTCCGGCCGCCGCCCCGGCCCCGGCTCCGGCGAAGAAGTCGGCGGCCAAGAAGGCGGCGTCGAAGTGAGCACCCCTCAACTCGTCGTGCACCGCGACAAGGAGCTGATGGCCCGGGCCGCCGCGGCCCGGCTGATCACCCGGGTCGTGGACGCCCAGACCGCGCGCGGTCACGCCTCGGTGGTGCTGACCGGCGGGCGCAACGGCAACGGCCTGTTGGCCGCGCTCGCCGAAGCGCCCGCCCGGGACGCGATCGACTGGTCGCGGCTCGACCTGTGGTGGGGCGACGAGCGGTTCCTGCCGGAGGGCGATCCGGAGCGCAATGTCACGCAGGCCCGTGCGGCCCTGCTGGACTCGGTGCCGCTGGACCCGTCCCGGGTGCACGCGATGCCCGCGTCGGACGGCCCGTTCGGCAACGACGCCGACGCTGCGGCGGCCGGGTACGCCGCCGAGCTGGCCGCCGCGGCCGGTCCGGAGGACCACGGCCCGGTGCCGACGTTCGACGTGCTGATGCTGGGCGTCGGCCCGGACACGCACGTCGCGTCGCTCTTCCCGGAGCTGCCCGCGGTCCGGGAGACCGAGCGCACCGTCATCGGTGTGCACGGCGCCCCCAAGCCGCCGCCCACCCGCGTCTCGCTCACGCTGCCCGCGATCCGGATGGCGCGCGAGGTGTGGCTGCTCGCTGCGGGCGAGGACAAGGCGGAGGCCGCGGAGATCGCGCTCTCGGGTGCCGGGGAGATCCAGGCCCCGGCGGCCGGTGCGTACGGACGCAGCCGCACCCTGTGGCTGATGGACGCGGCGGCCGCCTCCCGGCTGCCGCGCGCCCTGTACCCGCCGGCCTCGGCCTGACCCCGGCGGCCGTCGGCGCCGCATCGGCCAGGGGCCCGGCCCGCTCCTCGGAGCGGGCCGGGCCCCTCGGCGTACGGAGCGCGTCGCGCGGGGGGTCAGCCGGTGGGCGGGGTGCGCTCCAGGAAGGGCTCCAGCAGGCCCGGGACGGCCCCGGCGGCGAAGTCGAGGCCCTCGCTCCGGTCCACGTCGTGCGCCGTGTACGCGCCCGAACCGGCGGCCGTCGTCGCGGTGACGCTCAGCACCCCGGCCCGCCGCTGGAAGTACGTCTGCCCGATCGTCCAGCCGATGACCCCGGCCCGTTCCAGCGCGGCGGTCGAGCGCCGCACCGTGCCGGACCTGACCACCAGGTAGTCGCCGCTGACGGCGTGTCCGAGGTTGCGGTACGCGTCGCGGGCCAGGAGCAGTCCGACGGGCAGCCCGAGGGCCGCGCAGGCGAGCGCGATCCAGAGCAGCACGGGGGTCAGCAGCGCGCCCAGCAGGGCCAGGACGGCCACCGGGACGAGCACCGCCCACAGCGCCCGGCGCAGCCGACGGCCGCGGGCCGCCACGGGGTGACGGACGAGCGGGGCGCCGGTCGGGGACGTCGCCTCGCGCAGCACCTCGGCGGCCACCGTGTCGGCGAGGGACCGGGGCGCCGGGGGCAGCAGGGTGTTGTGGTCGCCGTGCTGCTCCTCGTCGTCCTTGGCGAGTCCGGTGGTGATCGCGTCGACCCGGGCCGCGCCGCACATCCGGACGCCGAGCGGCTCGACGAGGTCCACGCCGCGCAGCCGCCGCTCCTCGATGGATATCGACCGGGAGGTCAGCAGTCCCCGCCGGACGCGCAGGGTGCCGCCCGGTTCGCGTTCCAGCCGGTAGCCCCACCACATCTCGATCCACAGGCCGAGCGCGCCGACGGCGCCGACGACCACCGCGCCGACGGCGAGGGTCACGATCATGGTGAGCAGCGAGGTGTCCCGGAAGCGGTCGCCGATCCAGGCGATCACCCGGCCCTGGGCCCCGAACCATTCACTGACCTGCATCACCGCTCCGGCCGCCGCGCCGCCGAGCGCCGGGGCGACGAACGACACCGGGGCGTAGCGGATCCAGCGCGGGTCGAGGGCGACGAGTTCGCCCTCGCGGTGGGCGCCGGGAGTGTCGGCGGCCGCCCTGGCCAGCAGTTCGCGGCGGAGTCGTTCGCCCTCCGCCCCGGACACCGGGTCGAGCTCCAGGGTGGAGTCGCCGCCGGTGTGCTCCCCGGTGCCGATGCGGACGGTGACCAGGCCCAGGACCCGTTGCAGCGGATGGGCGGTGAGGTCGACGCTCCGGATCCGTTCGCGGGCCAGGGACCGCTTCTTGACCAGGAACAGCCCGGTGTGGAGTTCGACCCGTGCTGTGCCGATGCGGTAGCGGGTGCGGCGCCACCGGACGTAGTCGCCGACCGCGGCGCAGCCGATCAGCAGGACGGAGCCGGCCAGGACCCAGGCGATCGCCGTCGCGAACCCGAACCGGCCGGACAGTCCGAGCGTGGTGGGCACGGCCGCGCCGGCCGCCACCCCGGCCACGACGAGCGCGTTGACGAGGACCGTGCGCCGGTCCAGCCGCCGCCAGCCGACGACGGTGGCCGCGCCGGGACCGCCGGGGCCGTCGGCGCGGTGGTCGTCGTCCGCCGCGGCCGGGGGGACGGCCGCCCCGGCGCTCATGTGGCGTCCCCGGGTGTGGCCTGGGTGATCCGGGTCAGCCGTTCGGCCAGTTCGGCCGCCGCCTCGTGGTCCAGGCCCTCGATCCGCACTTCGCCCTTGGCCGACGCCGTGGTCACGGTGACCGTGGCGAGCCGGTAGAGCTGCTCCAGCGGGCCGCGCACGGTGTCCACGGTCTGGATCCGGGACATCGGCGCGATCCGCCACTCCTGCCGGAAGACCCCGGTCCTGACGTACACCGCCTCGTCCGTGACCTCCCAGCGGTGGGTGCGGTACCACCAGGCGGGGAGGAGCAGCGCACAGCCGGTGCCGAGGACCGCCAGCACCGCGGCGGGCATCAGCAGCCAGAACCGGGCGGGCTCGATGAGCACGCCCAGGACCACCAGGACCACCACGGGTGCCGCGGTCAGCAGCAGCCACTGGGTCCGCCACCACCCGACGGCTCTCGCGTCCAGCGTGTTGTTCGGCGGCCTCAGCCGTACCGTCCCCGTCCCCTCCCCCCTGGTCATGGGTTCAGCGCCCCCTGCGGGCGCGGTACGCCCCGGCGAGCGCGGCGGTCGAGCTGTCCAGCTGTTCGCCGCCCTCGCCGCCGGTCAGCACCGGCTCGATCCGCTTGGCGAGGACCTTGCCCAGTTCCACGCCCCACTGGTCGAAGGAGTCGATGTTCCAGACGGCTCCCTGGACGAAGACCTTGTGCTCGTACAGCGCGATGAGCTGGCCGAGGACGGACGGGGTCAGCCGGTCTGCCAGGATCGTCGTCGTGGGGTGGTTGCCGTGGAACGTCTTGTGCGCCACCAGCTCCTCGGGAACGCCCTCGGCGCGGACCTCGTCCGGCGTCTTGCCGAAGGCCAGTGCCTGGGTCTGGGCGAAGAAGTTGGCCATCAGCAGGTCGTGCTGGGCGACCAGGCCGGGCAGCAGGTCGGCGACCGGTTCGGCGAAGCCGATGAAGTCGGCCGGGATGACCTTGGTGCCCTGGTGGATCAGCTGGTAGTAGGCGTGCTGGCCGTTGGTGCCCGGGGTGCCCCAGACGACCGGGCCGGTCTGCCAGTCCACCGGATTGCCGTCCCGGTCCACGGACTTGCCGTTGGACTCCATGTCCAGCTGCTGCAGGTACGCGGTGAACCTGGACAGGTAGTGGCTGTACGGCAGCACGGCGTGCGACTGGGCGTCGAAGAAGGCGCCGTACCAGATGCCCAACAGCCCCATCAGCAGCGGGGCGTTGTCCTCGGCGGGGGCGGTGCGGAAGTGTTCGTCGACCAGGTGGAAGCCGTCGAGCATCTCGCGGAACCGGTCGGGGCCGATGGCGATCATCAGCGAGAGGCCGATGGCCGAGTCGTAGGAGTAGCGGCCGCCGACCCAGTCCCAGAACTCGAACATGTTGGCCGTGTCGATGCCGAAGTCCGCGACCTTGCCGGCGTTCGTGGACAGGGCCACGAAGTGCTTGGCGACCGCTTCCTGACCGGCCCTCAGACCGGTCAGCAGCCAGTCGCGGGCGGAGGTGGCGTTGGTGATGGTCTCGATCGTGGTGAAGGTCTTCGACGCGATGACGAAGAGCGTCTCGGCCGGGTCAAGGTCGCGCACGGCCTCGTGGAGGTCGGCGCCGTCGACGTTCGACACGAAGCGGACCGTGAGCGAGCGGTCGGTGAAGGAGCGCAGCACCTCGTACGCCATGGCGGGGCCGAGGTCGGAGCCGCCGATGCCGATGTTGACGACGTTCCTGATGCGCTTGCCGGTGTGGCCGGTCCACTCCCCCGACCTGACGCGGTCGGAGAAGGCCGCCATCCGGTCGAGCACGGCGTGCACGCCGGGCACCACGTTCTCGCCGTCGACCTCGATCACCGCGTCGCGCGGGGCGCGCAGCGCGGTGTGCAGGACGGCGCGGTCCTCGGTCGTGTTGATCTTCTCGCCGCGGAACATGGCGTCCCGCAGTCCGGCCACGTCGGTGGCCGCGGCGAGCTCGCGCAGCAGCCGGAGCGTCTCGTCGGTGACCAGGTGCTTGGAGTAGTCGATGTACAGGTCGCCGACCCTGAGGGCGTATCCGGTGCCGCGCTGCGGATCGTCCGCGAAGAGCCGGCGCAGATGGGTCGTTCCGAACTGCTCGCGGTGCTTGCCCAGAGCGGTCCACTCGGGCGTCTGGTTGAGCCTGGTTCGGCTTGGTGTGTTCATCCGGGATATCAGCCCAATTCTTCTCGTGCCTGCAGTTGCCCCGCTGCCCTTCCAACCTAATTGATCGGACCGGTGTACGAGGCACGGCGAAGCCGCGGCACGAGGGGCGAAACAGTCCGGCCGGGCACCCTGTGGGTGCCCGGCCGGTGAACCGCTAGATCTCGCCCCGGAGTTTCGCCAGGGCCTCGGCGAGGATGGCCTCGCCGTCCGCGTCGCTGCGCCGTTCGCGCACGTACGCGAGGTGCGTCTTGTACGGCTCGGTGCGCGGCGGGTCCGGCGGACTGTCCTGGTCCTGGCCGGCCGGGAAGCCGCAGCGCGGACAGTCCCAGGTCTCCGGTACCTGCGCGTCACTGGCGAAGCTCGGCTGCGTCTCGTGCCCGTTCGAGCACCAGAAGGAGATGCGGAGGCGTGGCGCGGACTCGCCCCGCTCGGCCTCCCCCATCGGCCCCGCTCCGACCCGGCTCCCCCGGATCGCGTTGCCACTTGCCACGGCGTAACTCCCTGCGTGATGGTGCTCGAAGATGCCCCAGTCTACGTAAGGCCCAACGCGCGTCCAGTGAAAGGAGTTACACCCTCACCGGGAATCGCGTACGAGGGTCAGCTGTCCAGCTTGATCAGCAGACCGAGTACGACGATGCACGCGAACCAGCCCAGGCCGACGACCACGGTGATCCGGTCGAGGTTCCGCTCGGCGACCGAGGAACCACCGACGGACGACTGCATGCCGCCGCCGAACATGTCGGAGAGGCCGCCACCCTTCCCCTTGTGCATCAGCACCAGCAGCATCAGCAGCAGGCTGAAGACGATCAGGGCGATCTCGAACGCCAAAACCACGGCTGGTCCCTACTTTCCGGAATCCTCTGGACTGCATGTGCGAACAACGGGGGCCGGGAGGCTGTACCCTCCTCGGCCCCCGCAAGGGTACGACGGATCCGCGCTACCGCATACTCACTGGTCGCGGAAGCGCACGATCCTGACGAACTCGTCGGCGTCCAGTGCGGCACCGCCGACCAGCGCGCCGTCCACGTCGGGCTGCGCCATGATCGCGGCGACGTTTCCGGCCTTCACCGAGCCGCCGTACTGGATGCGGACCGCGTCGGCCAGCTCCTGCGAGTACAGCTCGGCCAGCCGGCCGCGGATCGCTCCGCAGACCTCCTGGGCGTCCTCCGGGGTGGCGACCTCGCCGGTGCCGATGGCCCAGACCGGCTCGTAGGCGATCACGATGGACTCGGCCTGCTCGGCCGGGACGTCCTTCAGGGCGCCGTCGAGCTGCGCGAGGGTGTGGGAGACCTGGTCACCGGCCTTGCGGACGTCCAGGCCCTCGCCGACGCAGAGGATCGGCGTCAGTCCGTGCCGGTAGGCGGCCTTCACCTTGGCGTTGCAGACCTCGTCGGTCTCGCCGTGGTACTGCCGGCGCTCGCTGTGGCCGACGGCCACGTAGGTGCACCGGAGCTTGGCGAGCATCGGGCCGGAGACCTCGCCGGTGTATGCGCCGGAGTCGTGCGCCGAGATGTCCTGGGCGCCGTACTTGATCTTCAGCTTGTCGCCCTCGACGAGGGTCTGGACGGAACGCAGGTCGGTGAAGGGCGGCAGGACGGCCACCTCGACGGCGTCGTAGTCCTTGTCGGTGAGGGCGAAGGCGAGCTTCTGGGTGTGGGCGATGGCCTCCAGGTGGTTGAGGTTCATCTTCCAGTTGCCCGCCATCAGCGGGGTACGGGTGGTCATGAAAGGTCAGTCCTCCAGTGCGGCGAGGCCGGGGAGCGTCTTGCCCTCGAGGTATTCGAGGCTGGCACCGCCACCGGTCGAGATGTGTCCGAATGCGTTCTCGTCGAAGCCCAGGGTGCGGACGGCGGCGGCGGAGTCGCCACCTCCGACGACCGTGAAGCCCGGGGAGTCGACGAGGGCCTGGGCGACGGCCCGGGTGCCCTCGGCGTAGTCGGGGTGTTCGAAGACGCCCATGGGGCCGTTCCAGAAGACGGTGGCGGCGTCGGCGAGCTTCGAGGCGTACAGCTTGTTGGTCTCGGGGCCGTTGTCCAGGCCGATGAAGCCGGCCGGCATGGCGTCCGCGGGCACGGTGCGGTGCTCGGTCGGTGCCTTGGCCTTGAGGTCCGGGAACTGCTCGGAGACCACGACGTCGACGGGGAGCACGAACTCCACGCCCTTCTCCTCGGCGCGCCGGAGGTATTCCAGCACCGCCGGGATCTGGTCCTCCTGGAGGAGCGAGCTGCCGACCTCGTGGCCCTGGGCCTTGAGGAAGGTGTACGCCATGCCGCCGCCGATGAGGATGCGGTCGGCGCGCTCCAGCAGGTGGTCGATGACACCGAGCTTGTCGGAGACCTTGGAACCGCCGAGCACGACGGCGTACGGGCGCTCGACGTTCTCGGTGAGCTTCTTCAGGACGCCGACCTCGGTGGCGATCAGGTCGCCCGCGGCGTGCGGCAGCCGGGCCGGGAGGTCGAAGACCGAGGCGTGCTTGCGGTGCACGGCCCCGAAGCCGTCGCCCACGTACAGGTCGGCGAGCTCGGCGAGCCGGTCGGCGAACGCGCCGCGCTCGGCGTCGTCCTTCGAGGTCTCGCCGGGGTTGAAGCGGAGGTTCTCCAGGACGGCGACCCCGCCGTCGGCGAGCGCGGCGACCGTGGCGTGCGCGGACTCGCCGACCGTGTCGGTCGCGAAGGCCACGTCGGCACCGATCAGCTCGCCGAGGCGGGCGGCGGCGGGCGCCAGGGAGAAGGCGGGATCCGGGGCGCCCTTGGGGCGTCCCAGGTGCGAGGCGACGACGACCCGCGCGCCGGCCGCGGCGAGCTTCTCCACGGTCGGCTGGACGGCGCGGATGCGGCCGTCGTCGGTGATGGTGGTGCCGCTGAGCGGCACGTTGAGGTCGGCGCGCACGAATACGCGCTTTCCGGTGACCCCTTCGGCGAGAAGTTGGTCGATCGTCTTCATCTTGCTGGACTCCTTGGGAGGCGGGAGAGCATGCGACGGGGCCCGAACGGCGCGGCGTTGCGCTGTTCGAGCCCCGTGCTCACATCGAAGTGCCTGCCGGTTCGACGGTCAGAGCTGGCTGCCGACGAAGACGGTCAGGTCGACGAGGCGGTTGGAGTAGCCCCACTCATTGTCGTACCAGCCGAGGATCTTCACCGACCCGCCCTCCTGGACCATGGTCAGCGAGGAGTCGAAGGTGCAGGAAGCCGGGTCGCCGACGATGTCCGAGGACACGATCGCGTCCTCGGTGTAGGACAGGAAACCCTTGAGGTCGCCGTCCTCGGAGGCCTTCTTGAACGCGGCGTTGACCTCGTCCTTGGTGACTTCGCGCTGGAGCTCGACGACCAGGTCGGTGGCCGAGCCGGTCGGGACCGGGACGCGCATGGCGATGCCGTCCAGCTTGCCCTTCAGCTGCGGGAGGACCAGGGCCGTGGCCTTGGCCGCACCGGTGGTCGTCGGGATGATGTTCGCGGCGGCCGCGCGGGCGCGGCGCAGGTCCGAGTGCGGGAAGTCCAGGATGCGCTGGTCGTTGGTGTAGGCGTGAACCGTCGTCATGAGGCCCTTGACGATGCCGAAGTTCTCGTCCAGGACCTTGGCCATCGGGGCGACGCAGTTGGTCGTGCAGGACGCGTTGGAGATGACGTGGTGGCTGGCCGCGTCGTACTTGTCCTGGTTGACACCCATGACGATGGTGATGTCCTCACCCTTGGCGGGGGCCGAGATGAGGACCTTCTTGGCGCCGCCGGCGATGTGCTTCTCGGCATCGGCCTTCTTGGTGAAGATGCCGGTCGACTCGATCACGATGTCGACGCCCAGGTCGCCCCAGGGGATGTCGGCGGGGTTTCGCTCGGAGAGCACCTTGATGACGTGACCATCGACGGTGATGGTGTCGTCGGTGTGGCTGACCTCCGCCTTCAGACGACCGAGGATGGTGTCGTACTTCAGCAGGTGGGCCGTGGTCGCAGTGTCGCCCAGGTCGTTGACAGCCACGATCTCGATGTCCGCACCCTGCTCCAGCAGCGCGCGGAAGTAGTTACGCCCGATGCGGCCAAAGCCGTTGATGCCTACGCGGATCGTCACGAACCGATCTCCTCGTTGAATACGCGGGATTTTCACCCCGGCGAGTTGTATGAGATGTCCCCGACCGCCTCCGACCCTACCCCTCCGAGGGCTACGGAGTGACATCGAGCAGGGCCGTAAGAACGGCGGAAAGAACCACGAAGACCCGTACTCCCCGGTAGGAGTACGGGTCTCCGGGCGTGGTCCGCACAGCAGTGACGATTACGGAGCGTCAACACTCCGAAGGGTGTTGCACGTTCCGGTCGGGACCGGTTCCGCAGGGGTTCCGGATCAGCCCACCAGGCCGTCGGCGAGCTCCTCGCTGAGGGTGGATTCCGTGCCCGGGATGCCCAGGTCCTGGGCCCGCTTGTCGGCCATGGCCAGCAGACGGCGGATGCGGCCCGCGACCGCGTCCTTGGTCAGCGGCGGGTCGGCGAGCGCGCCCAGCTCCTCCAGGGACGCCTGCTTGTGCTCCATGCGCAGCCGGCCGGCCGCCGCGAGGTGCTCGGGCACCTCCTCGCCCAGGATCTCCAGGGCGCGCCCCACCCGGGCACCCGCGGCGACCGCGGCGCGCGCGGAGCGACGCAGGTTGGCGTCGTCGAAGTTGGCCAGCCGGTTGGCGGTGGCGCGGACCTCGCGGCGCATCCGCCGCTCCTCCCAGGCCAGCACCGACTCGTGGGCGCCCAGCCGGGTGAGCAGGGCGCCGATCGCGTCGCCGTCGCGGACGACGACCCGGTCCACCCCGCGCACCTCGCGCGCCTTGGCCGCGATGGAGAGCCGGCGGGCGGCACCGACCAGGGCGAGCGCCGCCTCCGGGCCGGGGCAGGTCACCTCCAGGGAGGAGGACCTGCCGGGCTCGGTGAGCGAGCCGTGGGCCAGGAAGGCTCCGCGCCAGGCGGCCTCGGCGTCGCAGGTGGCTCCCGAGACCACCTGCGGGGGCAGTCCGCGGATGGGGCGGCCGCGGCCGTCCACCAGGCCGGTCTGCCGGGCCAGCTGGTCGCCGCCCGCCACCACCCGTACGACGTAACGGGAACCGCGTCGCAGACCACCGGGCGCCATCACGATCAGCTCGGAGCTGTGCCCGAAGATCTCGAGGATGTCCCGCTTCAGCCGGCGCGCCGCCATCGCGGTGTCCAGCTCCGCCTCGATCACGATCCGGCCGCTCACCAGGTGCAGTCCGCCCGCGAACCGAAGAATCGCCGATACCTCTGCTTTTCTGCAGCAGGTCCGGGTCACGGGAAGCCGGGAGATTTCGTCCTTCACCGCCGGCGTCATCGCCATGGGCCGATCCTTCCATGCATCCGAAAAATACGGTCGTACGCGGCGGCCAACAGCTCCGGATCATGGATCGGAACGCCGTCGGGTGAGGCCACCGGCGCCAGCTCGACCGCGGCACCGAACCGCTTGGCGGCATCGGCGAGGGACTCGCGATCGGGCACGGCGGCTTCGTCGGCCAGCACCACGTCCAGGGCGAGTTTAGGGGCGTGTCGTCCCAAAACCTCCAAATGACGCTGCGGGGAGAAGCCATCAGTTTCACCGGGTTGCGGTGCGAGGTTGAGCGAGAGGACCTTGCGGGCCTTGGTCTCGACGAGCGCGTCGAGCAGTTCGGGGACGAGCAGGTGCGGGATCACGGAGGAGAACCAGGATCCCGGTCCGAGCACCACCCAGTCGGCGTCCAGCACCGCGGCGACCGCCTCGGGGACGGCCGGCGGGTCGTGCGGGACGAGGTGGACGGACTGCACCTCGCCGGGGGTGAGCGCCACGGTGGCCTGGCCGCGCACCGTGTCCACGTCGCCCGGACGGTCCGGGTCGTGTCCCCGGACCAGCGCCTGGAGCTCCAGCGGCACGGCGGACATGGGCAGCACCCGGCCGTGCGCGCCGAGCAGCCTGCCGACCAGGTCCAGGGCCTGGACGTGGTCGCCCAGCTGCTCCCAGAGGGCGACGATCAGCAGGTTGCCGACCGCGTGCTCGTGCAGGTCGCCCTTGGACTGGAAGCGGTGCTGGATCACCCTGGCCCAGGTCTGGCCCCAGTCGTCGTCCCCGCACAGGGCGGCGAGTGCCTTGCGCAGGTCGCCGGGGGGCAGGACACCGAGCTCCTCGCGGAGCCGTCCGCTGGAGCCCCCGTCGTCGGCGACGGTGACCACGGCGGTGAGGTCGCCGGTGATCCGGCGGAGCGAGGCGAGCGACGCGGACAGCCCCATGCCGCCGCCGAGGGCGACGACCTTGGGCTGGGCGCCGCGCTTGCGGCCGGACAGCGCGGGGGTGGCTCTGCGCAGACGCCGCAGGCGCAGGTTGCGGCTGGTCACTCGCGCCCCATGTCCCGGTGCACGAGGACGGTCTCGATGCCTTCGGTGGCGAGCCGGGCGGCGAGCTTCTCGGACATGGCGACCGAGCGGTGCTTGCCGCCCGTGCAGCCGACGGCGATCGTCACGTAGCGCTTGCCCTCGCGGCGGTATCCGGCGGCGATGAGCTGGAGCAGCTCGGTGTACTGGTTGAGGAACTCCTTGGCGCCGGGCTGGTCGAAGACGTAGGCGGAGACCTCCTCGTTGAGCCCGGTGAACGGGCGCAGCTCGGGGACCCAGTGCGGGTTGGGCAGGAAGCGGCAGTCGACCACCAGGTCGGCGTCGACCGGCAGGCCGTACTTGAAGCCGAACGACATGACCGTGGCGCGCAGCTCCGGCTCCTCCTCGCCGGCGAACTGGGCGTCCATCTTGGCGCGCAGTTCGTGCACGTTGAGGCTGGAGGTGTCGATCACCAGGTCGGCGTCGCCGCGCAGCTCGCGCAGCAGGTCCCGCTCGGCGGCGATGCCGTCGACGATCCGGCCGTCGCCCTGGAGGGGGTGCGGGCGGCGGACCGACTCGAAGCGGCGGACCAGGGCGTCGTCGGAGGACTCCAGGAAGACGATGCGCCGGGTGACGTGCTTGGCCTCCAGGTCGGCGAGGGACTCGCGGAGGTTGTCGAAGAAACGGCGGCCCCGTACGTCGACGACGACGGCGATCCGCGCCACGTTGCCCTGGGAGCGGGCGCCGAGCTCGACCATGGTGGGGATCAGGGCGGGCGGCAGGTTGTCGACGACGAACCAGCCGAGGTCCTCCAGACACTTGGCCGCGGTGCTGCGCCCGGCGCCCGACATCCCCGAGATGATCACCAGCTCGGGAATGGCCGCGTTCCCGTCTCCGGTCTCGATGGTGGTGCCCGTACTCACGTGTCCTGCTCCGTCTGCTCGGTCGGTGCCGCCGGCCCCGGTTTCGTTCCCGGTGCCGGCTTCGTGCTCGTTCTCACGCTCGGTCATGTCGTGCTGCCCCCGTCGTCCTCTTCAATGATCTCTCCTGTCGCCGTGTTCACGGCAGGCGTGGCCGGGGCGGCCGATGCGAGGGCGACAGCCACCGATTCCGCCGTTCTGCGGCCTATCCCCGGAACCTCGCAGATCTCGTCGATTGTCGCCTGCTTCAGCTTCTTCACGGAGCCGAAATGCTTGATCAACGACTGTTTCCGGGTTTCACCGAGGCCGGGGACGGCGTCCAGGGGGCTGGAGCGGATGCGTTTGGCCCGTTTGGCGCGCTGGTACGTGATCGCGAAGCGGTGGGCCTCGTCGCGGACGCGCTGGAGGAGGTAGAGCCCCTCGCTGGAGCGGGGCAGGACGACGGGGTCGTCGTCATCGGGCAGCCAGACCTCTTCGAGGCGCTTGGCGAGGCCGCAGACGGCGACGTCGTCGATCCCCAGCTCGTCGAGGGCCCGCTTGGCCGCCGCGACCTGCGGCCGGCCGCCGTCGACCACGACGAGCTGCGGCGGGTAGGCGAACCGCTTGGGACGGCCGTCGTCCTCGCGTGCCTCGCCGTCCGGGTCGGAGGTCCCGGGAATCCCCGAGATCCCCGAGATCCCGGGGGCATCGGGGGCCCCGGAGGCGTCGGGGGCCCCGAGGGTCTCAGGAGTCCCGGAAGCCTCGGGGGTCCCGGGGGTCTCCTCCCACTCCCCCGTCCGCTCCTTCTCCTGGAGGTACCGCTTGAACCGGCGGCCGATCACCTCGTGCATCGACCGGACGTCGTCCTGGCCCTCGAAGCCCTTGATCTGGAAGCGGCGGTACTCGCTCTTGCGGGCGAGCCCGTCCTCGAAGACGACCATGGAGGCGACCACGTCGTCGCCCTGGAGGTGCGAGATGTCGAAGCACTCGATGCGCAGCGGGGCCGAGTCGAGGCCGAGCGCCCCGGCGATCTCCTCGAGGGCGCGGGAGCGGGTCGTGAGGTCGGAGGCGCGCCTGGTCTTGTGCAGGGCGAGGGCCTGCTGGGCGTTGCGCTGGACCGTCGTCATCAGGTCCTTCTTGTCGCCGCGCTGCGGAACGCGCAGGCTGACCTGGGAGCCGCGCCGTCCGGCGAGCCACTGGGAGACCGCGTCCGGGTCCTCGGGCAGGGCCGGTACGAGGACCTCCTTGGGGACGGAGTCCCCCGCCTCCTCGCCGTACAGCTGCTGCAGGGCGTGCTCGACCAGGCCCGCGGTGTCGACGTTCTCCACCCTGTCGGTGACCCAGCCGCGCTGGCCGCGCACCCGGCCGCCGCGCACGTGGAAGATCTGGACCGCCGCTTCGAGCTCGTCCTCGGCGACCGCGATCAGGTCGGCGTCGGTGGCGTCGGCGAGGACGACGGCGCTCTTCTCCATGGCCCGCTTGAGGGCCTCCACGTCGTCGCGGAGCCGGGCCGCACGCTCGTACTCCATCTCCTCGGCCGCCGCCATCATGTCCTTCTCCAGACGGCGGATGTACGTACCGGTACGGCCGGCCATGAAGTCGCAGAAACCGTCCGCCAGTTCGCGGTGCTCCTCGGCGGTGACGCGGCCGACGCAGGGGGCCGAGCACTTGCCGATGTAGCCGAGGAGGCAGGGGCGGCCGGTCCTGGCGGCGTTCTTGAACACCCCGGCGGAGCAGGTGCGGACCGGGAAGACCCGGAGCATCAGGTCGACCGTCTCGCGGATCGCCCAGGCGTGGCCGTACGGGCCGAAGTAGCGCACGCCCTTCTTCTTGGCCCCGCGCATGACCTGCACGCGCGGGAACTCCTCGTCGAGCGTGACCGCGAGGTACGGATAGCTCTTGTCGTCGCGGTACTTGACGTTGAACCGGGGGTCGAACTCCTTGATCCAGGAGTACTCCAGCTGGAGGGCCTCGACCTCCGTGGACACGACCGTCCATTCCACCGAGGCGGCGGTGGTGACCATCGTGCGCGTACGCGGATGGAGCGCGGCCAGGTCCTGGAAGTAGTTGGCCAGGCGCTGGCGCAGGTTCTTGGCCTTGCCGACGTAGATCACCCGGCGGTGCTCGTCCCGGAACTTGTAGACCCCCGGGGAGTCGGGGATCTGTCCCGGCTTGGGGCGGTAGCTGGAGGGGTCTGCCATGTGCCCCACCCTACTTGCGGGCAGTGACAGCGCGGCCGGTCCCGAAACGGTGCCGTGCTCCGGGGCGCGGGCAGTGGGAGCGCGCCCCGGAGCACGGGTCCTGGGATGCCGCCGGTCAGCGGGGCGCCCGGCGTCGTCGCCGGTCGCGCAGGGCCGCGGCGCCGCCGAGGGCCAGTACGGCGAGGGCACCGGCCCCGGCGGCGGCCGAGGTGGCGGTCAGCGCCGGGCCGGGCACCGCGCTCGCGGCGACGACCCGGGACTCCTTGCCGGCGGGCGCGGGCCCGGAGCCGGTGGCGGGTGCGGACGGTGCGTAGCCGCCCGCCTTCCCGGAGCGCGCGTACCCGGAACCGGGGAGCTTGTCGCCGTACGCCTTCCGTACCCGGGCACGATAGGCGGCCAGCGTGGTGCCGCGGGCGCCGACCGCGCGGACCGCGTCCCGGTCCAGCGGGAGCACCCTGGTCCCCTTCTGCACGAACCAGGCGTCCGTCTGCGGTTCGCGGAAGACCGTCCCGCCGGGGAGTTCGCGGGCGCCCGCGGCGGCGTACCGCGCCTCGTCGTCGCCGGTGGCTATGTTCACCACCTGCCAGCCGCCGTCCTTCCCTTCCTTCGGAAGGGTCCACAGGGACGCCTTCTGCCCGTCCGAGGAGACGGCCGTGGTGGCGAGGTAGTCCAGTCCGGCCACCGGTGCGCCCGGTTTCCCGGCGACGAAGTCCGGGGCGAGGGTGTACACGGGCACGGTCGCGCCGACGAGGCGGGGAGCCGCCGCGGACCTCGTGACGGCGCCCTCGCGGGCGAAGAACCGGGACAGGGTGTCCAGCGTCCCGGCGTCGGCCGCCGCGTGCCGGGCGGCGCTCAGCGCGGCCGGGCCGACCGCGGGTCCGGTGCCGGGGCCTGGTGCGGCGCTCGCCCCGGGAGCGGCGACGGTGAGCAGGGCGGCGCCGGTCAGGACGCCGACGGCGGCCAGGGCGGCAGCCGTGGACCGGGCGGTGCGCGCAGTGGAGCGGGCGGTGGTACGGGCGGTCGTGCGGCTCATCTCGTCACGCCCCGATCCGGTAGAGCGAGTGGGTCCAGGAGAACTCGGCGTTGTTGACGTACCAGGCGTGCGAGGCCCAGTTGTAGCGGTTGCTGGAGGGCCAGGGGTCGCCCCAGTAGACCCAGCTGCCCGAGTCGTCGTACCCGTACAGGACGTGCATGTGCCCGCCGCCCGAGGACCACTGGATGCGGGTCTCCACGGGGCGTCCCGCGGCGATCTCGGCCTGGACGGTGGGGTAGCGCAGCCAGCCGGTGACGTACGAACCGGGGTTGACCCCGGCCCAGTACAGCCCGTCCTGGACGTTGCCGAGCGTGGCCTGCGAGTTGGGGCACTCGTAGCCCTGAGCACGGCCGAAGGCGGCGTTGCAGAACTGGTTCTGCGAGTAGTTCCGGCCGAACCAGGTGGCGATGGTGTTGCCGGACGCCGCCCAGCACCAGTTGGTCTTCTGCTGGGCCTGCATGGTGATGTCCAGGCGCCGGGTCGCGGCGATGCCGTCCGCGGTGGCGGCCGGGTCCGCCGGCGCCGCGGCGACGGTGGCGTGCGGGGCGGGGGCGGTCGTGGCGGGGAGCCTGGCCGCCGAGGCCGTCGCCGTCGGCAGTGCGAGGAGCACGGCGGCCAGGACGGCCGCGGCGGGGAACCGGCCCGGTCGGATTCTTCGGTTGCGCATGACGTTCCTCCCGATGCGGGGGATGGGTGATCGCGGGAGCGCGTCCGGACGCTGCCCGAGGAGCATCAACCGTTGTCGGGACCGGGTCAACACGCTTCAATGCGGGGGAACATCGCGGTGTGAACGGCGTGGCGGACACGTGAACGGCCCTCCCCCGGCCACCTGCGCAACCGCCCCCGTCGACGCGGTCCTCCCACGCCGCGTCGTGAACGTTCACCCGGTCATCTGGAGGACCCATGCGGCACACCGAGGCCGAACTGTCGCAGGTGCTGCACACCGGCCCGTTCCATCTGGCGCTGCGGACCGCGCTCGCGGTGCGCGGGCTGCCGCTCCAGCGGGTGCAGCACCATCTCGCGCACCGCGGGGTCAAGGTCGGGGTGACCAGCCTGAGTTACTGGCAGCAGGGGGCCAGGCGCCCGCAGCGCGCCGAGTCCCTGCGGGCCGTGAAGGCGCTGGAGGAGGTGCTGGAGCTGCCGGGCAACTCGCTGCTCCGGCTGCTGGACACCGGGAACGGCCGCCCGGAGACCGACCGCCCGGCCGCGCGGTCGTACCGTTCGCTGCTGGAGTCGTCCGGTGCGGTGGAACGGCTGCTCACGGAGCTGGGCTCACCGGTGGACGGCGGGCTGCACACGGTGGGGCACCACGAGCGGGTGCGGATCGGCCCCGGCCGGGAGCTGCGGCAGCGCGAGTCGCAGCACGTGGTGCGGGCGCACCGGGACGACATCGACCGCTACCTCGCCGTCTACCGGGGCGACCCGGGCTGCGATCCGGCGCGGGTGGCGGTGGCGGCCCGGGAGAACTGCCGGACGGGGCGGATCCGCTGGGACGGCGGTACGGGGGTCCTCGTCGCCGAGCTGCTCTTCGACACCCGGCTCAGGTCGGGCGACACGTACCTCTTCGGCTACGGCTTCGACGACGGCACGGGAGGCCCGTGCGGCGAGTACGTGCGCGGCTTCAGCTTCGGCGGCGGGCAGTACGTGCTGCAGGTGGGGTTCGACGAGGCGGCGCTTCCGGTACGGTGCCGGCGCTTCGCCCAGATCTCGGCGGGGGCGCCGCGCGGCGCCCGTACGGACCTCACGCTCACCGGCCGGCACCGGACCGTTCACCTGGTGGAACAGGGGGTGCGGCCCGGCCTGGTCGGCATCGACTGGGACTGGGAGTGACCCCGGCCCCGGCGAGGCACGGCAGGTGCGGCAAGGCGAGGCAGGCGCGGCACGGCGCGGGGACCGGCGTCCGGCCCCCGGCCGGTGCGGGGCGTGTGCGCCGGTCGGTCAGACCTCGGGGCCCGCGATCAGCTTTCCGCCCTCGATCCGGACCGGGACCGCGGGCAGCGGCGCGGTGGCCGGGCCGCGCGTCGCCTTGCCGGTCGTGGTGTCGAAGTGGCTGCCGTGACAGGGGCAGTTGCCCACGTTGTCCTCGACCTTGTCCAGCAGGCAGCCGCCGTGGGTGCACTGGGCGCTGAACGCCTTGTACTGGCCCTTGGCCGGGCAGGTGACGACGAGCCGCTGCTCGCGGTAGAGCTTGGAGCCGCCGACCGGGACCTCCTCCGGCGCGCCGAGCGTCACGGGGGCGGTCGGCGTCGGCGTCTCGGCGTGGCCGAGCTTCGATTCGGTCGAGCAGGCGGCCACTCCCAGCCCGGCGGCGCCGGCGAGAGCGGCGCCCTTCAGCACGGTACGGCGGGCGGCGGGCTGGCCGGGCATGCGGTCTCCACTGGTCGGAGGGACGGAGGGACAACGGGGACGGCTGAGGCACCGGGAGTACCTGGGCATCAGCGCCATCGGTGACGGAACCGACGATACCGGCGCCCCCGACAGCCCCCGCGCCCGGCCCACCCGAGCCCCGCCGTCCCCGGCCCGGCACCGTCCGTTCCCGGTCCTTCCCGGTCGAGGCCGGGGCTCGGTACGGGCGGGTCGTCCCCGACGCCCCGCCCGTGTGCCGAGTGCTTCCCGGCTCAGGCCTCGCGGGCGCGGGTCGTCCGCTTCGCCGCGGGCTTCTTCGCGGCCGGCTTCCTCGCCGCCCCGTCCGTCCCGGCCTCGGCGGACTTGGCGGCCCTGCCCGTGCCCGTCCGGGCCGTGGCCGTCCGTCTGGCCGGGGCCGACTTCGCGGCGACCGTCTTCTTCTTCGCGGCCGTCTTCCGCAGCGGCTTGCGGGCGGCGGGCACCGCGGCCTCGCTCACCCGGTCCGGGTCCAGGATCTCCTGGAGGAACTTCCCGGTGTGGCTGGCGGGGGCCGAGGCGACCTGCTCCGGGGTGCCCTCGGCGACGACCAGACCGCCGCCGCTGCCCCCTTCGGGGCCCATGTCGACGACCCAGTCCGCGGTCTTGATCACATCGAGGTTGTGCTCGATGACGATCACCGAGTTGCCCTTGTCGACCAGCCCGGAGAGCACCTTGATGAGCTTGCTGATGTCCTCGAAGTGCAGCCCCGTGGTCGGCTCGTCCAGGACGTAGACCGTACGGCCGGTGGAGCGCTTCTGCAGCTCGCTGGCGAGCTTCACCCGCTGCGCCTCGCCGCCGGAGAGCGTCGGCGCCGACTGGCCGAGCCGCACGTACCCGAGACCGACCTCGTTGAGCGTGCGGAGGTGACGGGCGATCGTCGGGACGGCCTCGAAGAACTCCAGGCCCTCCTCGATCGGCATGTCCAGCACCTCGGCGATGGACTTGCCCTTGTAGTGGACCTCCAGGGTCTCCCGGTTGTAGCGCGCCCCGTGGCAGACCTCGCACGGGACGTAGACGTCCGGCAGGAAGTTCATCTCGATCTTGATCGTGCCGTCGCCGGAGCAGTTCTCGCAGCGGCCGCCCTTGACGTTGAAGGAGAAGCGGCCCGGCAGGTAGCCGCGCACCTTCGCCTCCATCGTCTCCGCGAACAGCTTGCGGACGTGGTCGAAGACACCGGTGTACGTGGCCGGGTTGGACCGGGGCGTACGGCCGATGGGCGACTGGTCGACGTGCACCACCTTGTCGACCAGGTCGTCCCCGTCGACCCGGGTGTGACGGCCGGGGACCGACTTGGCGCCGTTCAGCTCCCGGGCCAGGTGGGTGTAGAGGATGTCGTTGACCAGCGTCGACTTCCCGGAGCCCGAGACGCCGGTGACGGCGGTGAGCACGCCGAGCGGGAAGGAGACGTCGATGTCCTGGAGGTTGTTCTCCCGGGCGCCGTGCACCGTGAGCGTGCGCTCCGGGTCCACCGGGCGGCGGATCTCGGGCGTCGGGATCGACTTCCTGCCGTTCAGGTACTGGCCGGTGATCGACTCGTCGTTGCCGAGCAGTTCCTTGAGCGACCCGGAGTGGACCACCTTGCCGCCGTGCTCACCGGCGCCGGGGCCGATGTCGACGACCCAGTCGGCGACCTTGATCGTGTCCTCGTCGTGCTCGACGACGATGAGCGTGTTGCCCATGTCGCGGAGCCGGACCAGGGTCTCGATCAGCCGGTGGTTGTCCCGCTGGTGCAGGCCGATGGACGGCTCGTCCAGCACGTACAGCACGCCGACCAGGCCGGAGCCGATCTGGGTGGCCAGCCGGATGCGCTGGGCCTCGCCGCCGGACAGGGTGCCCGCGGCACGGTTGAGCGAGAGGTAGTCGAGGCCGACGTCGACCAGGAACTTCAGTCGCTCGTTGACCTCCTTGAGGACCCGTTCGGCGATCTTCTTGTCGCGGGCGTTCAGCTTCAGGCGGCCGAGGAATTCGGCGCACTCGCTGATCGACATCGCGGAGACCTCGGCGATGGACTTCTCCATCACCGTCACGGCGAGCACGATCGGCTTGAGCCTGGTGCCCTCGCAGGTCGGGCAGGGCACCTCGCGCATGTAGCCCTCGAAGCGCTCCCGGCTGGAGTCGCTCTCGGCCTCGGAATGCCGCCGCTTGACGAACTGCACCGCCCCTTCGAACGAGGGGGTGGTGTACGCGCGCTCCCGCCCGTAGCGGTTGCGGTAGCGGACTTCGGTCTGGATCTTGTGGCCGAAGAGCAGGGCCTTCCTGGCGCGCTGCGGCAACCCGGCCCAGGGAATGTCCGTACGGAATCCGAGTGCCTCGGCGAGCGCGTTGATCTGCCGGCCGAAGTACTCCTTGGTGTGGCCGTGCGACCAGGGGTGGATCGCGCCCTCGTCGAGCGACTTCTCCTCGTCGGGGACGATCAGCTCCGGGTCGACCTCCATCCGCGTACCGATGCCCGTGCAGTCGGGGCAGGCGCCGAAGGGCGAGTTGAACGAGAAGGAGCGCGGCTCCAGCTCCTCGAAGGAGAGGTCGTCGTACGGGCAGTAGAGGTGCTCGGAGTACATCCGCTCACGCTCGGGATCGTCCTCGGGGAGGTCGACGAAGTCGAGCACGACCATGCCGCCGGAGAGCCCGAGCGCGGTCTCGACCGAGTCGGTCAGCCGGCGCTTGGCGCCGTCCTTGACCGTGAGCCGGTCGACGACCACCTCGATGGTGTGCTTCTCCTGCTTCTTGAGCTTGGGCGGCTCGGAGAGCTGGATGGTCGCGCCGTCGACCCGGGCCCGGCTGTAGCCCTTGGTCTGCAGGTCCGAGAAGAGGTCGACGAACTCGCCCTTGCGCTCGCGCACCAGCGGCGAGAGCACCTGGAAGCGGCTGCCCTCGGGGAGGCCGAGCACCTTGTCGACGATGGCCTGCGGGGACTGGCGCGAGATGGGCCTGGAGCACTCGGGGCAGTGCGGCTTGCCGATCCGGGCGAAGAGCAGGCGGAGGTAGTCGTAGACCTCGGTGATGGTGCCGACCGTCGAGCGCGGGTTGCGCGAGGTCGACTTCTGGTCGATGGAGACGGCGGGCGAGAGTCCCTCGATGAAGTCGACGTCCGGCTTGTCCATCTGGCCGAGGAACTGGCGGGCGTACGAGGAGAGGGACTCCACGTAGCGCCGCTGGCCCTCGGCGAAGATCGTGTCGAACGCGAGGGACGACTTGCCCGACCCGGAGAGCCCGGTGAAGACGATGAGGGAGTCGCGGGGGAGGTCGAGCGAGACGTTCTTGAGGTTGTGCTCGCGAGCGCCACGGACGATGAGACGGTCGGCCACGCCGGTCCGCACCTTTCTGGAGAGAAATGGGGGAACTGAGCCCCCGTCCCAGGGTATGGGGGGCGCCACAGCGTTGTACGAAGCTTTCGACTCCGAGCGTATAGCACGCGCATTCGATTTATGGACGCCCTCGGTCTCCTTCACCCGAACGAGTGGCGGGGCTAGGCTCGGCCCCATGAACGATCATGTGCACGACCTGGAAGCCCTTCGCGAGGCCACCGATCGGCTGCTCGACGCGGCCGGAAAGCTGGACGACGCCGCGCTCGCCCTGCCGTCCCGGCTGCCGGGCTGGAGCCGGGGACACGTCCTCGCGCACCTCTCCCGTAACGCCGACGCGCTCGTGAACGTTCTCCACGCCCGGCCCATGTACGCAGACAGCGAAACCCGCGACCGCGACATCGAGCGCGACGCGCCCCGGCCGCAGGACGAACAGCTGGCCGACCTGGCCGGGAGCGCGGCCCGCTTCGCGGAGGCCGCCTCGGCCCCGGCCGACTGGTCCCGCACGGTCACGCTGCGCAACGGCGTGACGGACTCGGCCTCCCGGGTTCCCTTCCGGCGCCGCGTCGAGGTCGAGCTGCACCACGTCGACCTGGGCATCGGCTACGAGCTGGAGGACCTGCCGGAGGAGTTCGTCTCCAAGGAGATCGACTTCCTCGTCGAGCGGTTCGACGGGCACCCCGACGTCGTGGCCACGGGCGTGGTCGACGGGGCGGGCCGGACCCGGACGACCGGCGGCGGCGCGGCAGGCTCCCCCGTCACCGTCCGCGGCACCGCTCCCGAGCTGCTCGGCTGGCTCTGCGGGCGTCGCGACGGGTCGGCGCTGACCGTCGAGGGAGGCCCCCTCCCCGCGCTCCCCCCGCTATAGGCTGAGTCGCATGACGTACAGCGGAGCGGTCAGGGTCGGCGGGCCCGCCGACGTGCACGAGCTGACGGACCTGATGATCTCCAAGGTCGCCGTCGGCGCGATGAACAACAACGCGTACCTGCTGCGCTGCCGGGCCACCGGCGAGCAACTGCTGATCGACGCGGCCGCCGAGGCCGGGACGCTGCTGCGGTTGATCGGTGACGACGGCATCGCGTCCGTCGTCACCACCCACCGGCACGGCGACCACTGGCAGGCACTCGGCGAGGTCGTCGCGGCCACCGGGGCGCGGACCCACGCCGGACGGTACGACGCCGAGGGCATCCCGGTCCCGACCGACGTCCTGGTCGACGACGGCGACACGGTCCGGGTGGGCCGGGTCGCCCTGACCGCCCGCCACCTCGTCGGTCACACCCCGGGTTCCATCGCGCTGGTCTACGACGACCCGCACGGCGCCCCGCACCTGTTCACCGGGGACTGCCTCTTCCCGGGCGGGGTCGGCAACACCCACAAGGACCCCGAGGCCTTCGCGAGCCTGCTCCACGACGTGGAGACCAAGCTCTTCGACCGGCTGCCCGACGAGACGTGGGTCTACCCGGGGCACGGGCACGACACCACGCTCGGCGACGAGCGTCCGCAGCTGCCGCAGTGGCGCGCCCGCGGCTGGTGATCCGAGTCGCGGACGCCACCGGCGGACCGCCGCTCCCCGCACCGGGGACACCCTCCGACCGAGAAACACCGGCCGGGGCGGGCAACGAAGTGTTGCGCGCCCCGGCCGGTGCCGTCTCCCGTCGGGCCGGCCGGGCGGATGCCGGGCCGGCCCGCGGGCTCAGGCGTCGACGTCGGCCCCCTTCTTGTCCACGGTCTCGTCCGTGATCCCGTCCGTCCGCGCGGCGGCCTCGGCCCGCTCCCGCTTCCGGCCGGCGACGAGGCTGGTGATCGTGGTGATCACCAGCACGCCGCAGATGACGCCGAGCGACACCGGGATGGAGATCTCGGGGACGTTCACCCCGGACTCGTGCAGCGCGTGCAGTACCAGCTTCACGCCGATGAAGCCGAGGATGACCGAGAGGCCGTAGCTGAGGTGGACGAGCTTCTTCAGCAGCCCGCCGATCAGGAAGTACAGCTGCCGCAGCCCCATCAGGGCGAAGGCGTTGGCGGTGAAGACGATGTACGGGTCCTGGGTCAGGCCGAAGATCGCGGGAATGGAGTCCAGGGCGAACAGCACGTCGGTGGTGCCGATGGCGAGCATGACGACCATCAGCGGGGTCAGGACGCGCTTGCCGTTGTTCCGGATGAAGAGCTTGGTGCCGTGGTAGCGGTCGGCGACCCCGAAGCGGCGCTCGACCGTCTTGAGGAGACGGTTCTCCTCGAACTCCTCCTCTTCCTCGCCGGCCCGCGCCTCCTGGATGAGCTTCCAGGCGGTGTAGATCAGGAACGCGCCGAAGATGTAGAAGACCCACGAGAAGTTGGCGATCACGGCGGCACCGGCGGCGATGAAGACGGCTCGCAGCACCAGCGCGATCAGCACCCCGACGAGCAGCACCCGCTGCTGGAGGTGCGAGGGCACCGAGAACTTCGCCATGATCAGGACGAAGACGAAGAGGTTGTCGACGCTGAGCGACTTCTCGGTGATGAAGCCGGCGAAGAACTCGCCCGACGCCTGGCTCTCACCGAAGACCAGCAGGCCGAGCCCGAAGAGGACGGCCAGCGCGATCCAGATGACCGTCCAGATCCCGGCTTCCTTGGTCGTCACGTCATGGGGCTTGCGCCCGATGAAGAAGTCGACGGCGATGAGGGCTGACAGACCAAGAATGGTCAGCGCCCAGAGGGTCCATGAAACGTCCACTGCGCCTCCGGCAGTTCGCTACGGCTACTGATCAGCGTCGTCGCTGCCGGAGGTCTCTTCCACCCGGGGGCGCGGGCTGCGCCACGGGCCGGCGCCCCGGGACCGGTCACGGTCCGTACTGACGGGAACGCCGCGTACGGGAGTACTCCCCTCCGCCCAAAGAACAGTACAGGTAATCCCAAGGAAAGGTAAAGAGAAAGGTAAAGCTCCTTCAAAAGCACTGGTCAGGGCGGTACGGGAAAGGCCGGAACGGTCCGCGGGTCAGTACTGCCGGGGCCGGCGGGCGGCGGCCACCGCGGCGAGCACCTGCTCCAGGACCCGGCTCCCGGGCGGCATCACCGGCGGCTCGTACGTCCAGGCGTGCCCCACCCAGGGGTCGGCGAGGTGGTCGTCGGGGACCGGGGTGAGCCGGAGCAGCGAGCGCCACAGCGGGTCGAGCACCGGCCCGTACCCGGCGGCGTCCTCCCGGTCCGCGACCATCAGGAGGTGGACGCCGACCGAGGGGCCCTCGTCGGCGAGGTAGCGCAGCTGGGTGACGGCGCGGTCGTCGAAGCCGTGCGGGAAGTCGTTGACGATCAGCAGCTGCTCGCCCGTGTCGAGATCCGGCGGGAGCGAGTCGGCGGCGCCCGCCCGGATCGCCATCTGCACCAGGTCGACGCGCCGGGTGAGGTGGGCGAGGACCGAGGCGACCCCCTGGGCCCCGGCGGCGGGCGGCCCGGCGAGCGCCCCGGAGTGCACCAGTGGGGCGAGCGCCCCGGCCCCGGAGCCCGCGGCGTCGATGACGTGGACGGAGAACTCGTCGGCCGGGTAGACGGCCAGCAGGCGTGCCGCGTGGGCGACCGCGCTCTCCATGGCCAGGGTGCGCAGCCGGGTGGTGTCCATCAGGGCCGCGGCGTCGGAAGCCGTACGGCCGCTGTCGATCCAGATCCCCCGCTCCAGCGGCAGCCGGACCAGCAGCGGGATGTGCAGGTCGGGCTTCTCGGGGAGGTGGAGGTCGCCGATGCGCAGCGCCATGGGGATCTCCATCGGGACGCGGTAGGCGTGCCAGACGGGGTTGTCCCAGCGCGCGAACGCGGCGGGGAGCGCGGGTTCCACGACGTCGGACTCCGCGGCGAGCTGGGCGAGGTCGCGGTCGAGGGTCTCGCGGGCGCGGGCGGTCAGCTCGTCGCGCTTGGCGCGGGCCTCCTCGCGGGCCCGGTCGCCCGTGCCCCCGATGCGGCTGCGCGGGTCGGACAGGGTCCGGTCGAGCTCCTGCTCCATGCGGGACTCGGCGAACTCCACGGCGCTGCGGTACGCGGCGGCGGTGCGGGCCAGGTCCTCGAACATGCCCCAGATCTGGTTGTAGAGGCGCTCGTCCATGGACCAGCCGGTCGCGTCCCCCGCGACGGGCTGGGCCGGCCGGCCAGGCTGCGCGGGCGGGGCGGTGGGCGGGGGCGGCGGCGGAGCGGCGGCCTGGCGGCGGGGGTGCGCGTAGTCGATGCGGCCGCCGCCCGTGGCGGGCGGGGCCGGCGGGGCGGCGGGCTCCGTGAGCGGTTCGGCCGGCCGGGGGTCGTGCGGGGGCGGTACCGGGCCCGTGCCGTGGCCGGCGCGGCCGGTGTCCGGGGTGCGCGGCGGGGGCGGGGTGACGGCGCGGGCCGTCGCGCGGGTGACCGCTTCCTGGATCGAGTGGGCCAGGTCGGCCGCCCGGGACAGGCCCTGGTCGGCGAGCATGGCGGCGAGGCCGCCCGCGTAGCCCTGGCCGACGGCGCGGACCTTCCAGGCGCCCTGGCGGCGGTAGAGCTCCAGGGCCGCGACCGCGGACTCGGTGTCCAGGCCGGTGAGGGTGAACGTGGCGATCTCGGTGCCGTCGAGTCCGGTGACCGCGACGAACGGCGAGGCGACCGCGCCGAACCGGCTCGGGCCGCCGACGCCCGTGGGCAGGGCCAGCAGCACGGTGACCCGGTGCACCGCGTCCGGCAGGGCGTCGAGGTCGACGGCGAGCCGGTGGTCGGCGGCGGCCTGGCGGGACACCTCCAGGCCGGGCAGCTGGGGCGATCCCGGGTGGACGACCCACTCGGTGCCGTGCACCGTGCCGTTCTCGTCGCCGAGCGTGGCACCGGCCACGACGGGCGTGCCGGCCGATACCCGGATCTCCAGACGGGTCTGGGGCAAGGTGTGGTTCTGCCCCCGGACCAGCTCGGCCGTCATTGCCCTGTCCCCTCGACGATTCGCTTCACTGCCGTGCGATGTGCCGCAGGGCTCCGCGGCGCCCTGCGGTGCGCCGTGTGCGGTACGGCGCCATGCGGTGCAGCTCCCGGCGGCCGATGCCGCCGGGAGCTGCGGTTACCGGTGTGTACCGGTCCGATCAGGCCCTGCTCACAGGTGCGGCAGGATCGACGGCATCAGGTCCTGGAAGGTCCGGCCGTTGGCCGGGTTGCCGAGGGCGGTCATCTGCCAGCCGCTCCCCGCGCGGTGCACCTTCGCCATGATCTGAGCGGTGTACTGGCCTCCGCCGTCCAGCGTGTAGCGGGCGAGTTCCTGGCCGTTGGTCTCGTCGACGATGCGGCAGAAGGCGTTCTGCACCTCCTGGAACGTCTGGCCGGTGAAGGAGTTCACCGTGAAGACGATCTGGTCGATGTGGACCGGCACCCGCTGCAGGTCGACGAGGATCGCCTCGTCGTCGCCGCCGGAACCGGCGCCGCCGACCAGGTTGTCCCCGGTGTGCCGGACCGAGCCGTCGTCGCTGACGAGGTGACGGAAGAAGACCACGTCGACCGGCTGCTTGTCGGCGAAGAGCACCGCCGAGGCGTCGAGGTCGATCTCCCGTGTACGCGAACCGAACAGACCACGGCGCGGCGCGGCCTGCCAGCCCAGCCCCATCCGCACCGCGGTCAGGGTCCCTCCGTCGCCCTTCTGCAGGCTGATGGCCTGACCCTTGGTCATATTGACCGTCACGCGCTGTCCCCTCTCCGCTTTCCCCGCAACCATCCGTGCGCGGTTTCCCAGCACCCTACGCAGTCACACCGACAGTGCGACCGTTCGGGGCCATTTTGTGTCGGTCCTGCAACACACCGAACGCAACGCGGTCAGGCGAGACCCGCCTCGCGCATCTGGCGCAACTCCTTCTTCAACTCCCCCACCTCGTCGCGCAGTCTCGCGGCCACCTCGAACTGGAGGTCCGCGGCGGCCGCCCGCATCCGGTCGGTCATCTCCTCGATGATCCCGGCGAGTTCGGCGGCGGGCCGGTCGGTGACCGTCCCGGCGCCGTCCCCGGCCCGCTTGGCGCCGGTCTGCTTGGCCAGTGCGGGCACGGGTGCCTTGGCGCCCTTCGTCTGGCGGTAGCCGGTGCCGAGCAGCTGCTCGGTGTCGACCTCCTCGCGGGCGATCGTCGCGACGATGTCGTTGATCTTCTTCCGCAGGGGCTGCGGGTCGAGACCGCGCTCGGTGTTGTAGGCGATCTGCTTCTCGCGGCGGCGGTTGGTCTCGTCGATGGCCCGGGCCATCGCCGGGGTGATCGTGTCGGCGTACATGTGGACCTGGCCCGAGACGTTGCGGGCGGCGCGCCCGATGGTCTGGATCAGGGACGTCCCCGAGCGCAGGAAGCCCTGCTTGTCCGCGTCGAGGATGGCGACGAGCGACACCTCGGGCAGGTCGAGACCCTCGCGCAGGAGGTTGATGCCGACCAGTACGTCGTACTCGCCGGAGCGCAGTTCGCGCAGCAGCTCGATGCGGCGCAGCGTGTCCACGTCGCTGTGCAGGTAGCGGACCCGGATGCCGAGCTCCAGGAAGTAGTCGGTGAGGTCCTCGGCCATCTTCTTGGTGAGGGTGGTGACCAGGACCCGCTCGTCCTTCTCGGCGCGGATGCGGATCTCGTGCACCAGGTCGTCGATCTGGCCCTCGGTGGGCTTGACGACGACCTCCGGGTCGACGAGGCCGGTGGGGCGGATGATCTGTTCCACGAAGCCGTCGCCCCGGGACAGCTCGTACGTGCCGGGGGTGGCGGAGAGGTAGACGGTCTGGCCGATCCGCTCCTGGAACTCCTCCCACTTCAGCGGGCGGTTGTCGAGCGCGGAGGGCAGCCGGAAGCCGTGGTCGACGAGGGTCCGCTTGCGGGAGGCGTCGCCCTCGTACATCGCGCCGATCTGCGGCACGGTGACGTGCGACTCGTCGAGGACGAGGAGGAAGTCCTCGGGGAAGTAGTCGAGGAGGGTGTGCGGGGCGGTGCCGGGCGAGCGGCCGTCGAAGTGCATCGAGTAGTTCTCGACGCCGGAGCAGGTGCCGATCTGCCGGAGCATCTCGATGTCGTACGTGGTGCGCATCCGCAGCCGCTGGGCCTCCAGCATCTTGCCCTGCTTCTCCAGCTCGGCGAGGCGCTGCTCCAGCTCCCGCTCGATGCCGTCGACCGCCTTCTCCATGCGCTCGGGGCCCGCGACGTAGTGGCTGGCGGGGAAGACGTGGAGGGACCGGTCCTCGCTGATCACCTCGCCGGTGAGCGGGTGGAGGGTGGAGAGCGCCTCGATCTCGTCGCCGAACATCTCGATGCGGACGGCGAGCTCCTCGTAGACCGGGAAGATCTCGATGGTGTCGCCGCGGACCCGGAAGGTGCCCCGGGTGAACGCGAGGTCGTTGCGGGTGTACTGGATCTCGACGAAGCGGCGCAGCAACTGGTCGCGGTCGATCTCGTCGCCCACCTTGAGTTGGACCATCCGGTCCACGTACTCCTGGGGTGTGCCGAGGCCGTAGATGCAGGAGACGGAGGCGACCACGACGACGTCGCGCCGGGTGAGCAGCGAATTCGTCGCGGAGTGGCGCAGCCGCTCGACCTCCTCGTTGATCGAGGAGTCCTTCTCGATGTAGGTGTCCGACTGCGGGACGTACGCCTCGGGCTGGTAGTAGTCGTAGTACGAGACGAAGTACTCGACGGCGTTGTTGGGCAGCAGCTCACGGAACTCGTTCGCCAGCTGGGCCGCGAGCGTCTTGTTCGGTGCCATCACGAGGGTGGGGCGCTGCAGCTTCTCGATCATCCACGCGGTGGTCGCGGACTTTCCGGTGCCGGTCGCGCCGAGCAGGACGACGTCCTTCTCGTTCGCGCGGATGCGCCGTTCCAGCTCGGCGATGGCCGCGGGCTGGTCGCCGCTGGGCTGGTAGGGACTGACGACCTCGAAAGGCGCCACCGAACGTTCGATCTTCGAAACGGGCCGCATGGGACCACCGTACGACCCCCCACTGACAACCGGGTCCGTCCGGCCGTTCCACCGGCCCGCGGTCACCACTCCCCGGGCGGTGCGGGGTCGCGCGGACGGGAGTGGAACGACGCCGGGTCGGCGTGCGTCCCGAACCGCGGCACCTGCCGCCGGGCCGGTGTCCCGGGCGGGCGTACCGCTCCGTTCGCGGCCTTGGAGTCGTTCCAGTCCGGGGTGCCCAGCACCATCAGGGGGTCGAACATCACGACCACCGCGGCGATGACCAGGAAGCAGCCGGGGCCGATCAGCAGCGGGACGAGCGGGGCGGCCGTGGTGCCGGACACGTTGCCGGAGCCGGGGTGCAGGTGGACGCTGAGCGCCGCCATGCCGGTGTAGTGCATGCCGCTCACCGCCACGCCCATCACGACGCTGGCCCCGAGGCTGGGCAGGAAACCGTGGATGGACACGGCCGCCCAGAGCGCCGTGGTGGCGGCCACCACGGCGATGACCACGGAGAGGGCCACGGTGACCGTGTCGTACTCCAGCTGCCCGTCCAGACGTATTCCGGCCATGCCCAGGTAGTGCATGGTGGCCACGCCGAGTCCGGTGATGGTGCCGCCCGTCACCAGTGCCATGCGGGTGGCGCCGCGGTATCCGACGAGGAAGATCCCGACGCCGACCATGCCGATCGCGACCGCGAGGCTGGCGAAGGTGATCGGCTTGTCGTAGCCGATCACCACTCCTTCGACGGAGAAGCCCATCATCGCGATGAAGTGCATCGTCCAGATGCCGGAGCCGATGGAGGTCGCGCCGAGGGCCAGCCAGCCGGCCTTGAAGGAGCGTTCGGTGCGCAGCGAGCGGGTCGTGCAGCGCAGTCCGAGAGCCGCGCCGAGGCAGGCCATGAGGAAGGCCGCGACGGGCGTCACCGCCCCGTAGCTGAAACCGTCGATCGTGCCCTGCATGCTCGTACGCCCTTCGCGGAAGCCCGGGTCCGGAGGTGACCCTAAAGCGCGAGGCCCGGCAGACAAACAGAAGAGCTGCATCTTATAGACATGGAAATCGGCCCGTGACCCGGTGTCGACGGCGGCGTTCACGTTGTGGCCATCCTTCGCCTGTCCCCCGTTGGGGCACGGCTGTCACTCTCGGCCCTGCCGCAACTCTGACGCAAGGAGTCCACGTGTACGCACGTACCGCAACCGCCGTCCTCACCGCCGCAGCCGTGATGGGGGCCGGCGCGCTGCTGATGTCGTCCACCGACACCCGGAACACGGGCAGGACCACGACCGCGGGGCACACGACCACGGTCGCGGACGTCCGGACCGTCAGCGCCCGGACCGGGGGTCCGAAGCGGAACGCCCCCGTCGTCTTCGCCCACCGGGGCGCCTCGGCGTACGCGCCGGAGAACACCCTGGCCGCCGTCGACAAGGCCGACGACCTGGGCATCGACTGGGTGGAGAACGATGTCCAGTTCTCCAAGGACGGCGTGCTGGTGGTCATGCACGACACCGATCTGAAGCGGACCACGAACGTCGAGGAGGTCTTCCCCGACCGGACCTCGTGGGCGGTGAAGGACTTCACGGCCGCGGAGATCGCCCGGCTGGACGCGGGCAGCTGGTTCGGGCCGGAGTTCGTCGGGGCCCGGGTGCCCACGCTCAAGCAGTACCTGAACCGGGTCGAGCGCAACCGGCAGAAGCTGCTGCTGGAGATCAAGAGCCCCGAGATCTACCCGGGCATCGAGAAGGCGACCCTGCGGGTACTGCGTCAGCAGGGGTGGCTCGACCGCGACCACGTGAAGAACCGGCTCGTCATCCAGAGCTTCGGCGCCGACAGCGTGAAGAAGGTGCACCAGCAGCGCCCCGACGTCACGACCGGTTTCCTCGGCACCCCCGCGGTGGCCGACCTTCCCTCGTACGCGGCCTTCACCGACCAGATCAACCCCGCCCACTCCTCGGTCACGGCCGACTACGTGACCGCGGTGCACGCGCTGAAGGGCGCTCACGACAAGCGGCTCCGGGTCAACACCTGGACGGTCAACGACGCGGCGACCGCGAAGCGGCTGGCGGGCCTCGGCGTGGACGGGATCATCACCAACAACCCCGACGTGGTGCGCGAGGCCACGGGCCGGGGCTGACGTCCCTGTCCCGCCCCGGTACCGGGTCCGGCCCGTCGGCCGGTCCCGGCGCCGCGGCCGGTTGTCAGTGGCCGGTCGTACCGTGGTTCCCATGAACAGCAACGGGGTCGTCGAGTGGGCCGTCGTCGGGAGCGACATCGGTCCGCTGCTCCTTGCCGCGACCGGCACGGGCCTGGTGAGCGTGGTGTTCCACGCCCGTCCCGAGGTGCGCGAGAAGGCCGTCGGGCAGCTGCGGGCGCGACTGGGCGCGGAGCCGGTGGAGAGTCCCGGTTCCGCCCGGCTCGCCGAGCCGATACGACAGTTCGCGGCGTATTTCGCGGGCTCGTCGCGGGAGTTCTCGCTCGCCCTGGACTGGTCGCTGACCTCCGGTTTCAATCGCCAGGTGCTCCGTGAGCTGGCGGCGGGGGTGCCGTACGGGACGGTCGTCGGGTACGGGGACCTCGCCGAGCGGGTCGGGCAGCCGGGGGCCGCGCAGGCGGTCGGGGCGGCGATGGGCTCCAATCCGCTTCCGGTGGTGGTGCCGTGCCACCGGGTGGTGGAGAGCGGCGGCGGACTCGGCGGGTTCGGCGGCGGACTCGAAACGAAGCGGAAGCTGCTGGCCCTGGAGGGCGTGCTGCCGCAGCCGCTGTTCTGAGCGCCTTCCCCGGCATCGGGCTTCGGGCACCTCTCCCCGTACCGGGCTTCGGGCTTCCTTCAATGCCGGTTCCGAGATCCTCTCGCTGCCGGGTTCCGAGATCCCCCTCGCCGCCGGGTTCCGAGCGCCCTTCGATACCGGCCCGGGTCGCCCGGATCGACCGGAACCCTGTTTCGCACCTTCGTACGGGCTGGCACACTGCGTCAGTGACCAACCCCCTTGACGCACCTGACACCTCCACCGGGTCCGGCCGCCCCGAAGCCGCCCGGGTCACGGCAGCAGAGTTGCCCGCGCTGCAACGCAGAACGTCCGTGGTGCTCATAGCCAGCCAGATACTCGGCGGCCTCGGCGTGCCGATCGGCATCGCACTGGCCCCCGTGCTGGCCACGGAGGTGGGCGGATCCGAGGCCCTGTCCGGGCTGGCCCCCACCTCCTCGGTGGCGGGGACCGCCCTGCTCTCGCTGCCGCTGGCGGCGCTGATGACCTCGCGCGGCCGACGCCCCGGTCTCGTGCTGGCCTATCTGATCGGCGCGCTCGGCGCGGGGCTCGTGGTCGTGTCCACCCTCGTGGAGAGCTTCCCCCTGCTGCTGCTCGGCATGGCCGCGTTCGGTGCCGGTTCCTCGGCCAATCTGCAGGCCCGGTTCGCCGCCGCGGACCTGGCCGAGCCGGACCGGCGGGCCCGGGCGATCTCCACCGTCATCTGGGCCACCACGATCGGTTCCGTCCTCGGGCCGAACATCGCCGCCCCGGTGGGCCACCTCTTCCGCGGCACCGCGATATCCGAGGAAGCGGGTCCGTTCTTCTTCGCGGCCGGGATCTTCCTGCTGGCCGCCGTGGTGGTCGGGGCACTGCTGCGGCCCGACCCCCTGCTCACCGCGCGGGCCCTGGCCCCGCAGGACGACGGGTCACCGGCGGGCCGTTCGCTGCGGGCGGGCATCGCGGCGGTCCGGGCCTCGCCGATGGCGCGGCTGGCGCTGGTGACCGTGGCCGTCTCGCACACCACGATGGTCTCGATCATGGTGATGACCCCGGTGGACCTGGGTCACCACGGCGCCGGGCTCCAGCTGATCGGCCTGGTCATCAGCGGTCACATCATGGGCATGTACGCGTTCTCCCCCGTGATGGGCTGGCTGTCGGACCGCTTCGGCCGGCTCGCCGTGATCGGCCTGGCGGCCGGGCTGCTCTGTTGCGCCGCGCTCCTGGCCGGTACCGCGGGCCCCAGCCACGGGCAGACGGCGGCCGGTCTCTTCACGCTCGGACTGGGCTGGTCGGCGGGGCTCGTCGCCGGTTCGGCACTGCTCACCGACTCCGTGCCCCAGGCGGCCCGCGCCGCCGTGCAGGGCCTGTCGGACCTGACCATGAACACGGCGGCGGGCATCGGCGGAGCGGTCGCCGGGGTCATCGTCGCGCGGGCGAGCTACGGCTGGCTGAACGTGGTGGGGGTGTGCCTGCTGCTGCCGATGGCGGCGCTGACACTGCGCCGGGCGCTCACCCGCCCCACCGCCACGGCCCCGGAGCCGGCCCCGGCCGACACGACCGGGAAGCAGTGACGTGCGGGGCGAAGGCCCGAGGAATGTCGTACGGGGCGGGGGCGGGGACGGGGACGGAAGGTAAGTGCCCGTGACGGTGTGACGCGTGGGGCCCGGTGGACCAGGGGTCTCAGGAGCTGATGTGGTACGCCTTGCGCAGCGTCTCGTGCACGGTCCATGTCGTGCGGTCGCCCTCGCGCAGCACACAGGCGTCGCCCGGACCGATCTCCATCGTCGCCCCGCCGTCGACTGCCACGGTCGCGCGCCCGCTGACGACCACGAAGAGTTCGTTGGCCTCGGTGTCGGTGACCACCCCGGGGGTGATCTGCCAGATCCCGCGAGTCTGCTTCCCGTCGGGCGACTCCCAGAGCACCTTGCCGGTCACCACGGGCTCGCCCGAGACGATCTGCGCGGGGTCGAGCGGTTCGGGTTCGAGTTCGGCATCCGGAATGTGCACGACGAACGAGGCAGGGGACTGATCAATAGTGGTCATGCCCGGTCACCCTAGTACCCCTGTCGGCGGGCCCGTCGGCCACGGCACCGTAGCGGAAGCCGCATCGGCGAACCGCGCGACACTCGTACAGCACCCGCCCGCCCTTCACCGGGTCCGTCCCTCACCGGGGCCGCCCTTCGTCGGGTCCGTCCCTCGCACCACCCGCGCCGCGCGGTGCCCGCCGCGCGCACCGTCCGCACCGGCCGCGTCGCGCGGGCCCGTTGCCCCTTTCCCACGTTTGAGGCGGGCACCTCCGCGACAGGGATGTGGACATGTCATCGAATGCGTCGCACAGCGCAGATTCCCACGCCCCCGCCCTCTCCACCGAGGTACGGGCGGCCCTCGCCACGCACCACCCCGTCGTGGCCCTGGAGTCGACGATCATCGCCCACGGTCTGCCGCGCCCCCGCAACCTGCGGGTGGCCGAGGAGCTCGAAGGACTCGTACGGTCCGCCGGGGCGGTTCCCGCCACGATCGCCGTGCTCGACGGAAGGGCCCACATCGGCCTGGACAAGGCCCAGTTGGAACGGGTCGCCACGGACCCGGCGATGCGGAAGCTGGGGCACCGCGACCTCGCCCCCGCCCTGGCGACGGGTGCGAGCGGGGCCACGACCGTGTCCGCGACGGCGTTCCTGGCCGCCCGCGCGGGGTTGCGCGTCTTCGCGACGGGCGGCCTCGGCGGCGTGCACCGGGAGTGGACCCGGACCCAGGACGAGTCCGCCGACCTCCGGCTCCTCGCCCGGACCGGCATCACCGTGGTGTGCGCGGGGGTGAAGTCGATCCTGGACGTCCCGGCGACACTGCAGCGCCTGGAGACGCTCGGCGTCCCGGTGCTCGGTTACGGCACCGACCGCTTCCCCGGCTTCTACCTCAACAGCTCGGGCGAGCCGGTCGACTGGACGGTGCGGTCGCCCGAGGAGGTCGCGGACGTGATGCGGGCGCAGGACGCGCTCGGCGGCCCCGGGACCGCGCTCGTGGTCGCCAACCCCGTGCCCGTGGCGGAACAGCTGGACCCGGCGCTCCACGACCGCGTGCTGGCCGAGGCCCTGGAGGAGTGCCGGGAGCGAGGCATCGAGGGACAGGCCGTCACCCCGTTCCTGCTGGAGCGCCTGGTGCGCGGGACCGGGGGTGCCTCGCTGGAGGCCAATCTGGCGGCCGTACGGGGGAACGTCGCGCTCGCCGCACGGATCTCCGGCGCGTGGACGGCCACCGTACGGAACCCGGCGTCGCACCAGGACCCTGCGCCGCACCCGGACCAGGCGTCGCACCGGGACTCCTCGCCGCGCCCGGACCCGGCGGCCGGCCGGTGACCGACCGCGGGCTGCTCGTCATCGGGGACGTGGTCACGGATGTGGTGGCCCGGCACGCAACGGCGCTGGTCCACGGCACGGACACCCCGGCCCGTATCCGCACCCTCCCCGGTGGCGCGGGGGCCAACGTCGCGTGCTGGGCGGCCCGTTCGGGCTGCCGCGACGTACGGTTGCTGGCCCGGGTCGGCGCGGACAGTGCGGACTGGCACCGGGGTGCGCTGCAACGGGCGGGGGTGCGCTGCCTGTTGGCCGTGGACGACGAGGAGCCGACCGCCACCGTCGTCGCCCTCGTCGATTCCGCCGCCGAACGCACCTTCCTCACCGACAGCGGCGCGGTGCTCCGTCTCTCCCCCGACGACTGGTCGCCGTCGCTGCTGGACGGCGTCGCCCACCTCCACCTCTCCGGGTACCTCCTCTTCGCCGCGACGAGCCGGTCGACGGCGCTGCTCGCCCTGCGGGAGGCCCGGCGGCGCCGGATTCCGGTGAGCGTCGACCCGGCCTCGGCGGGTTTCCTGGCCGAGCTGGGCGCCGACCGGTTCCTGACGGCGGTGGAGGGCGTCGATCTGCTGCTGCCCAACGCGGACGAGGCCCGGATCCTCACCGGCCTGCCCGAACCGGCCGACGCCGCGGCCAAGTTGAGCCTCCTGGCCGGCCGGGTGGTCGTCACGCTCGGCGCGGACGGGGCGCTGCTGGCCGCCGCCGGTGCGGTGGTCCGGCACGTCCCGGGCGTTCGGGCGGGCGGTGCCGTGGACTCGACGGGCGCGGGCGACGCGTTCACCGGCGGTTACCTGGCGGCGTACCTGTCCGGGGCGGACGACGCATCGGCCGTGGCCGCGGGCTGCCGGGCGGGGGCGGAGGCGGTCACGACCGTGGGCGGTCGCCCGGACCCGTGACGCACCGGCCGCGCCGACCGCACCGGGACGAGGACAGCGGCGCCGGTCCGGGCCGGCTTCGGGTCGGACCGGCCCGCTACCCGTCCCGGTCCCACCCCGTCCACGCCGGATGCAGTGGATCGTCGGCGCGCACGACCGCGTCCGCGCGGCTCGCGGGCTCCGCCTCCTCCTCGTACCGCGCGAAGGCGGGCAGCGTCCAGTGCCCGCTGTCCTCGGTGCGCCGGCGCAGCGCGCCCGGCGAAAGCCGCAGGTGGACGCTCAGGTCGAACGGGAACCAGTGCCCGAACAGCAGCGGGCCGTGCACCACCAGCACCCCGCCCCCGGGCAGGAGCCGGTACGGGCTGCGGGTGGCCCGGTCGGTCACCGGGTCCCAGAGGTCCGGCAGCACCCGGCCGCTTCCGCCGGGCTCCAGCGGCCCGAAGACCTCGCGCCACAGCGCGCCCGTGTCGAACCAGCTGCCGTAGTACGAGTCGGGGTCCTCCTTGCCGTACTCGTACCGGAGACTGGCCGGCCGCAGGAATCCCTCGGTGGACACGACGAGCACCGCGCGGCCCCGGACCCGCAGGGCCTGGGCGACCCGCTCGGCGAACTCCCCGGTACGGGCCGCCGGGGCGCCGTCGACGGCGGCCTTCAGCCAGGGGCCGCCGTCGGCCGGCTCCAGGGCGTCCGCACGTACGGCGAAGGCATCGGCCAGCCGTTCCCAGGTGATCGCTTCGAAACGCACCCGACCATCATCGCCCCGCGGCGACGCGATGCGACGCCCGTACGAACGCGGCGCCCCGCCCGGGGCGGGTCCGTCCTACGCTCTTCCCCATGGACCTCGAATTCGCCCGAACATTCGCAGCGGAGTGGCTGGACGGCTGGAACACCCATGATCTGGAACGCATTCTGACGCACTATCACGACGACGTGACGTTCAGCTCGCCCATCATCGCGCAGATCACCGGCGACACGTCCGGCACGGTGCACGGCAAGGAGGCGCTGCGCGCCTACTGGGCGGCGGGCCTGGAACGCATCCCCGAGCTGAGGTTCGAACTGATGGACGTCCGGGTGAGCGTGCACGCCCTGGTGATCGACTACCGCAACCAGATCGGCGGCCGGGTCAGCGAGGTGCTGACCTTCCGCGACGGCCTGGTGATCTCCGGCTTCGGGGCGTACGGCGAGAAGCTCGCCAACTGACCTGCCGACCGAAGCACGAAGCACCGAGCCCGGCCGCGACCGCCACCGTTCACGGCCGTCGCGGGGACGTGGTCACTCGCCGCGCAGCTCGGCGGCGAGCGGCCCGTCGCCCGACACCTCGACGCGTCCGTCCCCGACCGCCTCGGCAAGCGTCGACTCCCCCCGCCCCAGCGCGAGGCAGACCTCGGCGTCGAGCACGAGGCGCGCGTCGGCACGGGCGGCGGGGCCGTCCCCGTAGACGACCTCGTCGCCCTTCGCTCCTCCGGCGCGCACGTGGAACTCGCCCTCGTCCAGGCGGACTTCCACGATCCCCTCATGGGTCGTCCCCTCCAGCGCACGCAGCAGCACGAGCGCGAACCAGTGCGCCCGCACCGCGTCGGTGGGCCGTCGCTCGGCCAGGGCGGGCGCGCCCCATTCGGCGAGCGCCGCGAGCACCGGCAGCAACCCGCGTCCGCGCCCGGTCAGTTCGTACACCGAGGCCGCGGCGGGCGGCGGGATCCGGCGGCGGGTGACGAGGCCGCCCTGCTCCATGTCCTTGAGCCGGGAGGCGAGGACATCCGTGCTGACCCCCGGCAGGTCGGCATGGAGGTCGGTGTAGCGGCGGGGACCCGCCAGCAGTTCACGGACGATCAGCAGGGTCCACCGGTCGCCGACGGAGTCGAGGGCGCGCGCGGTGGCGCAGAACTGGTCGTAGCTCCGGCGGCGGGCCGGGCGCGTTGCGGGCTGTTGCTGACGTGGCATGCGACGCAGTCTAGACATGTTGTTGGACTTTCCAAGCTCGAACTTGGTAAAACCAAGTATCGCAATCAGGTCGGGGAGGCCACGCATGGAGTTCCGGCAGTCCAGCAAGCTCGACGAGGTCTGTTACGAGATCCGGGGCCCGGTCATCGAGCACGCCAACGCCCTGGAGGAGGCGGGCCACAGCGTGCTCCGCCTCAACACGGGCAACCCCGCGCTCTTCGGTTTCGAGGCGCCGGAGGAGATCGTCCAGGACATGATCCGGATGCTCCCGCAGGCCCACGGCTACACCGATTCGCGCGGCGTCCTCTCCGCCCGGCGGGCCGTCGCGCAGCGCTACCAGGCGATGGGGCTGACCGACGTCGGGGTCGACGACATCTTCCTCGGCAACGGCGTCTCCGAGCTGATCTCGATGGCCGTACAGGCGCTGCTGGAGGACGGCGACGAGGTGCTCGTCCCGTCCCCCGACTACCCGTTGTGGACCGCGGTGACGACGCTGGCGGGCGGCAGGGCCGTGCACTACGTCTGCGACGAGGCCGCGGACTGGAATCCGGACCTCGCGGACATGGCGTCGAAGATCACCGACCGGACCAGGGCCGTCGTGATCATCAACCCCAACAACCCGACCGGTGCCGTCTATCCGCGCGAGGTCCTCGAAGGCATCCTCGCCCTGGCGCGCCGGCACGGCCTGATGGTGTTCGCCGACGAGATCTACGACCAGGTGCTGTACGACGACGCCGAGCACCACAGCGTGGCGGCCCTCGCCCCCGACCTGCTGTGCCTCACGTTCAGCGGGCTGTCGAAGACGTACCGCGTGGCGGGCTTCCGTTCCGGCTGGCTGGTGGTCTCCGGCCCGCAGCAGCACGCCCGGAGCTACCTGGAGGGGCTGACCACGCTCGCCTCCATGCGGCTGTGCCCCAACGCGCCCGCGCAGTACGCCATCCAGGCCGCGCTCGGCGGCCGGCAGTCGATCCGGGATCTGGTCGCGCCGGGCGGCAGGCTGCACGAGCAGCGCAACCGGGCCTGGGAGCGGCTGAACGAGATCCCGGGGGTGTCGTGCGTGAAGCCGAAGGGCGCGCTGTACGCGTTCCCGCGCCTCGACCCGAAGGTGCACCGCATCGTCGACGACGAGAAGTTCGTCCTCGACCTGCTGCTGCGGGAGAAGATCCAGGTCGTGCAGGGCACCGGTTTCAACTGGCCGCGCCCCGACCACTTCCGGATCCTGACGCTTCCGCACGCCGACGACCTCGACGCGGCGATCAGCCGCATCGGCCGCTTCCTGACCGGGTACCGCCAGTGACCCGCGGCCCCGGGTGAAGTGTCCCGCTCGGGCTTCCCCGTCGGACGGCGTGGGGAGCGGGAGAACGGGACCGGGCCGGAGAAGCGGGAGCGGGCCCGGGGGTGTAGCCGACCCCCGAGCCCTGTGGATGCCACCCATTCGGCACGCCGACACTTTTAAGGATCCGTGTCAGGTTTATGTCGCCGCGTCCTGCCTTTAGACCACCGCAGATCGAAGCTCCGCGGGCCGGAGTCGAACCGGCATCTCGACGCCCATGGGCACGGGCCCGTTTGATTCGGCGATCGGTGGCGAATGCTGAGTCTGGAGCAAGAGTCTGAGATTGATCGCGGTCGCCTCTACCATTTGGGCCACCCCGGCCCGTGGGGGTGCCGGGAAGCACCCCGAGTGCCGGGGGGAGGACTCGAACCTCCACCGGAACCGCGTCGTTCACGACAAGCTTCAGTTTCAGCTTGCGCTCCTCGCGCACCCCGGCCGTAAGTGACGGCCGGGGAGTCAATGGTCGGTCACCCGAAGAGGTAACCGAATACCGCATCACCCACCCGCTGGTCGGTGACGTCCACGCCGTTGGCCTCCTCGCGGGCGAACTTCACGGCTTGCTGGAGCTTCTCGACCCGGTCCAGCAGTTCGTTGACGCGGCGCGCGGGAAGGGCCCCGGAGAACTTCACCGTCGTCCAGTACCCGATCGGGACGTCCTCGTAGTACACCTCGACCTGCGCCGGGTGCTTGTCGGTGGCCTCCGCCTTCACGTGGTTGCGGGGCACCTTCTTCGTACGGAGGGTCCGTACCGGCTCGGTCTTCCAGGAGTCCGTCGACGGGTCCTGGACCCATGCCTCGGAGGCGTCGAGCACCGGCAGCTTGCGGACGAAGGTGTTGAGGTCCGTGAGCTGCTTCTCCAGGAAGAGCAGGTACGAGACCGGCACGTCGCTCACGATCACCCGGCCGTCGACCTTCACGTCCGCGCGGGCCGAGCAGTTCGCCCAGTCCTTCGTGGCGGTCACATCGAAGAGCCGGGTCAGGGTCACCGCGGTGTCCCGCAGCACGTCCTCGGCCTTGATCTGCACCAGCGTCGACTCGGGCGGCAGCTGCTCGCCCTCCTCGTCCTTCGGCTGGTACGTCCGGGAGATACCGGCGAGCAGCCCGGTCTTCTGGAGGCCGTGATGCGCCGCCGTCAGGTCCTGATGGGCCTTGGACTTGACGCCCTTCTCCACTGCGATGATCTGATTGAGTTTCGCCACGTCGAGGAACCTAACAGTGCCGTCCTGGCCTTGGCCAACGGTTTTGATGCCCTCCGGCCGCACGGCGGAAGGGCCTGCGGAGTCAGCCGGGCAGTGCCACGGTGAGGTCGACCTCGACCAACTGCCCGGCAAAACCCAGCTGTGTGACGCCGAGCAGAGTGCTCGCGGTGGTGAACGCGGGCCCGATGGCCGAGCCGGTGAGCCGTCGCCAGGCCGCCCCCAGGGCCGTGGTGCCGTCGCTGACCACGTAGATCACCGACCGGACGACATGGTCCGGTTCGGCCCCCACGGCCGTGAGCGCGACGAGGGCGTTGGCCGCGACCTGGTCGATCTGGGCGTCGATGTCGCCCGGACCCACCAGGGTGCCGGAGCCGTCGAGGGGGCACTGCCCGGCCAGGTGGGCGGTCCGGCCCGCCTCCACCACGGTGATGTGGTGGTAGCCGGGGGTGGTGTGCATTCCGTCCGGATTGATCCGGCTGATCCTCTCGGTCATGGGGGCGATTCTGCCCGGCCGCGCACCGGAGTGCGACGGGATTCCGGCAGGGCCGCCCGGCCGACCCGTACGGGTGGTTTCCGCCGGATGTCCATGTCCTGCCGCCGCCCCGCGGGGACCGCTTGCCACAGTGGGCCCGCGCGTCCGCGACGCCGGCCCCCGCGCACCGCGCCCGCCGCCTCCCGGCCGGGCACGGCTCCCCCGTTCCCGTACGGACACCGCCCTCACGGGCGCCGAACGAAGGGCCCGCCTTGTCCCGCCTCCCCCGCCCCACCGGCACGAACCGCCCCGATGCCCCTGCGCCGCACACCGGCTCCGGACAGCACCTCACCCTTGAGCGGCCCGCCGCCCCCGAACGGTCCGTCGTCCCCGAACGGCCCACCGCCCCCGCCCCGCACGTCGGGACCGATCGGCACACCGGTCCGAAGCGGCGCGGCGCGCTCACCGCGGTGGCCGTCACGATGGCCGTACTGGTCGTGGGAACCCCCGTCGCCTACGCCACCCTCGGCGGCGACCCCTCCTCGGCCGCGCGTTCCGCGGCGGCCGGTGCCACGCGGGGGAAGGACTACATCGAGACCCGGCTCTTCTTCGGCACCGAACGGCCCGACGGCGGACCGGACGTGACCGACGGCCAGTTCATGGCGTTCATCGACGAGGAGGTCACCCCGCGCTTCCCGAACGGGCTGACCGTTCAGGACGGCCGGGGACAGTGGCGGGACTCCAACGGGGTCATCGAGCGGGAGCGCAGCTACGAACTGACCCTGCTCTACCCCTCGTCCGAGGCCCGGGTGCGCGACTCCCAGATCGAGCGGATCCGCGACGCCTACGAGAAGGCCTACGCGCAGGACTCGGTGGCCCGGCTCGAAGAGCGCATGACCGCCGACTTCTGACCCGGCGGCCCCGCCCCTCCCGAGCCCCCGCCCCTCCTCCCGGTCGCCCGGCCGATCCCTTCGGCCGGGCGACCGCCCCTCAAGCACTTGGTCGCCCCTCAAATACCCGGTCGTTCCTCAAGCACCTTGCCGCCCCGGCCCCTCACGCACCCGGCCGGCCGGTCCGGGGCAACCGCCCCCGGAACAGCGGGGCGCGCCGCCGTGCCCGGTCCCGGCCGCGCGGCCGGTTGATCCGGTGCGCCAGCGTGTGGACGCCCATGACGGCCGCCGGGAAGAGCACCGCGGTCGCCGCGGCCGCCCTGCCGCCGCCGTCGGTCCGGATGCCGGCCTCCTTCAGCTTCCGCACGGCCCAGACCGAGTACGGGACGACGACCGTCGGCGCCGTGAGGACCCCCGGCGTGTAGCCGCGGTACGCCAGCGCCTGCGCCATGTGCACGGCGCCGTGCCACCCGAAGCCGACCAGCACCGACCGGAAGAACGGGCTGCGGCCGCCGGTGCGCGCCCCGTCCGCCGACGCCGCCGCCATGAGCCCGCCCATGAGCCCGATCGCGACGGCGGCATCGCGCTGCGAGAGCTCCATCCGCTCCCAGACCCGTTCGGGCACCGCCGGGAACCGCTCCTGGAGCCGCGGCCGGGCGGACCGCGCCCAGCGGGCCATGGTGGCCAGCTCCTCCAGGTCATTGACCACCCAGGCGGCGAACAGCCCCCAGGTCACCGTCTTGGAAACCGCCGCCTCCGCCATGCCGGACCCCCGTAACGTCGCAGTGAAGTGACCCCACCCTACAATGCAACGCAACGTTGCGTTGCTTTTCTCTGGAGTGCTCATGCCCGACCCGATCGTGAACCGCCGTCCGGGCAAGGGGCCCCGCGCCGCCGAAGCGATCTTCGACACCACGTTGCGCCATCTCGCGGAGCGCGGGTACGCCCGGCTCACCATCGAGGCCGTCGCCCAGGACGCCGGGGTCAACAAGACGACGATCTACCGCTGGTGGCCCTCGAAGCCGGCCCTGCTGAGGGCGGCGCTCATCCACGCCCGGGTGCTCGACGTCGACATCCCCGACACCGGCGGTCTCCGCGGGGATCTGATCGCCCTCGTGGAACAGATCATCGGTCTGCTCACCAACGGGCGCACGGAACCCGTCGCCCGCGCGCTGACCTCGGGCACCGGCCTGCCCGACGACGAACTCGCCGCCCTCACCCGCGACTTCTTCGCCGACCGGTTCTCCCGCGAGCAGCCGGTCTTCGCCCGCGCCCTGGCCCGCGGCGAACTCCCCGCGGGCACCGACCCGATGCTGCTGCTGGACCTGATCGCCGGGGCCGTCTGGATGCGGGTGCTGCTCCGCCGCGAGCCGGTGCCACCGGACTTCGCCCGGGACGTCGTCGACGCCGTACTGCCCCGCTGACGGGACCGGGAACGGGACCGGCCGGGTCGCCGCGCCGTTCCGTGCCGCGCCGCGCCCTGCCGCGCCGTACCGTTCCGCTTCGTACCGTGCGGCGGGGTCAGCCGCCGAGTTCCATGAGCGCGCTCACCGGGTCGGAGTCCGGGGCGGCACGGGGCCACCAGTCGTCCTCCTCGGGTTCGGACTCGTAGCCGTACCAGCGTCCGTCGTGGCCGAAGCGGAGCTGGAGCGTGCCGCCGGGGTGCGTGAGGTGGTTGTGCCAGGGCTGGAAGCGGGGGAAGCCGGCGGCCGCGAGTGCGGGGCGGGCCCGGTCGAAGGGGCCGGCCGGAGGGTCCCAGGGGGTTTCCAGGACGGCCAGCCCCTCGGCCCCGCCCTGGCGCCAGGCGGCGACCGCCCGGGCCAGGTCGGTGGTGGTCCGGCCGGTGGCGTAGGCGAGCTCGCGGTAGAGGGCGCGCGTGGTCGCGGTGAGTCCGGCGGTGTGACGGGACGCGGCCAGCCGTACCGCGTCCTGCCAGGGCGTGAGTCCGGCGAGCGGGTCGAGGCCGGTGGTGAGGAGCGCGTGCGCGCGGGCCGCCGCGTCCGTGGCGAGATGGTCCAGGGCCAGCGGATCGCGGGCACCGGGCGGGCCGGGGTACGACGGCGTCTGCGCGGGATGCGGCAGGACCGGCAGCGGGGCGGGGAGCGGCGGGAGGAAGCGCCCGTTCAGGACCTCGTCGGCCGGCACGGAGGGGGTGTCGGGTCTCACCGGACGCTCCTTGGCGGAGTGCGCGGCGTTGCGGCGGCCCAGCTCTTCGAGGAGCTCCCGCTCGCCCCGGCCGCGCAGCAGCAGGAGAACGAACGGGTCGGCGTCCAGGAGCCGGGCCATCTGGTAGCAGAGGGCGGCCACGTGTTTGCAGGGCCAGCCGTGGTCGGGGCAGGTGCAGCCGGGGTCGAGGTCGTCGGCGGCGGGCAGCAGCCCGATGCCCGCGGCGGCCGCGGTGTCGACCAGCGAGTGCGGCATCTCCTTGGCGAGCAGCGCGGAGAGGTGGCCGGGCCGGGCGGCGACCTCGTCGAGGAAGGTGTCCCAGTCGGGGTCGGTGAGGGTCCGCAGCCGCAGTTCGCAGCGGTAGGGGCGGGGGCGGCTGCCATGGACGTAGGCGACGACCCGGCCGGGGGTGACGGTGATGGCGGCGACCTTGCCGCTGTCCGCGTACGTCCGCCCCCGGGAGAGCCGTCCCTCGTCCATCGACAGGGACTCCAGCGCGGCCACCCAGGCGCGGCCCCACCAGCTGTCCGCGAAGGGCTGGTCACCGTCGCAGGTGCGGGGCGGCACGGCCTCGAAGGTGCGCCGCAGGTCGTCGGGGCCGGGGCGCGGGCGCACGGCGGTCCGGGAGGCGGCGGGGGCGACGGGTCCGCGGGCAGCGGTGCGCTCGGCCCGGCCGGTGCGCGGGGGGCGAACGGCGCGCGGAGGGTTCTCCGGCCGGGGACTCATGCCGGCCTCCGGAGCGAGACGAGGTCGGCCAGCTCGCGGTCGCTGAGCTCGGTGAGCGCGGCCTCGCCGGTGCCGAGGACCGTGTCGGCCAGGGCCCGCTTCGCCTCCAGCAGTTCACCGATCCGGTCCTCGACGGTGCCTTCCGCGATCAGCCGGTGCACCTGCACGGGCTGCGTCTGGCCGATGCGGTACGCCCGGTCCGTGGCCTGTTCCTCGACGGCCGGGTTCCACCAGCGGTCGTAGTGGATGACGTGGGCGGCCCTGGTGAGGTTCAGCCCGGTGCCCGCCGCCTTGAGGGAGAGCAGGAAGACCGGGACCTCGCCGGACTGGAAGCGGTCCACCATCCGTTCCCGCTCGGCGACCGGTGTGCCGCCGTGCAGGAGCTGGGAGGGGACGGCGCGCGAGGTGAGGTGGGCGGAGAGCAGCCGGGCCATGGTCACGTACTGGGTGAAGACGAGGACGGAGCCGTTCTCGGCGAGGATCGTGTCGAGGAGTTCGTCGAGCAGGGCGAGCTTCCCCGACCGGTCGACGAGGCGGGTCGGCTCCTCCTTCAGATACTGCGCCGGGTGGTTGCAGATCTGCTTGAGCGAGGCCAGCAGCTTCATGATCAGGCCGCGCCGGGCGATGCCCTCCGACGCCTCGATGAACGCCATCGTCTCGCGGACCGTCGCCTCGTAGAGCGTGGCCTGCTCGCGGGTGAGGAAGACGGGGTGGTCGGTCTCCGTCTTGGACGGCAGCTCGGGGGCGATCCCCGGGTCGGACTTCCTGCGACGCAGCAGGAAGGGGCGCACCAGCCGGGCGAGCCGTTCGACCGCTTCGTCGTCGTCGGGCCCGGCGGCCGTACCGGTGTTCTCGACGGTGCGGGCGTACCGGGCCCGGAACGCCTTGAGGGGGCCGAGCAGCCCGGGGGTGGTCCAGTCGAGCAGGGCCCACAGCTCGGAGAGGTTGTTCTCCACGGGGGTGCCGGTGAGCGCGACCCGGGCGGGGGCCGGGATGGTGCGCAGCGCCTTCGCCGTGGAGGAGTGCGGGTTCTTCACGTGCTGGGCCTCGTCGGCGACGATCATCCCCCAGCCGTGGCCGGCGAGCCGGGCGGCGCTCGACCGCATCGTGCCGTACGTGGTGAGGACGAAGCCGCCGTCGGTCCCGGTGAGCGTGCGGTCGGTGCCGTGGAAGCGGCGTACGGGGACGCCGGGGGCGAACCGGCTGATCTCCCGGTGCCAGTTGCCCAGCAGGGAGGCGGGGCAGATCACCAGGGTGGGCGAGGGGTGGGCACGGCGCAGGTGGAGGGCGATGAGGGTGACCGTCTTGCCCAGGCCCATGTCGTCGGCGAGACAGCCGCCGAGGCCGAGCGAGGTCATCCGGTCCAGCCAGGCGAGGCCGCGCAGCTGGTAGTCGCGGAGCGTGGCGTCGAGGCCGGGCGGCGGGGCGACCGCGGCGGCGTCGGCGGTGATGCGTTCCCGGAGCGCGGCGAGCGCCCCCACGGGCACCGCCTCGACCCGTTCGCCGTCGACCTCGGCGCTGCCGGTCAGGGCAACGGCGAGGGCGTCGACCGGGTCGAGCAGTCCGAGCTCACGCTTGCGCGCCTTGCGCACGAGCGCGGGGTCGACGACGACCCACCGGTCCCGCAGGCGCACCACCGGGCGGTGGGCCTCCGCGAGCAGGTCCATCTCCTTCTCGGTGAGCTGCTCGCCGCCCAGCGCCAGCTGCCAGTCGAACGAGAAGAGGTGCTCTGCGTCGAAGAACGAGGTGCCGTCGGTGGCCGACCCTGGGGCGGGCCGTACGACGGCGGAGGCGGTGAGGGAACGGACCAGCTCCCTGGGCCAGTGGACGCCGACCCCGGCCGCCGCCAGCCGGGGCCCGGCGTCGCCGAGCAGTTCGTACAGCTCGTCCTCCCCGATGGCCAGGACATCGGGCACGGGCTGGTCCAGCAGGCGCTCCAGCGGCGCCCAGACCCGGGCGGCGCGGCGCAGGGCCAGCACGGCGTCGACCCTGGCCCGCGGACCGAACGGCTCGCCCGCCCCGCCGTTCCACAGCGCGGCGGCGTCGGTGACGTGCGTGGGGTCGGCGAGGCTGTGCACCTGGACGACGGCCGCGGCGGCCCGCCGCGCGCCGCTGGAGCGGTCGTGCGCGTCGGCCGGGGCGTGCGCGTCGGCCGGGGCGTGCGCGTCGGCCGGGGCGTGCGTGTCGAAGAGTTCGTACGCCGAGAGGTCCAGGCGCAGCGAGATCCGCACCCCCGCGTCGAGTCCGGACGCGACCTCGACCGCCCAGTCCCGCGCATCCGGCAGGTGCTGGGCCTCGCGGGCCGCGAAGGGCGCCCCCATCGCGTGCGCCGCGGCGGGCGTGCGGGGCAGGGTGTCGGCGACCGCGTCGAGGAACGCCCCGATCAGCCACTCGGGGTCGGGGACCCGGAGCGGTGTGCGGTCCGGGAGCGGTACGGAGTGCCCCTCGGGCGGCAGCGCGGCGGCGATCGCCCGGAGGTGGGCGATGTCCTCGGCGTCGCGCGGGCCGGCCCTCCAGGCGTCGTGGTCGTCGCCCGTCAGACCGGGGAGCAGTCTGCCGCGCGCCACCAGGTTGAGCGCCTGGAGCGCGGCGGCGCCCCAGCACCGCGTGGCGGCGTGGGCGGATTCCTGGTGCCGGCCCCGGACCAGCAGGGGCAGGGCGTCGGCCACGGACAGCAGGACCGCGGGCACCGTGTGCCGGCGGACGTCGTCCTGCGGGCCGTCCCTGCGGACGACGGCGATCTCGGACGTGCTCGGGGCGGGCGCCGGGGCTCCGGGCTCCGCGGGAGGTCCGCAGACGTCGCCCGGCTCCGGGAGCGGCCCGCCGTCCGGATCCCAGAAGGCGACGCGTCCGTCCCTCGGCATCGAGGCGGGCAGGAACACCGCGGCGCACCGCAGGAGACGGACGGCGGCGTCCTGCCGGTTTCGTGGCGTGGCCATCCGTTCCCTCCCCTCCCGCTCCGGCCCCCGTGGGCACCTTGATCCTTACAACTCCGCCGAGTCTAGGCGGGGGGTGTGACAACCGATCGCGCACCCATGTTTCAGCAGGTCAAGAGCCACACGGCTCGCAACGGTCCGGCCCGTCCCGGAGCGGAACGAGGACCGGGAAAAGGGGAAGCGGAACATGGCCGTCCGGCGGATCGACGCCTCGGCGCTCAGTGCCGGGCCAACGGCTCCGAACGAGTGGGACGCGCGGGAACGGCCGACGGCCGCGGCTGCGACTGCTGTGATTGCTGCGGCTGCGACTGTTGCCGCTCCTGCTGCGGCGGCGACACCTGCCGCGGCGCGGACTGCTCCGGTGCGGGCTGCTGCGGCGCGGACTGCTGCGCCCGTTCCAGGAAGCGGAGCAGCTCCACCGGGAACGGCAGCACCAGCGTGGAGTTCTTCTCCGCCGCCACCGCCACCACCGTCTGCAACAGGCGCAGCTGGAGCGCGGCCGGCTGGGCGGACATCTCCCCCGCCGCCTCGGCGAGCTTCTTCGACGCCTGGAGCTCGGCGTCCGCGTTGATGACCCGGGCCCGCCGCTCACGGTCGGCCTCGGCCTGGCGCGCCATGGAGCGCTTCATCGTCTCCGGGAGCGAGACGTCCTTGATCTCCACCCGGTCGATCTGCACGCCCCAGCCGACCGCAGGGCTGTCGATCATCAGCTCGAGCCCCTGGTTCAGCTTCTCCCGGTTGGACAGCAGGTCGTCCAGATCGCTCTTGCCGATGATCGACCGCAGCGAGGTCTGCGCCATCTGCGACACCGCGAACCGGTAGTCCTCCACCTGGATCACGGCACTCGCCGCGTCGACGACCTTGAAGTAGATGACGGCGTCCACCCGTACCGTCACGTTGTCCCGGGTGATCCCGTCCTGGGCGGGCACCGGCATCGTCACGATCTGCATGTTGACCTTGCGCAGCCGGTCGACACCGGGGACCACCATGGTGAAACCGGGCCCGCGCACCTCGTCGCGCAGCCTGCCCAGCCGCAGCACGACGCCCCGTTCGTACTGCTTGACGATCTTGGCGGCCGCCGCCATGTAGAGCGTGCCCGCCGAGGCCGCCGCCACCAGCGCGATTACGAGATCCTGGACCATGACGGCCCCCTGAAGGACGGAACGATCCGACCCGAGCGAGTCAGCCGCTATTACCACGGTATGCCCAATATCAACCGATATGAACACGGTGTGGGTCCTCGTCGTCGCGGCTGTCGCCCGCCCGGCCGCGCACCGGGTGCCGGGCCCCCGGGGAGCGGGCAGGGTGACCAGCGTCAGCACGTACCCCGTGGTGCACGCAGCTCCGTGGCACACGCGGCACCGGTGCCGACGGACCAGCCCGGACGAGACAGACGAGGACCCGCCCATGCCCGTGACCGATCACCGACGCCGCCGCCTCGGCGTCGCCGCAGGGGCCGCGCTCCTGACCCTCACCGTCGCAGGCTGCTCCGGCCTCGGCCGGACCGCGGTCGGGCCGGTCATCTACACGACCCAGCGGAACGTCGACATCGCGGTGAACAGCCCGCCGGTGAAGGGCTGCCACCGCCTCGCCCCCTCGGGCGCCAAGGCCGTGTTCAACGAGACCCTGATCGACATCGTCCTGTACCGCACCTTCGACTGCACCGGCCCGGGCACGACGTACCTCGCGACCGGCCTCAGCGACTTCAATCCCCCCAGCGTCCTGCCCTGGCGCAGCTTCAGCACGGTCCACTGACCGGCCCGCGCGGCCCCGCCCGCCGCCGTTCCCCTCACACCGAGCGGCGGGCGACCAGGGCCGCGCTGATGTGCTGGAGGTCGACCGGGCGGGCCGGGGAGAGACCGGTCAGCCGGTCGATTCGGCGTATGCGGTAGTCCACGGTGTTGGGGTGGATGTGCAGGGCCGCGGCGGTGGCCCGCCGGTCCAGCCCCAGTTCGAGGTACGTCTCCAGGGTGCGCAGCAGGTCCGGTTTCGCCTCCAGCGGCCCCAGCAGCCGGGCGAGCCCGCGCAGGGCCTCGCTGGGCCGGCTGAGCTGGTACTCGAGCAGGACGTCGGCCAGCCGGTACAGGCCGGGCGGCCGGCCGGTGCGGGCGACCAGGTCGACGATCTCGGCGTTGCGCGCCACCGCGGCCGGCACCTCCTCCGGTTCGGCGGTCTCCGCGGCCGCGGTGACCGGAACGCCCGCCGCGCGGGCCGCCTCCTCGACCAGCGCGCACAGCCCGTCCGGCCCGCGCCACGGCGGCGGCGAATCGGCGACGGGCAGCAGCACCGTGCCGCCGGAGGTGTCCAGGGCGGTGAGCGTCGGCGTACCGGCGAAGTGGTCGAGGACCGTGCGGACGCGACGGATCTTGCGCCGGGCCGCGACGCCGGACCCCGGCCCCGGTGACTGGCCCGACTCGTCGGGGTGCGGGGCCAGCGCGAGCGTCATCGTGAGGTAGCGGGCGGCCGGGCGCAGCCCGGTGCGGTGGGCGAAGCGGTCCAGGGGCTCACCGGTCAGCAGGGCGGCCATCAGGGCGTGCCGGCCGCCGTGCTCCTGGCTGTCGAGGATCTGCCGGGCCTCCAGGTACGCGCTGCTGACGGCGGAGGTCAGCTGCTGCTGGAGGACCATGATGCGGTCCATGATCTCCAGGACGGTGGCGAGGTCGTCGGGCCGCGCCCCCTTCGCGGTCTCCTGCCAGCACATCGCCGTGCCGACCTGGTAGGCGGTGAGGATCGCGTCCAGCGGCACGCCCTCCTCCGCGCGCTGGGCCGCCGAGTCCCGTTGCTGGGCGAGTTCGGCGTCCGTGGCGGGGCGGCGGTGCTCGACGACGTCCGCGAAGAGCCGCAGGTTGTGCTGGACGATGTCGGCGATGTCGCCGGAGATCTCCTCGTGCGGGAGCTCGGCGTAGACCGGCAGGTCGGCCAGGAGCCGGTCGACGACACGGACCGTCAGAGCTGGTACCCGGGCCCGTAGTTGGGCGGCCACCGGGCGTCCCGCGATGGACAGCGGCCGGTCCCTCGGGCCCCTGAAAGCACTGTGGCCCTCGTCGACGACGGGCGGACTGTTGTCACGCGTCACAAGTTCCCCCGCGGAAGTCTGCGTTACCCACCAGTTAAACGACGGCTGTTGAGTCTGCATGATGACCGGCGTCACGCGCCATGCCACGTCCCGCGCCCCACCGTCGGAGGATTTCGTGAACTTGCCGCAGAACAAGGGCTTCTGTCGTTCCGTCAGGACCATCATGGGCTCGCTCGCCCTGGCCGGTCTGGCCGTGGGGGCCGGCGCCGTCCCGGCATCCGCCGCCGCCGAGGACGACACCACGTCCTACGTCGCGCTCGGCGACTCCATGGCCTCCGGACCGCTCGTCCCGGACATCACGGGGCCGCTGGCCTGCGGCCGTTCCACGCACAACTACCCGCACGAGCTCGCCTCGCGCCTCGGTGCGTCGCTGACCGACGTCACGTGCAGCGGTGCCGCCTCCAAGCACATGACCGAGAAGCAGTCGCTGTCGCTGCTCGACATCCCGATGGGTTCGGCGGCGCCGCAGTTCGACGCGCTGCGTCCGGACACCGACCTGGTGACGCTGACCATCGGCGGCAACGACGCCGGGCTGGTCGGCATCGCGCAGAAGTGCACCACCCTCGACCCGAACGCCACCCCCTGCAAGGAGAAGTACAACGAGGGCGGCGTGGACCAGGTGGGGCAGCGCATCGCGGAGTTCGCGCCGAAGCTGGGCGTCGTGCTGGACACGATCCACCAGCGCTCGCCGCAGGCCCGGGTGATCGTCACGGGGTACGGCCTGTACATCAAGCCCGGTGGCTGCTGGCCGCTGCAGCCGGTGCTCCCGGTGGACGCCGACTTCCTCCAGGGCAGCGTCGACCGGATGAACACGGTGATCGCCGAGCAGAGCGCCGCGCACGGCGCCGAGTACATCGACCTCGCCACGCCCAGCAAGGGCCACGACTCCTGCCAGTCCCCGTCGGACAAGTGGGTCGAGGGCTACGTGCCGACCTCGCTCGCCGCCCCGCTGCACCCCAACCGCAACGGCGAGGCGAACTACGCCGCCATCATCGGCGCGCACCTCCAGGGGAGCTGACCGGCGTTGCGGCACCGATTGCTGCGCGGGCTGCTGGCGGCGGCGCTCGGCGCCGCCGTCCTGCTCGTCCCGGACGCCCCGGCGGCCCGTGCCGCCGGGGCGTCCGGGTCCGATTGCGACCCGCTGGCCCCCACCGAGTGCCTGCTGCCGTTCCCGAACGACTGGTACACCCGGTCCGACCCGGCCACCGACACCGGCCGCCGGGTCTCCTTCGGCGCCACCGCGCTGCCGCCCACCGCGGCCGGCCGGAACATCGACCCGACGGCCTGGAACCGTTCCGACGGCTTCTCCCCCGGCTCGACGCTGATCGCGCACGTCCCCGGCCTCGACCCGGCGTCGACCGGCGCGGCCCCGCTCACCGACATCGACCGCTCCCTCGCCCCGGACGCCCCCGTCGTGCTGCTGGACACCACGACCGGCGAGCGGTGGCCGTACTGGGCCGAGCCCGACTCCAACGCCACCGACCCCGCCCGTCGCGCCCTGCTGATCCATCCCGCGCGCAACTTCCGCGACGGCCACCACTACGCCGTCGCCCTGCGGAACCTGAAGGACGGGGACGGGCGCACGATCCCGGCCGCCGCGCCGTTCGCCGCCGTCGCCGGGAAGCCGCTGCCCGCCGGGCATCCGTTGCGCGCCCGGCAGCACCGGCTCCGCCCGGCGCTGAAGGCACTGCACCGGGCCGGGGTGCGGTCCGAAGGGCTGTATCTCGCCTGGGACTTCACCGTCGCCAGCACCCGCAGTCTCACCGGTGACCTCTTCACCGTCCGCGACGACGCGTTCCGCCGGCTCGGCGGCCGCCCGCCCGCGTTCGACGTCACCGACGTCACCGACTTCACGGCCGAGCAGGACCCCCGGATCGCCCGGGAGGTGACCGGCCGGATCAGCGTGCCCGGCTATCTGGACCGGCCCGGCGGGCCCCCCGGCTCCGTACTGCACCGCGGCCCCGACGGCCTGCCGCGACGGCTTCCCGGGAGCACCCTGCTCGCCACGTTCCGCTGCGAGATACCGCGCTCCGCCTTCCGCACCCCCTCGCACCCCGCCCTCTACGGGCACGGCCTCCTCGGCCGCCGGGCCGAGGTCGGCGCGGGCAACGTCAAGGCCATGGCGGCGGAGCACAACTTCACGTTCTGCGCGACGGACTGGATCGGGATGGCCGAGGAGGACATCCCCGCGGTGCTCGGCGCGCTCGCCGACCCGAACCTCTTCCCCGCCGTGCCCGAGCGCAGCGAACAGGGCATGCTGAACGCCCTCCTCCTCGCCCGCGCCCTGATCCACTCCGACGGCCTGACCACCGACGCGGCGTTCCGCGACGCGGACGGCCGCCCGCTCGTCGACATCCGGCACGGCATCGGGTACGACGGCAACAGCCAGGGCGGAATCCTCGGCGGCGCCCTGCTGGCCGCCTCGCCCGACATCCGCCGCGGCGTCCTCGGCGTCACCGGCATGAACTACGGCCTGCTCCTCAACCGCAGCGTCGACTTCGCGCCGTTCCAGCAGGTCCTGGACCTCTCCTACCCGGACAAGCTGCGCCAGCAGATCGTCCTGCAGCTGTTCCAGATGGTGTGGGACCGCGGCGAGACCAACGCGTACGCGAACCACCTGACCGACCGGCACCAGGTCCTGATGCACATCGCGTACGGGGACCACCAGGTCGCGAACGCGGCGGCCGACGTGGAGGCGCGCACCATCGGCGCCCGGCTGATCGCCCCAGCGCTGGCACCGGGCCGCAGCCCGGACACCGTCCCGTACTGGGGCATCAGGACCGTCGCGCGCGACCGACTGCCGTACCGGGGCTCCGCGATGACGGTGTGGGACAGCGGCACGCCCGCCCCGCCGCTCACCAACACCCCGCCCGCCGGGCCGGACTACGGCCACGACCCGCACTCGGACCCCCGCAACTCGTCGGCCGCCCGTCAGCAGAAGGCCACCTTCCTGACCACCGGCCGTGTCATCAATGTCTGCGGCACCACGCCGTGCACCGCCGCACCCACCTCCTGACACCCCCCACCCCCGACAGGGATGCAGACAAGGAGCACCATGCGCACGCACCGCTTCACCCAGGCAGCCGTCGCGGCCGCCCTGCTCGCCGGTACGGTCCTCGTCCCGCCCGCCGTCGCCGCCATGCCCGCCGACGCGCCCGTGGCGAGCGCCGGGGCCGCCGTGCGGGCCGCCGCCGTGCCGTTCACCGCGGCCGGCGCCCTGCGCGCCGCCGACGGCGGCTACACGATCTCCTGGTCCTCCCCCGCCGGATCGGTGACCGTCATCGCCGTCACCTCCCCCGACGCCGGCACCGGCACCCCGGTGGGCACCGGCGCCGGCACCGGCTCGCTGACCGTCCCCGCCGGAACCCTCGCCGGGGCGGAGCGCTGGTACTTCCGGCTGGTGCCGGACAGCGGCTCCCCGCTCGTCGTCGCCGACCGCTCGCTCGGCATCGAGTCCGCCCGCAACTTCCGGGACATCGGCGGCTACCGCACCACCGACGGGCGCTGGGTGAAGCCCGGTCTGGTCTTCCGCTCCAACAAGATCAACAAGTTGACCGACGCCGAGCAGCAGCGGCTGCTGTCCCAACGGCTCACCCTCGACGTGGACCTGCGCAACGCGGTGGAGCGGTACGAGGCCCCCGACAAGCTGCCCGCCGGTGTGAAGTACCAGGTCGCCGACGTGGTGTCGTTCGACCACGGCATCCGTTTCCACGACTCGGCGCTGATGACGCTGGCCGAGGCCATCGCGGCCGGGCTGTTCTCCGGCTCGTCCGACCTCGGCCAGTCCATCGGCTACCCGTTCATGGTCAACTTCGTGGGCGCCGACTACGCCTTCCACGACCTGGTCACCGCCGTCGCGAACAACGACTCCGGCTCGACGGTCTACCACTGCAGCTCGGGCAAGGACCGCACCGGCTGGAGCACCGCCGTCCTCCTCACCCTGCTCGGCGTCCCGCGCGAGACCGTCGAGGCGGACTTCCTCGCCAGCAACCAGTACCTGGGCAACCCGAAGGCCGTCGAACTGAGCTGGCTGCAGGCCGCGTTCAACCAGGTGGACAAGCTGTACGGCGACTTCGACACCTACGTCCGCGAGGGACTGCGGATCGACGACGCGACGGTGGCCAAGCTGCGCGCCAAGCTGCTGACGCCCTGATCACCCGTCAGCACCCGGTGTGCCGACGGGTGATGCCCCCGCCGTCCATCGGCGGGCGGCCGCCCGTCAGCACACCGGGTATCGCCCGGCCGGCCAGTCCACCGCGTGCTCGAACTCCACGCACAGGTCGTCGGCCACCTCGGTGATCACGGCCCGGCCCTCGGTCGCCACCAGCCAGGACGCCGGGAGGCACACGTCGCCGTGGCGCGCGCCGAGCAGATTGCCGCAGATCGCGCCGGTGGAGTCGCTGTCGCCCGAGTGGTTGACCGAGAGCAGCAGCGCCTGCGCCACCTGGTCGGCGCCGGGCAGCACGAGGGCGCAGTACACCGCGATGGCGAGGGCCTCCTCGGCCACCCAGCCCGCGCCCAGCGTCTCCACCTTCTCGGCGGTCGGCGCGCCCTGCGCGGCCAGGTCGACGGCCGCCCGCAGCGCCGCCGTGGTCTCCTCGTGCCCCGGGTGGCGGCCCAGCAGGTCCATGGCCCGCAGCACCGCGCCGGGCATCGATTCGCCCTCCAGGAGGTGGGTGACGATCGCGGCGAGGGCCGCCGCCGCGTACGCACCGGTCGGGTGGCCGTGGGTGATCTGGGCGCACCAGTAGGCGAGCCGGAAACCCACCGGGGCGTCCTCCCCGGTCAGCCCGAAGGGAGCGGACCGCATCACCGTTCCGCAGCCCTTGGAGCCGGTGTTCACGGGCCCGGGCGCGCCCAGTTTGTCGACCGGCTCGGGGACGTGGCCGGTGGCGAGCCCGGTCAGACAGGCGTTGCCGGGGGCCCGGCGCGCGTACAGCCAGGGCTGCTGCCTGAGCCAGCCGGTCCGGATCGCACTGTCACCGCCCGCGGCGGGCGGGGCGGGGTAGTTCTGGGTGTCCAGCCAACGGAGGTAGGCGTTCCGTACGAGCGCCGTCTCGGCGCCGCCCACCCCCTTCGACATCGCCCGGGAGTGGGCCCTGATCAGCCCCTCGGCCGTGAACAGGGTCATCTGCGTGTCGTCCGTGACCCGGCCGGTCACTCCCTCATCGTCCGGGAGCAGCCCCCGCACGCCGTGCTCGCCGTGCGCGCGGCGGATGCCGGCCAGGGAGAGGAACTCCACCGGGTTGCCCAGCGCGTCCCCGATCGCCCCGCCCAGCAGACAGCCCCGGACCCTCGCCCTGCGGTCGGTGCGGTCATTCCACGATGCGCCGTTCACGCGCGATCCCCTCGATCCGTTCGACATGTTCCAAACGCCGTCGTGGGTCCATCCTGGTAGGAGAGGCGATCGCCATGCGTACCGGCAATGAACCGACGACTGCCCGCAGCCCTCTGCGGCTGCGGCTCGGACTGAGTCTATGGGGGCTGGCCTGGACCGTCTTCGGCGTGACCGTCTTCGCCCTGACCGGCCGGACGGGCTGGGCCGTCGCCTGCGGTCTGCTGCTCCTGCTGGTCCTGGTGGACCTGACGGTGATCGTCCACCACATCCACCAGGGACCGCACTACCAGCCCGGCCGCGACATCCCGCCGTACGAACCCGACCGGGGCGGGCGCGGAGGATACGGACCGGGCAGGTACGAGCATCACGGGTACGGGCACGGCAGGTACGGGCACTGAAGCCGGACCCGCCGCCGGGCAGGGACGTGAGCCGGACCCGTCGGGCAGGACGTGGGACGGCCCTGCCCGACGGGTCCGGGCTCGGTCCTGTACGGGGGAAAGTGCCTGCCCGGCGGCGGGCTCAGTCCTGCACGGGGAAGCGGGCCGCCTTCAGGTACTCCGGGTTCGGGTCGAGCGCGGCGGCCAGCCGGAAGTGGCGGGAGGCCCGGTCGGAACGGCCGGAGCGCTCGAAGGTGCGGGCCAGCGCGAAGTGCGCGAACGCGTTGTCCGGTTCGCGCTCCAGGACGAGTTCGAACTCCAGCTCGGCGGGACGCAGCTGGGCGGCGGCGAAGAAGGCACGGGCGCGCAGCAGCCGCGCCGCCGTGTTCTCCGGATGGGCCGCGATCACCGAGTCCAGCAGCTTCACCGCGCCACGGGGGTCGCGCGCGTCCAGCAGGCGTTCGGCCGCGCGGAAGTCGATGACGTCGGTTTCCGGGGTCCTCTCGGGCACGTTCGCTTCCTTCCCTTAGCTACCGGAGTTCTCAACGTCCGCCCCCGGGAACGGTATTCCGCACCGGCCCGCCGCCCCCGGCGAACCGGTGGGCCGACGGGCCGGTGCGGGGGTCAGCCGGCTGCGGCCCGCCGGGTCAGCTCCGACCAGACCTTGCGGACCTGCGGCTCCAGTTCCTCCAGCGGCCCGTCGTTGTCGACGATCAGGTCGGCCACCGCGCGCCGCTGCTCCCGCGTGGCCTGGGCGGCCATCCGGGCGCGGGCGTCGGCCTCGGTCATGCCGCGCAGCCGCACGAGCCGGTCGAGCTGCGTCCCGGGGCTCGCGTCCACGACGACGACCAGGTCGTACAGCGGCGCGAGGCCGTTCTCGGTGAGCAGGGGGACGTCGTGGACGACGACCGATTCGGGGCCCGCGGCCCGCTCCAGCTCGGCGGAGCGGGCTCCGACCAGCGGGTGGACGATCGCGTTGAGGGCGGCGAGCCGGTCGGCGTCGGAGAAGACGATCGAGCCCAGCTTCGGCCGGTCCAGGGCGCCGTCGGCGGTGAGGACGTCCGTCCCGAACGCGTCGACGACGGCTGCGAGCCCGGGGGTGCCCGGTTCGACGACCTCGCGGGCGATCCGGTCCGCGTCGATCAGCACGGCCCCGTACCCGACGAGCAGCCGTGACACTTCACTCTTGCCGGCGCCGATCCCGCCGGTCAGGCCCACTTTCAGCATGACCGGCAGCTTAGGCCCTTTCGTTTGGATCGGGCCCTGGGCCCTGTCCGGCGGACCGGACCCGGGCAGGGCGGGGCGATCCGCGGGGAGGGCCGGCGGAGGTCAGGCGTCCCCTTCGCGCTCCGCGAGGAACCGCTCGAATTCCAGGCCGATCTCGTCGGCGGACGGCAGGTCCACCGGCTCGGCGACCAGATTGCCCCGGGTCTCGGAACCGGCGACCGCGTCGTACTGGTGCTCAAGCCCCTCGACGAGCGAGACCAGCTCCTCGTCGCCCTGGCCGATCTGCCGCTCGATCTCGGTCTGGGTGCGGTGCGCCTCGGTGCGCAGCGCGTGGGCGATGGTCGGCAGGACCAGGCCGGTCGCCGCCGTGATCGCCTCCAGGGCGGTGAGCGCCGCGTCCGGGTAGGCGGAGCGGGCGACGTAGTGCGGTACGTGGGCGGCGACGCCGAGGACGTCGTGCCCGGACTCCATCAGCCGGTACTCCACCAGGGCCTCCGCGGAGCCGGGCACCTGCGCCTCGTCGAACGGGCTGCGGTGGCCGGGCATGAGGTCCGTGCGGTTGCCGTGCGGGGTGATGCCGACGGGGCGGGTGTGCGGGACGCCCATCGGGATGCCGTGGAAATTCACCGCGAGGCGGACGCCGAGGCGCTCCACGATCTGCTCGACGGCGGAGGCGAAGCGCTCCCACTCCACGTCCGGCTCGGGCCCGGACAGCAGCAGGAACGGCGCCCCGGTGGCGTCCTGGACGACCCGGACGGCCAGGGTCGGGGTCTCGTAGGCGGTCCAGCGGTCGCGCCGGAAGGTCAGCAGCGGGCGCCGCGCGCGGTAGTCGATGAGCCGGTCGTGGTCGAAGCGGGCGACGACCTGGTGCGGCAGCGTTTCGAGCAGACCGTCCACGATCTGCTCGCCGGTCTCACCCGCGTCGATGTATCCGTCGAAGTGGTAGAGCATGACCAGGCCGGCCGACTCCTGGGCGAGCGCCATGTCGACGACGGCCAGGCCCTTCGGCTCCCATTCGTACAAACTCTGCGGGTCAGACACCGTTACCGCTCCTCCTCGTATTCCTGCACAAGAACGTCCGGCAGGGCACGGGCATTCCCGAACGGTGCCCGTTCGACCGGCCGTTCATGCCCGGACTCGTGCGGAATTCAAGCGTCCGGATCCCCCCGGAAGCAGATGCCCGGCCCCGTCCTCCGCGCCGGAACCGCACCGCCGCCGCCCTCCGCACCCGAACCGCACGGATCGGAACCGCACGCGCCGGGGCCGCACCGCTGCCACGGAGCCATGCTCCCGCTCGCACCCCGCGCAGGCGCCCGTACACGTACCCGAACATTGGTCCAGACATTGACACGGCCAGGCCCCGTCCCTACCGTCTCTGGGCAGCAAGTTCAGAGACTCGCCCCGCATTCATGTACGAGAACCTCGAACTCCTTCGACGGGAAGGCACCCCCATGCGCACCCGCACGCTGCTCCCCGCCCTGCTGGTCACCGCGCTCGCCACCGGCGGCCCCGCCCTCGCCACCACCCCCGCAGCGGCCGGAATCGTCGACGTGAGCACCGCCGCCCAGCTCAAGTCCGCCCTCGCCGCCGCGACCCCGGGCGACACGATCCGGCTCGCCGACGGCACGTACACCGGCAACTTCAAGGCGACCGTCCCCGGCACCGCCGCCGCCCGGATCACCCTCACCGGTTCGTCCGCGGCGGTGCTGAAAGCGGGCGGCGGCTACGGACTGCATCTCGACGGCGCCTCCTACTGGACCGTCGAGGGCATCACCGTCACCGGCGGCCAGAAGGGCATCATGGCCGACGCCGCCAATCGGGTCGTCATCGATTCGGTGACCGTCCACGACCTGGACATGGAGGGCGTCCACTTCCGCAGGTCCAGCAGCGACGGAATCCTCCGCAACTCACGGATCCACGACACCGGGCACGACGGCCGGGGCATGGGCGAGGGCGTCTACGTCGGCACGGCCGGCGACCTCTCCGACCGCAGCGACCGGGTGCAGATCCTGGACAACACCATCGGACCGGGCGTGGGCGGCGAGAACATCGACATCAAGGAAGGCACCACCGGGGCGCGGATCATCGGCAACACCTTCGACGGCAGCGGACTGACCGGCGCCAACTACGACGACTCCTGGGTCGACGTGAAGGGCAACGGCGTCCTGGTCGAGGGCAACCGGGGCTCCCGCACCACCAACAACGGCTACGAGACCCACACCCAGCAGAGCGGCTGGGGCTGCGGCACCGTCTTCCGCGACAACGTCTCGGACCTGACCGGCGCCACGGGCGACAAGCAGCTCGCGTTCAACATCACCAACCACGGCCAGAGCTGCCCGACCACGGTCCACGGCAGCAACACGGTGACCGGCGGCAAGGGACTGACCAACATTCCCGTCACGCCGTGACGGCCCGCGCGAGACGGCCGCGGACATGAGTGAGGCCCGCTCCCCGGAGGGAGCGGGCCTCACTTTCAGCTACTGCGATCGGTCACCGACCGGAGGACCGGAGCGTCAGCTCTGGCCGCCCGCCAGCTTCTCGCGCAGGGCAGCCAGGGCCTCGTCCGACGCCAGGGCGCCGGAGTTGTCCGCGGACTCCGAGGAGTACGAGCCGCCACCGCTGCCGCCGGAGGCAGCCGGGGCGCCACCGGCCGGGGCGGCAGCACCCTCAGCAGCAGCGGCCTCGTCGGCCTCGCGGGACTTGATGACCTGGGCCTGGTGCTGCTCGAAGCGCTGCTGCGCCTCGGCGTACTGCGTCTCCCACGCCTCGCGCTGAGCCTCGTAGCCCTCGAGCCAGTCGTTGGTCTCGGGGTCGAAGCCCTCGGGGTAGATGTAGTTGCCCTGGTCGTCGTAGGACGCGGCCATGCCGTACAGGGTCGGGTCGAACTCGACCGAGGCCGGGTCGGCACCGAAGGACTCGTTGGCCTGCTTCAGCGAGAGGCTGATGCGACGGCGCTCGAGGTCGATGTCGATGACCTTGACGAAGATCTCGTCGTTGACCTGGACGACCTGCTCCGGGATCTCCACGTGGCGCTCGGCCAGCTCGGAGATGTGGACCAGACCCTCGATGCCCTCGTCGACGCGCACGAACGCACCGAACGGAACGAGCTTGGTGACCTTACCGGGAACGACCTGCCCGATCTGGTGCGTGCGGGCGAACTGCTGCCACGGGTCTTCCTGCGTCGCCTTGAGCGACAGGGAGACGCGCTCGCGGTCCATGTCGACGTCGAGGACCTCGACCGTGACCTCCTGGCCGACCTCGACGACCTCGGAGGGGTGGTCGATGTGCTTCCAGGACAGCTCGGAGACGTGCACGAGACCGTCGACGCCGCCGAGGTCCACGAACGCACCGAAGTTGACGATCGAGGAGACGACGCCGGAGCGGACCTGGCCCTTCTGCAGGGTCGTGAGGAACGTCTGGCGGACCTCGCTCTGGGTCTGCTCCAGCCAGGCACGGCGGGACAGGACCACGTTGTTGCGGTTCTTGTCCAGCTCGATGATCTTGGCCTCGAGCTCCTTGCCCACGTAGGGCTGGAGGTCGCGGACGCGGCGCATCTCGACGAGGGAGGCCGGCAGGAAGCCACGGAGGCCGATGTCGAGGATGAGACCACCCTTGACGACCTCGATGACGGTACCGGTGACGATGCCGTCCTCTTCCTTGATCTTCTCGATCGTGCCCCAGGCACGCTCGTACTGAGCGCGCTTCTTGGACAGGATGAGGCGGCCTTCCTTGTCCTCCTTCTGGAGAACCAGGGCCTCGATCTCGTCGCCGACCTTGACGACCTCGTTCGGGTCGACGTCGTGCTTGATCGAGAGCTCGCGGGAGGGGATGACGCCTTCGGTCTTGTAACCGATGTCGAGCAGGACCTCGTCCCGGTCGACCTTCACGATGACGCCGTCGACGATGTCGCCGTCGTTGAAGTACTTGATCGTCTCGTCGATCGCGGCGAGGAAGGCTTCCTCGTTACCGATGTCGTTGACCGCTACCTGCGGGGTGGTGGCGGTGGTCTCGGTGCTGCTCGTCATGTGGGAAAGGGCTCCGGTACGGACAGTGAGTCGTAGGTACTGCTACGCCGGGAGCCCTTATCACCTCTGCAGAAGCCGGACAGCTCGGGAAGCGCCGGACCCGCTGGGCGGGAGGCGCCTCGTGAACCGAGGGGACATACAGCAGATGCGAGCGCGGCCTGCTAGGTCTGAGGCGCACAGGCTCGCAGCGCAACTTGTAGCATACGGGGGCAGCCGGGCACGGTCAATGCGCGAAGGCGCACACCGGGGGCGCAACGGCCCATATCCGGCACAACTCGTGTTCCCCGGGGCCGTCTCGGCACCGGGAGACGCTCCGGGGGCGCGGAACCGCACTCACGGATACCCCCGAGTACGTACCGCGTGCGGCGGGGTGAAGGCAAACTACAACGACGGACACGATGAGCCAAGAGATCTACGCGGCCGAACCCGAAGCGACCCGTCGCGAGGCGTCGGAGACCGAGAGCAGCCGGGCCAGTCGCGGCTGGTGGGACCGGAACGCCGACGAGTACCAGAACGACCACGGCGCCTTCCTGGGCGACGACCGGTTCGTCTGGGGCCCGGAGGGGCTCGACGAGGCCGAGGCCGGCCTGCTCGGCCCCGCAGCGTCACTGAACGGCCTGGACGTCCTGGAGATCGGCGCGGGCGCCGCACAGTGCTCGCGCTGGCTCGCCGCCAAGGGCGCCCGTCCGGTGGCCCTGGACCTCTCGCACCGGCAGCTCCAGCACGCACTGCGGATCGGCGGCGGGGTCCCGCTGGTGGAGGCGGACGCCGGGGCGCTGCCGTTCCGCGACGGCTCGTTCGACCTGGCGTGCTCCGCCTACGGCGCGGTGCCGTTCGTCGCCGACCCCGTGCGGGTGTTCCGCGAGGTGCGCCGCGTGCTGCGCCCCGGCGGCCGCTGGGTCTTCTCGGTGACGCATCCGGTCCGCTGGGCGTTCCCGGACGAGCCGGGGCCCGAGGGGCTCTCGGTCGCGGCCTCCTACTTCGACCGCACCCCCTACGTCGAGCAGGACGAGCGGGGCGAAGCGGTCTACGTCGAGCACCACCGCACGCTCGGCGACCGGGTGCGCGACGTGGTGGCCGGCGGCTTCCGGCTGGTCGACCTCGTCGAGCCGGAGTGGCCCGCCTGGAACACCCAGGAGTGGGGCGGCTGGTCCCCGCTGCGCGGCAACCTGATCCCCGGCACGGCGATCTTCGTCTGCGTACGGGACTGAGCACGGGACCGGACGCCCCGCGCGGACCGGGGTCCGTGGGCCCGGCGGGTCCGGGGCCCTGCGGGTCCCGGGGGCCCGGCGGGTCCCGGGGTGCGGCGGGCGGGGCGGCCCGTACGAGACTGGGGGCGTGATCCGTACCGACGCCCTGGACCAGCTGCCCGTGCGCACCGCCGTGCCCGCCCTGGAGCGGGCGCTCGACGACCGCGGTGTCGCGGTGCTGTGCGCACCGCCCGGCACCGGCAAGACGACCCTCGTACCGCTGGTCCTGGCCGGTCTGACCGGTGACGGCCCGGTGCGCCGGGTGGTGGTCGCCGAGCCGCGGCGGATCGCGGCGCGGGCGGCGGCGCGGCGGATGGCGTGGCTCCTCGGGGAGCGGGCCGGCGGGCGGGTCGGCTTCACGGTCCGCGGGGAGCGGCTGGTGGGCCCCGGCACGGTGGTCGAGGTGGTCACCACCGGGGTGCTGCTCCAGCGGCTCCAGCGCGACCAGGAACTGGCCGGGGTCGACGCGGTGATCATCGACGAGTGCCACGAGCGGCACCTGGATGCGGACACCGTCGCCGCGTTCCTGCTCGACGTGCGCGAGGCGCTCCGCCCCGACCTGCGGCTGGTCGCGGCGTCCGCGACGACGGACGCGCAGGGCTGGGCCCGGCTGCTGGGCGGCGCACCGGTGGTCGAGGCGTCGGGCGTGTCGCATCCGGTGGAGGTGGTCTGGGCGCCGCCCGCGGCACCGGTGCGCCCGCCGCACGGGATGAGGGTCGATCCGGCGTTGCTGGCGCACGTCGCCGCGACGGTGCGCCGGGCGCTGGCCGAACAAGACGGCGACGTGCTGTGCTTCCTGCCCGGTGTCGGCGAGATCGGGCGTGTGGCGGGCCTGCTGGCGGACGTGGACGCCGAGGTGCTCCAGGTGCACGGGCGGGCCCCGGCGGCGGTGCAGGAAGCGGTGCTGGCCGGGTCGTCGGAGGGCCGGCGGGTGGTGCTGGCGACCTCCGTGGCGGAGTCGTCCCTGACGGTGCCCGGGGTGCGGGTGGTGGTCGACTCGGGGCTGGCCCGGGAGCCGCGCACCGATCACGCCCGGGGGCTGGGCGCGCTGACGACGGTACGGGCCTCGCGGGCGGCGGGCCGGCAGCGGGCGGGCCGGGCCGGGCGGGAGGCCCCCGGGACGGTGTACCGGTGCTGGGCGCAGGCGGAGAACGGGCGGCTCGCCCGGTTCCCGTCCCCGGAGATCGAGGTCGCGGACCTGGCGGCGTTCGCGCTGCAGGCGGCGTGCTGGGGCGATCCGGACGCATCGGGGCTGGCGCTGCTCGACCCGCCGCCCGCGGGCGCGATGGGCGCTGCGCGCGAGGTGCTGACGGCGATCGGCGCGGTGGGCCCGGACGGGCGGGTGACCGACCGGGGCGTGCGGATGTCCCGGCTCGGCCTGCACCCGCGGCTGGCGCGGGCGCTGCTGGACGGCGCCGCGGAGGTCGGCGGGCGGCGGGCGGCCGAGGTGGTGGCACTGCTCGGCGAGGAGCCGCCGCGGGAGTACGGCGACGACCTGGCCGCCGCGCTGCGCACCGCGCGGCGGGGCGGGGACGGCTACGCGGCGCGCTGGCGGCAGGAGGTCCGGCGGCTGTCCTCCTTCGTCGCGGACGCGGGCGGGGGCTCGGGACCGGACGACGCGGCCGTGGGCCTGGTGGCGGCGCTGGCGTTCCCGGAGCGGGTGGCGCGGGCCCGCGGCGAGGGGGCGTTCCTGATGGTGTCGGGGACGGGGGCCGAGCCGCGGGACGGGTCGGGGCTGCGCGGCGCGTCCTGGCTGGCGGTCGCGGTCGCCGACCGGCCCGCGCATGCGGCGTCCGCACGGGTGCGGCTCGCCGCCGTCGTCGACGAGGACACGGCGCGGACGGCCGCCGGGCACCTGCGGTTCGCGGGCGAGGAGGTCCGCTGGGGCGACGGCGACGTGGTGGCCCGCCGGGTGGAGCGGCTGGGCGCCGTCGAGCTGTCGGTGCGCCCGCTGCGGGAACCGGCGCCGGAGGCGGTGCGCGGGGCGCTGGTCGAGGGGCTGCGGCGGGAGGGGCTCGGGCTGCTGCGCCGGACGCGGGAGTCGGATCAGTTGCGGGAGCGGCTGGCCTTTCTCCACCGGGAGCTGGGCACGCCCTGGCCGGACGTGTCGGACGAGGCGTTGCTGGACCGTCCGGAGCAGTGGCTGGAGCCCGAGCTGTCACGGGCCCGGCGCCGCGCCGATCTGGGCCGGATCGACATGGGGCAGGCGCTGCGGCGGTTGCTGCCGTGGGCGACGGGCGAGGCGGCCCGGCTGGACGAGCTGGCGCCGGAGCGGATCGAGGTGCCTAGCGGTTCGCGCGTGCGGGTGGAGTACGGCGGGGCGCAACCGGTGCTCGCGGTGAAGCTCCAGGAGATGTTCGGTCTGCAGGAGAGCCCGAGGCTGGCCGGGGTGCCGGTGCTGGTCCACCTGCTGTCCCCGGCCGGGCGCCCCGCCGCGGTCACCGCGGACCTGGCCTCGTTCTGGCGGGACGGCTACCGGGCGGTGCGGGCGGAGCTGCGGGGCCGGTACCCGAGGCATCCGTGGCCGGAGGACCCGACGACGATGGCGGCGACCCGGTTCACGACGTCACGGCTCAAGCGGGAGCAGGGGCAGGGGTAGGGGCGGGGTCCGGCGTCCCGTCCGGGCCCCGTCCGTCCGAACGCCGGGAGCGGGCCTCCAGCCACAGGGCGAGCGCGAACAGCGCGGCACCGAGGACCAGGAAGCCCACGGGCAGGTACGAGGTGAGCAGCAGGACCAGCAGCCGCTGGGACTTGACCAGGGCCACGGTCGAGTCGACGTAGTCCGGGCGCATCTTCACGTGTCCGGCGAACACGGTGACGGTCTCCTCGGACAGCCCCAGCGACTTGGCGTTGCGCAGTTCCTCCTTGTGGATCTCCTCGCCGTTGACGGGCGCTCCGGTGACCGGGTCCACCCAGAACATCCGCTTGGTGGTGTACCAGCGGGTCAGGCCGGTCTTCGCCATCTGTTCCGGGGTGATCGCGATCGGCATCTTCTTCGGCATCGGGACCTTGGTCCACGGGATGGTCTGCTCGAAGTAGTAGACCTCCATGCCGTGGAAGGTGCGGGTGCCCCGGTAGTGGATGGGCGAGCTGGTGCGGGTCTGCGCGTCGAAGTACTCGTAGTCGCGCTTCTCGGCGAGGAAGGGCCACTTGAACTCGATGCCCTCGCGCCTGACCGGGTCGCCGTCGACGGATTCGCCGGTGGCGTGGACGGGGGCCTGGCTGTGCGCGTCGAAGATGTACCGCTCGGGGATCTGGGAGACCATCTTGCCGTCCGGCCCGGCCACGAAGCTGAGGGCGTCCCAGACGACGACGTCGCGGCCGGCGGTGCGCTCGATCCGCTCGGACTCCTCCACGTTGCCCTTGAGGGTCTGCACGATGGTGACCCGGGGGACCGTCTTCACCTTCATGCCGTCGTTGTAGTCGAGGAGGGTGGCGGGCTTCGCCTCCAGCACCGCCTCCTGGTACTGGCTGGGTGGGATCTTCGCCAGCCTCGGGAAGGCGTACCAGCGCAGCAGCGGCGACATGGCGGCGAAGAAGACGGCGAAGGCCAGGAGTACGAGGCTGGCTCGGCGGCGCATGGTGGTGCCCTCCCTCAGCTTCTGTTGCTTCTTCCGGTGGCTACTTCTTGGGGCCCGGCACGGTGGTCAGCAGGGGTTCGGGCGAGGTCTCCCCGGGCGGGGCGCCGATCGCGGCGACGGTGAAGACGAGCGCGAGGGCTGCGGCCAGCCCGATGGCGGCGGCGACGAGGGCACGCATGCCGGTCCTCCCGGAGAGCATCGATCTGATGGGCCGTCAGGGTTGGGGCACCGTAGCAATCCGGGCGCGAGATGAGAACACGTGGAACAGCCCCTCCGCCGCGGTGGCGAAGGGGCTGTCGGGGTGTGCGACCGGCCGGCCGGTCAGGCGGCGGAGGACCCGGAGGGCTCGGGGCTCGTGGAGGGCTTCGGGCTCGTGGAGGGCTCCGGGGTCCCGGAGGGGTCCGGCGTCCCGGAGGGCTCGGACGCCTCGATCTTCAGCTCGATGACGACGGTGGCCCCGCCCTCGGTGGTGAGCCGCAGCTTGTACGTGCCCGCCGTGCCGTCGGCGTAGATCTTCGGGAGCTTCAGGGTGCCGTCGGCACCGGTACGCAGGCCCGTCAGGGTGCGGACGGCCTTGTCGTCCTCGCCCTTGAAGTACGGGCCCTTGTCGTTCTCGGCCGGCTTCTCGGCGTCGGTGATCATGGTGGCGGTGACGGCGACCCCGGCCGCGACCTTGCCCTTGTAGGTCGCCTTGACCTCGACGGCGTCGGCGAACTCGGCCCCGGGCGCCGCGGTCAGCGCCTTGTCGTCGGTCCTGGCGACCGCGTCGGCCCGGCGGGCGGTGACGGTCGCCCCGTAGGTGACGGGGGGCACCGAGCGGCCGGTGGCGGCGGCCCGCACCTTGAACGTGCCGGTCTTCTCGCCCGCCCGCAGCACCGGGGCGGTGACGGTGCCGTCGGTCCCGGTGGTGAGGGTGGCCGACTTCTTCCCGTCGGCGAACGCGGCGTCCGTGTCACCGGTGATCGTGAAGGTCACGGAGACCTTGGCGAGCGGGCCGCCGCTGCCGTTCTCGGCCCGCACCTTGATCCGCTCGGCGAAGGCCTCGCCCGCGGTGGCGGCCAGCGGGCCGGTACCGGCGTTCTTCACGGCCGCGAGGGTCTCGGACGGCTTGGGGTCGGGCTTGGGGCTGGTCGTGCCGTCGCCCGGCTTCGGGTCCGGCTTCGGCGTGTTCCCGGGCTTCGGCTTGGCGGAGCCGGACGGCGAGGGGCCGGGGCCCGTCCGGTCCGGGGTCGTGCCGCCGCCGAGGTCGGGCGGCAGGGCGCCGGTGCCGTCGGGGATCTCGTGGGTGCCGCGCCGGTAGTAGTCGAACCAGGAACGCACCGTACGGAGGTAGGCGTTGGAGTGGTTGTAGCTCAGGACCGCCCGGTCGAGGTCCCCGGCGAGGGACAGGTCGCGGGAGCCTGCGCAGAGGTAGCGCCCGGCGGCGAGCGCCGCGTCGTAGATGTTGTTGGGGTCCTTGCGGCCGTCGTCGTTGCCGTCCTGGCCCCAGTTCGCCCAGGTGGACGGGATGAACTGCATCGGACCGACGGCGCGGTCGTGGGTGCTGTCCCCGTCGTACGCACCGTTGTCGGTGTCCTTGATCATGGCGAAGCCCCGGCCGTCGAGGACCGGGCCGAGGATCGGCGAGAACGTGGTGCCGTTCGCGTCGACCCGGCCGCCGCGCGCCTGGCCGGACTCGACCTTGCCGATCGCGGCGAGCAGCTGCCACGGCAGCCGGCAGGCGGCGTCGCTCGCGGAGATCTCCTGCTCGGCCTTCTTGTACGCGGCCAGGATCGAGGCCGGTATGCCGGCCTCCGAACCACCGACGACGGGCAGTCGGGTGCCGGTCCCCGGCTTGTCGGGCGTGTTCAGCGGGGGCAGTTCCGTGTAGTACGGCGAATTGCCGGTGGCCGCGCTCTCGTCGGGCGAAGGGGTCGTTCCGGCGGCCTGCTGGTCGCCGCTGCCGGAGACCAGTGGCGAACCGGGGGCCCCCGAGGCGGAGAGCGCCGCCACCACGACGGCGGCCACGGCTGTCGTGGTCGCTCCCTTGCGAAGCCGACGACCGAACTGCGCTGCCATACCTCTGGCCCCTCCCCTTCGACGACTGTCCGCGCCCCCAGCGGCAGGACTCAGGCGACCCTACGGCAACTCGTACCGCCGGAACACCGAGTGCCGACCGGTTCTTACCTGTTTTTCACGTTCCGGACGGCAAGTTGTACGGCAGTGAGCCCACAGATGACAGCGACGGCCGTACGACGGCGGCCACCGCGGCCGCGCGCAGGCAAACGGTCTTCACCGTTCACGCATACTTGCCGCCATGCCCTTCACACTCAGTCATGCCGCCGCCGTGCTGCCGGTGCTGCGACGGAACGGGACGGCGCGCGGCCCGCTCCTCGCGTCCGCCCTCGTGGCGGGCTCGTTCGCACCCGACATGACGTACTACGCGGACACCGCGGTTCCCCATGCCATGGAGTTCGGGCAGGTCACCCACTCGGTGTGGGGCGTGCTCACGGTCGACGTGCTGATCACCGCGGCCGTGGTCGCGCTGTGGCTGCTGCTGCGCGAACCGCTGGTGGCGCTGCTGCCCACGGCCCGGCAGGGGCGGGTGCACACGTTTCTGAGGGGGCGGCACGGGCCGTGGCGCCCCCGGGACTGCTGGTGGTTCGCGCTGTCGGCGGCCGCCGGGGCGGCCACCCATGTCGTCTGGGACGCCTTCACCCATCACGACCGGTGGGGGGTGCGCCTGGTACCGGTGCTGTCCGGGAGCGTGGCCGGCCATCCGGTGTTCCAGCTGGTGCAGTACGGCAGTTCGGCCGTGGCGCTGGTGCTGCTCGCCCGGTTCGCCGTGTCGGGGCTGCGCGCGGCCGGGGCGCGGCCCGTCCCGCCGTCCGTGCCGGTGCTGGGCCGTCGCGAGCGGTGGGCGGCGGGAGTGCTGCTGGGCGTCTGCGTACTGGGCGGCGTCGTCCACCGGTGCATGCGCTGGTACGCGTACTTCGGGCACGTCGACACCCCGCTGGACATCATCCCGACCATCTGCTTCGGGGCCGGGGCGGGACTGGCCGTCGGCCTGGTGCTGTACGGGGCGTGGATGCGGCTGTGCCGCCCCCGCCCGGCCGCGCCCTCCGGCCACCGGACGGACGACCGGGCCCCCGCCCGCCCCTGAAAAGGACCCGGGACGGCCCCGGTGGCGCGGGACGCCCCTCCGGTACGCGGACGGCCCCTCGGGTCCGCGGGGCCCTGAACCGCCGGACGGCCCGGGGCCCGTGCGGGCTCCGGGCCGTCCGGCACGGTCGGGCCGTCAGTGCGCCGCGGACTCCCAGTCCGTGCCGACACCCACCGAGACGTCCAGCGGGGCGCGCAGCTGCACCGCCGTGGACATCTCGTGGCGGAGGATCTCCTCCACCCGGTCGCGCTCGCCCCCGGCGACCTCCAGGACGATTTCGTCATGGACCTGGAGCAGCATCCGCGACCTCAGCTCCGCCTCGGTCAGCGCCCGGTCGACCTGGAGCATGGCGACCTTGACGATGTCCGCGGCCGTGCCCTGGATCGGTGCGTTGAGCGCCATCCGCTCGGCCATCTCACGGCGCTGACGGTTGTCGCTGTTGAGGTCGGGGAGGTAGCGGCGACGGCCGAAGACCGTCTCCGTGTAGCCGGTGGCCCTGGCCTCCTCCACCACCCGGTGCAGGTAGTCGCGCACCCCGCCGAACCGCTCGAAGTAGGTGTCCATCAGGCCGCGCGCCTCGCCCGCCTCGATGTTCAGCTGCTGGGAGAGGCCGAACGCGGAGAGCCCGTACGCCAGCCCGTAGCTCATGGCCTTGATCTTGCGGCGCATCTCCGGGTCGACGGCCGACTTGTCGACGCCGAAGACCTGGGAGGCGACCGTGGTGTGCAGGTCCTCGCCGGAGGTGAACGCCTCGATCAGGCCCTCGTCCTCGGACAGGTGGGCCATCACCCGCAGCTCGATCTGGCTGTAGTCGGCCGTCATCAGCGTCTCGAAGCCCTCGCCGACGACGAAGCCCCGGCGGATGGCCCGGCCCTCGTCCGTACGGACGGGGATGTTCTGCAGATTGGGATCGGTGGAGGAGAGCCGGCCCGTGGCCGCCACCGTCTGGTTGAACGTGGTGTGGATGCGGCCGTCCGTCGCGACCGTCTTGACCAGGCCCTCGACCGTGACCCGCAGCTTGGCCTGCTCGCGGTGGCGCAGCATGATCACCGGCAGCTCGTGCTCCGTCTGCCCGGCGAGCCAGGCCAGGGCGTCGGCGTCCGTCGTGTACCCGGTCTTGGTCTTCTTCGTCTTCGGCAGGCCCAGCTCGCCGAAGAGGACCTCCTGGAGCTGCTTGGGCGAACCGAGGTTGAACTCGCGGCCGACCGCGGCGTGCGCCTCCTTCACCGCCTGCTGCACCGCACCGGCGAACTGCTGCTCCATCCCCTCCAGATGGGGCCGGTCGGCGGCGATGCCGTACCGCTCCATCCGGGCCAGCAGGGCGGACGTCGGCAGCTCCATGTCGTGCAGCAGCCCGTCCGCGCCGACCTCGGCCAGCCGTGCGGTGAACGCCTCGCCCAGGTCCAGGACCGCGCGGGCCTGCGCCATCAGCGCCTCGGCCTCCGCCTGGTCCTCCGCGCCGAAGGCCAGCTGCCCCTCGGACGCCGCGGCGGGCGCCAGCTCACGGCCCAGGTACTCCACCGCCAGCGCGTCCAGCGCGAAGGAACGACGGCCCGGCTTGACCAGGTAGGCGGCCAGCGCCGTGTCCATCGTGACGCCGTCGACCCGCCAGCCGTGCTCCGGGAAGACCCGCATCGCGCTCTTCGCGTTGTGCATCACCTTGGGCCGGTCCGCGTCGGCGATCCACGCGGCGAACGCCTGCTCGTCGGCCCCGTCGATCTCGGCCGGGTCGAACCACGCCGCCGCACCGTCCGCCGCGGCGAGCGCGATCTCGGTGACCGCGCCACTGCCCAGGGCCCAGGTGTCGACCGTCGCGACACCGAGCGGCCGGTCGCCGTGCTCGGCCAGCCAGGGCGCCAGCTCACCCGCGCCCAGCACCGCACCGTCCAGCTCGACGCCCGCGGCGGGCGCCGGGGCCTCGTCCTCGGCCGCGCCCGGGTCGACGGCCAGCAGCCGCTCGCGCAGGCTCGGGTTGCGGATCTCCAGGACGTCCAGCACGCCCGTCACCGCCGTGCGGTCGTACGGCGCGCGCTCCAGGTCCTGCGGGGTCTTCGGCAGCTCCACGTCACGGACCATCTCCGTGAGCCGGCGGTTCAGCCGCACCGCGTCCAGGTGGTCCCGGAAGTTCTGGCCCGCCTTGCCCTTGACCTCCTCGGCCCGCTCCACCAGCTCGTCGAACGAACCGAACTGGTTGATCCACTTCGCGGCGGTCTTCTCCCCCACCCCGGGAATGCCCGGGAGGTTGTCCGACGGGTCACCGCGCAGCGCCGCGAAGTCCGGGTACTGCCGCGGCGTGAGCCCGTACTTCTCCTCGACCTTCGCCGGGGTGAAACGGGTCAGCTCCGAGACGCCCTTGGTCGGGTACAGCACCGTGACGTGGTCCGTGATCAGCTGGAACGAGTCCCGGTCCCCGGTGACGATCAGCACCTCGAAACCGGCCGCCTCCGCCTGCGTGGCCAGCGTGGCGATGACGTCGTCCGCCTCGAAGCCGTCCACCGCGAACCGGTCGACGCGCATCGCGTCCAGCAGCTCGCCGATCAGCTCGACCTGCCCCTTGAACTCGTCCGGGGTCTTCGAACGGTTCGCCTTGTACTCGGGGAACTCCTCCGAGCGCCAGGTCTTGCGGGAGACGTCGAACGCCACCGCGAGATGCGTCGGCGCCTCGTCACGCAGGGTGTTCGCGAGCATCGACGCGAAGCCGTACACCGCGTTCGTCGGCTGCCCCGACCCCGTCGTGAAATTCTCCGCCGGCAGCGCAAAGAACGCCCGGTACGCCAGGGAGTGCCCGTCCATCAGGAGCAGGCGCGGTCGGTTGTCTGCCGTCTTCTTCGATGCCGTCTCAGCCACGCCCCCGATCCTGCCACGGACCACTGACATTCCCGACCGGACACCGCTCCCCGCCCCCCTGTCGGTGCCGCGTGACAGGATCGTAGGAGGAGCACGCACGGCACCGACGCGTACGGTGCGCGCAGGTTCGCAGTCGGCTCGAAGGGGAGCACGCAATGGCCACCAAGCCGCCCACAGGTGACCCGGTCCAGGACGCGCCGCGGGTCGGCGAGGCGCAGCACGCCGCCGCCGGTCTGCCCGCCGTCGCCCACAGCCTGCTCGTGGCCCAGCAGCAGATGGGGGTGGTGCGCACCGCGCGGACCCTCCTCAAGGTCAACCAGAAGAACGGCTTCGACTGCCCCGGCTGCGCCTGGCCCGAGGGCGACAAGCGGCACACGGCGGAATTCTGCGAGAACGGCGCCAAGGCCGTCGCCGAGGAGGCGACGCTGCGCCGGGTCACCCCCGACTTCTTCGCCGCGCACCCCGTCGCCGACCTCGCCACGCGCAGCGGCTACTGGCTGGGCCAGCAGGGACGGATCACCCAGCCGATGTACCTCCCCGAGGGCGCCGAGCGGTACGAGGCGATCGGCTGGGAGCGCGCCTTCGAGATCATCGCCGAGGAGCTGCGCGCGCTCGGCTCCCCCGACGAGGCCCTCTTCTACACCTCGGGCCGCACGAGCAACGAGGCCGCGTTCCTGCTCCAGCTGTTCGCCCGCGAATTCGGCACCAACAACCTCCCCGACTGCTCCAACATGTGCCACGAGTCCTCCGGCTCGGCACTGACGGAGACCATCGGCATCGGCAAGGGCAGCGTTACCCTGGAGGACCTCCACCGGGCCGACCTGATCATCGTCGCCGGGCAGAACCCCGGCACCAACCACCCCCGGATGCTCTCCGCCCTGGAGAAGGCCAAGGCCGCCGGAGCGAGGATCATCTCGGTCAACCCGCTCCCCGAGGCCGGCCTGGAGCGCTTCAAGAACCCGCAGACCCCCCTCGGCATGATCCGGGGCACCGCGCTCAACGACCTCTTCCTGCAGATCCGCATCGGTGGCGACCAGGCGCTCTTCCGCCTCCTCAACAAGATGATCCTGCAGACCGAGGGCGCCGTCGACGAGACCTTCGTGCGGGAACACACCCACGGCTTCGAGGAGTTCGCGGCCGCCGCCCGAGAGGCCGACTGGGCCGAGACCCTCACCGCCACCGGCCTCGACCGCGAGAGCATCGAGAAGGCCCTGGCCATGGTCCTCGCCTCGAAGCGCACCATCGTCTGCTGGGCCATGGGCCTGACCCAGCACAAGCACTCCGTGCCGACCATCCGCGAGGTGGTCAACCTCCTCCTGCTGCGCGGCAGCATAGGGCGGCCGGGCGCCGGGGTCTGCCCCGTCCGGGGCCACTCCAACGTGCAGGGCGACCGCACCATGGGCATCTTCGAGCGCCCCTCTCCCGCCTTCCTCGACGCCCTCGACAAGGAATTCGGGATCACCTCGCCGCGCCACCACGGCTACGACGTCGTCCGCGCCATCCGGGCCCTGCGCGACGGCGACGCCAAGGTCTTCATCGCCATGGGCGGCAACTTCGTCGCGGCCACCCCCGACACGGACGTCACCGAGGCCGCGATGCGCCGCGCCCGCCTCACCGTCCACGTCTCCACCAAGTTGAACCGCTCGCACGCCGTGACCGGCACCCGCGCGCTGATCCTGCCCACGCTGGGGCGCACCGACAAGGACGTCCAGGCGAGCGGCAAGCAGTTCGTCACCGTCGAGGACTCCATGAGCATGGTCCACGCCTCGCGCGGCAACCTCACCCCCGCGAGCCCGCACCTCCTCTCCGAACCCGCCATCGTCGCCCGGCTCGCCCGCGCCGTCCTCGGCCCGGGATCGGCCACGCCCTGGGAGGAGTTCGAGAAGGACTACGCGACGATCCGCGACCGCATCTCCCGCGTCGTCCCCGGCTTCGAGGACTTCAACGCCCGCGTCGCCCGCCCCGGGGGCTTCACCCTCCCGCACCCCCCGCGCGACGAACGCCGCTTCCCCACCGCGACCGGCCGGGCCAACTTCACCGCCGCCCCCGTCGAGTACCCCGAACTCCCGCAGGGCAGGCTGCTGTTGCAGACGCTGCGCTCGCACGACCAGTACAACACCACGATCTACGGTCTCGACGACCGCTACCGCGGCATCAAGGACGGCCGCCGCGTCGTCCTGGTCAACCCGGAGGACGCCCGCGCCCTCGGCCTCGCCGACGGCGCGTACACCGACCTCGTGAGCGAGTGGAAGGACGGCGTGGAGCGCCGCGCCCCCGGCTTCCGCGTCGTCCACTACCCGACCGCCCGGGGCTGCGCCGCCGCCTACTACCCCGAGACCAATGTGCTGGTCCCCCTCGACTCCACCGCCGACACCAGCAACACCCCGGCCAGCAAGTCCGTCGTCGTCCGCTTCGAGAACACCAGGGTCTGAGCCGCCCGGTACCCGAACCGCCCCGGCCGGGGCCTTCGAGGGCTCCGGCCGGGGCGGCGGTCAGCAGACAGGGAACGGGACCGGGGCTCAGTAGTCGGTGTCGATGCCGCGCGCGGCGAAGACCTCCGCCGCGTCCGGCGCCGCCAGGACGCCGTCCTCCACGAAGGTGACCTCCCGCAGGTTGGGCAGCAGGGCGAGGTCGTCGAGCGAGCGGACGTCGAACAGGTCGTCCTCGCCGTCCCAGGCGGGTGCGCAGTGCCGGAAGACCTCCGCCCCGGCGTCGAAGCACAGCTCCTCGACGCGGGCGAGCAGCTCGGCGGGGATCTCCAGGGCCTCGAAGTGGGCCCGGGGCTCCGGCAGCACCTCCGCGTGGAGGCCGTTCCCCAGGACGTGGGACGCGGGATCGGTGATCCCCCGCTCGGCCAGTCGCTCGGCCAGGTCGAAGACCGGGAGGAGCGGCTCGGGGCCGTACATGAGCTCCTCGATGACAAGAAGCTTGAGATTGAAGTCGCGGAACTGGCTCATGGCACATGAGTACCACGGAGGTACGACACGAATGCTCCGCCCGGACCCGCCCGGCCCGGCCCCGGTCGCGGCCGGGGGACCGAGCGGGCCGGGACCGCACACCCCGAACACCGTCTAAGCGTCCGCTCAGCCGTCTGGTAAGAACGATGTACACAGCACTGACGCCGTGAACCACCGCAGACGATCGGAGCCGGCCCATGGGCGAGCACACCACTCCCACGTTCCCCCAGGAGATCATCGACGAGTACGCCGCACTCGGCGTGGACCTGCCCGCCCTCTTCTCCGCCGGACACCTCGGCGAACGGATGGGCGTCACGATCGTCGAGGCCTCCGCGGACCGCGTCGTGGGCACCATGCCCGTCGAGGGCAACACCCAGCCCTACGGACTGCTGCACGGCGGCGCCTCCGCCGTCCTCGCCGAGACCCTCGGCTCCGTCGGTTCCATGCTCCACGGCGGCGTCACCAAGCTCGCTGTGGGTGTCGATCTGAACTGCACCCACCACCGCGGGGTGCGCAGCGGCCTCGTCACGGGGGTGGCCACTCCCGTGCACCGCGGCCGCTCCACCGCCACCTACGAGATCGTCATCACGGACGAACAGGACAAGAGGGTCTGCACCGCGCGCCTCACCTGCATGCTCCGCGACGCCCCGCGCCCCGAAGCCGCCTGACGGGCCGGAACACGCACCGACACCCACGGACCCCCACTGCCCGGCCGGATCACCATCCGCCCGGGCAGTGCCATATCCACCCACAACCACCCGCACATCCGGTGGAGTTGGGAACCGAGTAAGCCAACTCCCTTGACCACAGCATCTGTTGTGTGGCCAACTCGGCACCCCACACACTTCACGCACGCGACGCCGCGTCGACCACAACACCTCCCGCCGTAACACTGTGTAACCATCGGCCGGTCCGTGACCACCCCCCGCGCGGCATCCCGGACCGGACCCCGCAGCCGCCGGGCACTTCGCCGCGCCCTCACGCGCCCCACCCGGCCCCCGAAACGCGACAGCAGCAAGATCGGCTCAAGCCCCTTAGCAGAGCTGCGCGTTCTCAGAATGCGGTCACTTTTCCATCCGGTAAAAAGCCGTACATGTCCGCACAGCCACCTCAAGCCTTCCTCAAGGGCATAACAAGACAGTCACATCCTGCGGCGGACCCATCCCGGACCCCCTCACCTGCGCCTAGAGTCACCGCCAGTCACCGCGCCGCCGGGCGCGTCTGCAGCACGGCCCTGTACCAACCCAGTACGGCCCGGCGAACGACACGGCACCTCAGCAGAGGAGGCCGCGCCAGGGAAAGGACCTTTCGTGCGACACCGTTCTTTGCTCATACTCACCACAGTGCTCACCACCGGAGCACTGACCCTCACCGCCTGCGGGTCGCGCGACGACAGCAACAACGGCGGAGGCGGCGGAGGCGACACCCAGACCGTCGTCATCGGCGTCGACGCGCCGATCACCGGTGACCTGTCCGCCCTCGGCCTCGGCATCAAGAACTCCGCCGACCTCGCCGTCAAGACGGCCAACAAGGAAAAGACCGTCCCCGGCATCAAGTTCGAGGTCAAGCCGCTCGACGACCAGGCGCAGCCCTCCGTCGGCCAGCAGAACGCCCAGAAGTTCATCGACGACGAGTCCGTCGTCGGCGTCGTCGGCCCCCTGAACTCCGGCGTCTCCCAGTCGATGCAGAAGCCGCTCAACGACGCCAACCTCACCCAGGTCTCCCCCGCCAACACCGGCACCGAGCTGACCCAGGGCGAGAACTGGAAGACCGGCGACAAGAAGCGCCCCTTCAAGACCTACTTCCGCACCGCCACCACGGACCAGATCCAGGGCGCCTTCGCCGCGAAGTACCTCTACAACAACGCGAAGGTCAAGCAGGTCTACCTCATCGACGACCAGAAGCCCTACGGCGCCGGTCTCGCCGCCTCCTTCAAGAACACCTTCACCGCCCTCGGCGGCAAGATCGTCGGCTCCGACCACGTCAACCCCGACGACCGCGACTTCAACGCCGTCGTCACCCAGGTCAAGAAGTCCGGCGCCAAGGCCGTCTACTACGGCGGCGAGTACCCCGCCGGCGCCCCCCTGAGCCAGCAGCTCAAGGACAGTGTCCAGATCCCCCTCATGGGCGGTGACGGCATGTACAGCGCCGACTTCATCAAGCTCAACAAGAAGGCCCAGGGCGACATCGCCACCTCCGTCGGCAAGCCCGTCGAGGAGCTCGACTCCGCCAAGAAGTTCATCGCGGACTACAAGACCGCCGGGTACAAGGACGCCTACGAGGCGTACGGCGGCGGCACCTACGACGCCACCTGGGCGATCATCGAGGCCGTCAAGATCGCCGTCGCCGAGAACGACGGCAAGCTCCCCAGCGGGGACGAGGGCCGCGTCAAGGTCCTCGAGGCCATGGCCAAGGTCAAGTTCGAGGGCGTCACCGGCCCCGTCTCCTTCGACGAGTACGGCGACACCACCAACACCATGATGACCGCCTACCAGGTCGACGGCGGCAAGTGGACCTCCAAGCTCAGCGAGGTCTACAAGCCCTGACCCCCACCGGCCCTCCCGGCCCCCAAGCCTGACCCAGACCGCGCGGGAGCGCTACCAGCGCTCCCGCGCGGTGCCATATCCGAACCACTCCACGGAGGCCCTGCGGTGAACGAACTGCCGCAACAGCTGGCCAATGGACTCATCCTCGGCGCGATGTACGGACTCATCGCGATCGGCTACACGATGGTCTACGGAATCATCCAGCTCATCAACTTCGCCCACGGCGAGATCTTCATGATCGGAGGCTTCGGAGCTCTCACCGTGTACCTCTGGATGCCGGCCGGCGTCTCCCTCCTCGCGATCATCCCCCTCATGATCATCGGCGGCGTCATATGCTCCGTCGCCGTCAGCGCAGCCGCCGAACGCTTCGCCTACCGGCCCCTGCGCACCGCCCCACGACTGGCCCCGCTGATCACCGCGATCGGACTCTCCCTCGCACTCCAGCAGGCCATCTGGAAGTGGTACCCCGACGCCAAGAAGGACCGTTCCTTCCCCCAGTTCAAGGGCGAAGCGATCGACATCTTCGGCGCCCACATCCAGCGCGGTGACCTCTTCGTCCTCATCACGGCACCCATCTGCATGCTCGCCCTCGGCCTCTTCGTCTCCAAGACGCGCACCGGCCGCGGCATGCAGGCCACCAGCCAGGACCCCGACACCGCCAAGCTCATGGGCATCAACACCGACCGCATCATCGTCATGGCCTTCGCCATCGGTGCCGCGTTCGCCGCCGTCGCCGCCGTCGCCTACGGGCTCAAGAACGGCCAGATCGGCTTCAAAATGGGCTTCATCATGGGCCTCAAGGCCTTCACCGCAGCGGTGCTCGGCGGCATCGGCAACATCTACGGAGCCATGCTCGGCGGCGTCGTACTCGGCATCGCCGAATCCCTCGCCACCGGCTACATGAGCAACGTCCCCGGCATGGACCTCTTCGGCGGCGGCGCCTGGAAGGACGTGTGGGCCTTCGTCCTCCTCATCGTCGTCCTGCTGCTGCGCCCCCAGGGTCTGCTCGGCGAACGCGTCGCGGATCGGGCGTGATACCGATGACCACCAACCCCACCACCTCCTTCCTGCCGATCCCCGCCGCCGCGGCCCGCATCGGCACCCTCGCGGGCGCCGCCGTCGCACTCGTCGGCACCTTCCTCGCCTGGACCTGGACCTCCGAATTCCCCGGCGACCTCACCGTCACCGGCTACCCCGGCGGCCTCCAGGTCCTCACCCTCACCAGCGCCGCACTCACCCTGCTCCTCGCCCTGTCCGGCTACGGCATCCGAGGGCTGCGCTGGCTCACCCCCGGCGGCACCAACAGCCCCGTCCGCCTCCTGGCACTGGGCACCTTCGGCACCACCGGCTACACCATCGGCGCCATCTCCTACGACCTCGGTGGCATCGTCAACCTGGAACCCGGGGCCTGGGTCAGCGGCATCGGCTCGCTCATCGCCGCCGTCGCCGCCCTCGGCCTCCCCGACGACCAGCCGCTCACCGGCCCCTCGGCCAACGCCTGGCAGCGCTTCCGCAACGGCCTCGCCGCACCCGCGGCCCCCCGCGCCAAGGCCCTGCCCTCCTGGGCCGAGATCCTCATCATCGTCGCCGCGTTCGGCATCGGCCTCCATGTCTTCACCTACGGCATCGACACCGAGTACACCGAACTCTTCATCGGCTTCCTCATCACCGTCGGCTTCGCCTTCACCGCGCTCCACCGGGCCGGACTCATCTCCCGCCTCACCGCGCTGACCACGAAGCACCGCAACATCACCCTCGCCGCGGCCCTCGTCGCAGCCGTCTGCTTCCCCTTCACCCAGCAGAAAGAGGAATACGCGCTCATCGGCGCCAACATCCTCATCTTCGGCACCGTCGCCCTCGGCCTGAACGTCGTCGTCGGCCTCGCCGGCCTCCTCGACCTCGGCTACGTGGCCTTCCTCGGCGTCGGCGCCTACGCCGCCGCCCTGGTCTCCGGCTCCACCATGTCGGCCATCGGCGTCGAGTTCCCCTTCTGGGCCGCCGTGCTCACCGGAGCCGCGGCATCGCTCGTCTTCGGTGTCCTCATCGGCGCACCGACGCTACGGCTGCGCGGCGACTACCTCGCCATCGTCACCCTCGGCTTCGGTGAGATCTTCCGCCTCACCGTGAACAACCTCAACGGCAACAGCGGCCCCGACCTCACCAACGGCTCCCAGGGCATCCCCAGCATCCCCGACCTCAACTTCTTCGGGTTCGACTTCGGGATCAAGCACGACGTCCTCGGCTTCACCCTCGGCAGGTCCGCCAACTACTACCTGCTGATGCTCCTGTTCACCGCCGTCGTCGTCCTCGTCTTCCGCCGCTCCGGGGAATCCCGCATCGGCCGGGCCTGGGTCGCCATCCGCGAGGACGAGACCGCGGCCACCGCCATGGGCATCAACGCCTTCCGGCTCAAGCTGGTCGCCTTCGCCCTCGGCGCCACCCTCGCCGGACTCGCCGGAACCGTCCAGGCGCACGTCAACTACACCGTGACGCCCGAGCAGTACCAGTTCGCCGGCTCCGTACCGCCCAACTCCGCCTTCCTCCTCGCCGCCGTCATCCTCGGCGGCATGGGAACCCTCAGCGGACCCCTCGTCGGCGCGGCACTGCTCTACCTCATCCCGGCCAAGCTGCAGTTCATGCAGGACTACCAGCTCTTCCTCTTCGGCGTCGCACTCATCCTCCTGATGCGCATGCGCCCCGAAGGACTGGTCGCCGACCGCAGGAAGCAGCTCGAGTTCCACGAGAACGACCAGCCCGACGTACCCGAACCACGGCAGTCCGAGGAAACCGGCGCCGGCATCGCCAAGGCGGGGGCGTGACCACCATGACCACCACGAAGACCGCCACCACCGTCCTGGACGCCAGCGGGGTCACCATGCGCTTCGGCGGCCTCACCGCCGTCCGCGGCGTCGACCTCACCGTCAACGCGGGCGAGATCGTCGGCCTCATCGGCCCCAACGGGGCCGGCAAGACCACCTTCTTCAACTGCCTCACCGGCCTGTACGTCCCCACCGAGGGCAAGGTCAGCTACAAGGGCACCGTCCTGCCGCCCAAGCCCCACCTCGTCACCCAGGCAGGCATCGCCCGTACCTTCCAGAACATCCGGCTCTTCGCCAACATGACCGTCCTGGAGAACGTCCTCGTCGGACGCCACACCAGGACCAAGGAAGGTCTCTGGTCCGCCCTCCTCCGGCTCCCCGGATTCACCAAGGCCGAGAACGCCAGCCGCGAACGCGCCATGGAACTCCTGGAGTTCATCGGCCTGGCGAACAAGGCGGACCACCTCGCGCGCAACCTCCCCTACGGGGACCAGCGCAAGCTGGAAATCGCCCGCGCACTCGCCAGCGACCCCGGGCTCCTCCTCCTCGACGAGCCCACCGCCGGCATGAACCCCCAGGAAACCCGCGTCACCGAAGAGCTCATCTTCGCCATCCGGGACCAGGGCATCGCCGTCCTCGTCATCGAGCACGACATGCGGTTCATCTTCAACCTCTGCGACCGCGTCGCCTGCCTCGTCCAGGGCGAGAAGCTCGTCGAGGGCACCGCCGGCGAGGTCCAGAGCGACGACCGCGTCGTCGCCGCCTATCTCGGCACCCCCTTCGAAGGCGCCCCCGGCGCCGAGGAGGCCGCCGAGGTCGAGGCCGCCGAGGCGGACGCCATCAGAACAGCCACCACCAGCACCGAGGAGGAGGACACCCGATGACCGCACTTCTGGAGGTCGAGGACCTCCGCGTCGCCTACGGCAAGATCGAAGCCGTCAAGGGCATCTCCTTCACCGTCGAAGCCGGCCAGGTCGTCACGCTCATCGGCACCAACGGCGCCGGCAAGACCACCACACTGCGCACCCTCTCCGGCCTCCTCAAGCCGGTCGGCGGCCGCATCGTCTTCGACGGCAAACCGCTCGCCAACGTCCCCGCCCACAAGGTCGTCTCCCTGGGCCTCGCCCACTCCCCCGAGGGACGCCACATCTTCCCCCGGCTGACGATCGCCGAGAACCTCCAGCTCGGCGCGTATCTCCGCAGCGACAAGGCGGGCATCGAGAAGGACATCCAGCGCGCCTACGACCTCTTCCCCATCCTCGGGGAACGCCGCAAGCAGGCCGCCGGAACCCTCTCGGGCGGCGAGCAGCAGATGCTCGCCATGGGCAGGGCCCTCATGTGCCAGCCCAAACTCCTGATGCTCGACGAGCCCTCCATGGGCCTCTCGCCGATCATGATGCAGAAGATCATGGCGACCATCGTCGAGCTCAAGGCCCAGGGCACCACCATCCTGCTCGTCGAGCAGAACGCCCAGGCGGCGCTCTCCCTCGCCGATCAGGGCCACGTCATGGAGGTCGGCAAGATCGTCCTCTCCGGCACCGGAGCGGACCTCCTCCACGACGAGTCCGTCCGCAAGGCCTACCTCGGCGAGGACTGAGCCCCCTCCCACGCACATGGTCGAGGCCCGCACCCCGGTCGACCGGGGTGCGGGCCTCGACCATGTGTCCGTACGGACCGGCTACTCCGCCGCCCGCTTCTTCTCCTCGGCATCCGCGATCAACGCCTCGGCCAGCTGCTGCATCGACAGCCGCCGGTCCATCGACGTCTTCTGGATCCACCGGAACGCGGCCGGCTCCGACAGCCCGTAGTCCGTCTGCAGGATGCTCTTCGCCCGGTCCACCAGCTTCCGCGTCTCCAGCCGCTGCGCGAGGTCCGCGACCTCGCTCTCCAGCGCCTTCAGCTCCGCGAACCGCGACACCGCCATCTCGATGGCCGGCACCACGTCGCTCTTGCTGAACGGCTTCACCAGATACGCCATCGCCCCGGCGTCCCTGGCCCGCTCGACGAGATCGCGCTGCGAGAAAGCGGTGAGCATCAGAACGGGCGCGATGGACTCCTCGGCGATCTTCTCCGCGGCGGAGATCCCGTCGAGGACCGGCATCTTCACGTCGAGGATCACCAGATCCGGCCGGTGCTCCCGGGCCAGCTCGACGGCCTGCTGCCCGTCCCCGGCCTCGCCGACGACCGCGTAGCCCTCTTCCTCCAGCATCTCCTTGAGGTCGAGGCGGATGAGCGCCTCGTCCTCGGCGATGACGACACGGGTCGTCAGCGGCGGAACGTGCGACTTGTCGTCGTCGGCGGCGGGCTGGGGCGACTCGGGCGTGGTCACGGGGCTCCTTGATCAAGGCAGGGGTACTGCTGCCAAGAGCCTACCCAGCTGCGGTAAGGTGGTCGGGCAGCGGGTCGGGGGAAACCTACGATTCAGCGAGCCCCGGTAGTCCAATTGGTTAGAGACAATGGATTCAAAACCCATACAGTGTCGGTTCGAGTCCGACTCGGGGTACTTTTCCTTCATTTTCAAGGCCGCAGAAGAATGGCCGAGCTTCACGTGAACGCGTGAATGCCGACTTGCCCTGCCTCCGGGTTGTCCGAATGCCGGACGGGATGTCGTGCGGTGCTGAAAACCCCGCCGTGCGCGCCTGTTCACCGCGTCCCATCCGGGCGACGGCCCCGGCGAGAAGCACGACCGCACGCCGGACCGCGTGGGCGTGGAGTGGAAGCGGACCGACGCACGGAACACCTCCGTCGCCCGACGGGCGCCCGTCGCGTCGATGGACGCCCATGTCGGGCCGAAGTACTGACGACCGCCTACTTCGGGCTGTCGTCCTCGCCGATGTGGTGCACCCGCACCAGGTTCGTCGAGCCCGGGACGCCCGGCGGAGAGCCGGCCGTGATGACCACGATGTCGCCCTTCTCGCAGCGGCCGATCTTCAGCAGCTCCTCGTCGACCTGGGCCACCATCGCGTCCGTCGAGTCCACCTGCGGGCCGAGGAAGGTCTCGACGCCCCAGGTCAGGTTCAGCTGGGAGCGGGTGGCCGGGTCCGGGGTGAAGGCCAGGAGCGGGATGGGCGAGCGGTAGCGGGACAGACGCCGGACGGTGTCGCCGCTCTGGGTGAAGGCGACCAGGAACTTCGCGCCCAGGAAGTCGCCCATCTCGGCCGCCGCGCGGGCGACCGCGCCGCCCTGGGTGCGGGGCTTGCTGCGCTCGGTCAGGGGCGGGAGGCCCTTGGCGAGGATGTCCTCCTCGGCCGCCTCCACGATGCGGGCCATCGTGCGTACCGTCTCGACGGGGTACTTGCCCACGCTGGTCTCGCCGGAGAGCATCACCGCGTCGGTGCCGTCGATGACCGCGTTGGCGACGTCGGAGGCCTCGGCGCGGGTGGGGCGGGAGTTGTCGATCATCGAGTCGAGCATCTGGGTCGCGACGATAACCGGCTTGGCGTTGCGCCTGGCGAGTTTGATGGCGCGCTTCTGGACGATGGGCACTTGCTCCAGGGGCATTTCGACGCCGAGGTCGCCGCGGGCGACCATGATGCCGTCGAAGGCGGCGACGATGCCGTCGATGTTCTCGACGGCCTGGGGCTTCTCGATCTTGGCGATGACGGGGAGGCGGCGGCCCTCCTCGTCCATGATGCGGTGGACGTCCTCGATGTCGCGTCCGCTGCGGACGAAGGAGAGGGCGATGACGTCGGCGCCGGTGCGCAGGGCCCAGCGGAGGTCCTCGACGTCCTTCTCGGAGAGCGCGGGGACGGAGACGGCGACGCCGGGGAGGTTGAGGCCCTTGTGGTCGGAGACCATGCCGCCCTCGATGACGGTGGTGCGGACGCGGGGGCCGTCCACCTCGGTGACTTCGAGGGTGACCCGGCCGTCGTCGACGAGGATGCGTTCGCCGGGGGTGACGTCGGCGGCGAGGCCGTCGTAGGTGGTGCCGCAGCCGTGGCGGTCGCCCTCCATGGGTTCGACGGTGATGGTGAAGGTGTCGCCGCGTTCGAGGAGCACGGGGCCTTCGTGGAAGCGGCCGAGGCGGATCTTCGGGCCCTGGAGGTCGGCGAGGACTCCGACGCTTCGTCCCGCTTCGTCGGCGGCCTTGCGTACGTGGTGGTACCGCTCTTCGTGTTCGGCGTAGGTGCCGTGGCTGAGGTTGAGGCGGGCGATGTCCATTCCGGCTTCGACCAGTGCTTTGAGCCGGTCGTAGGTGTCGGTGGCGGGGCCCAGGGTGCAAACGATTTTTGCTCGGCGCATGCTTCGACCCTAAGCCTTACCTACGGGTAGTTATTTCGCTCGCCGTGTCCGCTCAACAACCTTTGGATGAAGGGTTATTGACGACTGTTGAATTGTGCGGCGGGGCGCTCGGATGAGCATTCCCTTTAGAGCTTCGGGGGCGCCATGATGAAACGGGCGTTCACTCGTGCACAGACGGTCTGGCGTTGTGGTTCGAGGTTGAGGGCGGCGGGCTGGGAGGCTGCCCCGCCGTAGGCCGCGCGTGCGCCGCCGGGGGGTGCGGGCAGGGCCGTGGGGGCGTTCTCCGCGCCGATGTCGGCGAGTTCGACGAGGGCGGTGAGGTGGGTGTCGAGTGCGCCGGCGTATTCGCGGGCGCGCTGGACGGCTTCGCGGACGGCCCGGCGGCGGGCCTCGGCGTGGGCGGGCGAGTCGGGGCGCAGGCTCCACCAGGGGCCGTTGATGTGGGTCATTTCGAGGTCGGCGATGCGGGTGGTGAATTCGCCGAGGGTGGTGAAGTCGTTGAGGACCGCGACGATGTGGACGCGGCCGTGATATGCGCGGATTTTCTCGTTGCGGCCCTGTTGGTCGAGTTCGGGCGTGATGGAGAATGCGCCGGTTTCGAGTTTTTCCATGGCTTGTCCGTAGGAGCGTGCGAGTTCCAGGACGCGGTCGTTGCGGCGGGTGAGGTCCTCGAGTGCGTTGCGGCGGTCCTTGCCGCGGGCGCTGACCGTGATGCCGACGCGGGCGATCTCGGGGTCGAATTCGAGACGGGCTTCGCCTCGGACGGCGACGCGGGGGTGCTCGGGGGTGCCGTAGGACAGGGGTGTGTCGGTCATGGGTCCACTGTCGCACCCGGGTGTGACAGTGGTTGGTCACCAGATCGAAACCCGGGAGGGGTGTTGCCGGGTATGGCTCCTGGGTCATTATCTACGCGCGTTGTGTACGGTCTGTCCCGCGTCGGGCGGGAGTCGGGCCGTACGGGTACCGAGCTTCGCGTGAGAACTGAGATGTGGGAGAAGAGATGCCGCTGAACCGTAGGACGTTCCTGGGCACATCGGCGGCCGCCGGTGCGGGTGTGGCGATCGCGGGGGGTTCCGCGGCGCCCGCCGCCGCTCATGGGCATGGTCACGGCCACGGGCGTCCGCCGAAGCGGTACTCGTTCACCGTGATGGGGACGACGGACCTGCACGGGAACGTCTTCAACTGGGACTACTTCACGGACAAGGAGTTCGACGACAAGGCGCACAACGACGTGGGTCTGGCGAAGATCTCGACGTTGGTGGACCAGGTGCGCCGGGAGAAGGGGCGTCGCAACACGCTGCTGATCGACGCGGGTGACACGATCCAGGGCACCCAGCTGTCGTACTACTACGCCAAGGTCGACCCGATCACGGCGCGGCGCGGTCCGGTGCACCCGATGGCGCAGGCGATGAACGCGATCGGTTATGACGCGGCGGCGCTGGGGAACCACGAGTTCAATTACGGCATTCCGGTGCTGCGGAAGTTCGAGGAGCAGTGTGATTTCCCGCTGCTGGGTGCGAACGCGCTGGATGCGAAGTCGTTGCGGCCGGCGTTCGCGCCGTATGTCATCAAGCGGATGCGCACTCCGCACGGCCGGGACGTGAAGGTCGCGATCCTGGGTCTGACCAATCCGGGTATCGCGATCTGGGACAAGGCGAACGTGAGCGGGAAGATGGTGTTCCCGGGGCTGGAGGAGCAGGCAGCGAAGTTCGTGCCGCGGCTTCGTTCCATGGGCGCGGACGTGGTGATCGTGTCGGCGCATTCGGGGAGCAGCGGTACGTCGTCGTACGGTGACCAGTTGCCGTACGTGGAGAACGCGGCGGGTCTGGTGGCCGAGCAGGTGCCGGGTATCGACGCGATTCTGGTGGGGCATGCGCACCAGGAGATTCCCGAGTACTTCGTGGAGAACAAGCAGACGGGCAAGAAGGTGGTGCTCTCCGAGCCGTTGAAGTGGGGGCAGCGGCTGACGCTGTTCGACTTCGACCTGGTGTGGGAGAAGGGCCGCTGGGTGGTGGAGAAGGCGGGCTCGCGGGTGCTGAACTCCAACACGGTGGAGGAGGACCCGAAGATCACGGGGCTGCTGGCGGACGAGCACGAGAAGGTCGTGGCGTACGTCAACCAGGTGATCGGTACGTCGACGGCGGCGATGACGACGGCGGAGGCGGCCTGGAAGGACGAGCCGATCATCGATCTGATCAATGTCGTCCAGGCGGAGACGGTGAAGGCGGCGTTGGCGGGTGGTGAGTACGCGGCGCTTCCGGTGCTCTCGCAGGCGTCGTGCTTCTCGCGCACGGCGCAGATTCCGGCCGGCGATGTGACGATCAAGGACGCGGCGGGTCTGTATCCGTTCGAGAACACGCTTGAGGCGCGGTTGCTGACGGGTGCGCAGCTGCGGGATTACCTGGAGTTCTCGGCGCGGTATTACGTGCAGACGCCGGCGGGTGCGCCGGTGGACACGGCGAAGCTGACGAACGCGGACAACACTCCGGATTACAACTACGACGCGGTGTCGGGCCTGACGTACGAGATCGACATCGCGAAGCCGAATGGTTCGCGGATCGTGAATCTGGCGTTCGAGGGGAAGCCGGTCGACCCGGCGGCGCAGTTCGTGCTGGCGGTGAACAATTACCGGGCCAGTGGCGGTGGGAACTTCCCGCATGTGGCGGGTGCCAAGCAGTTGTGGGCGAATTCGGAGGAGATCCGGAACACGATCATTGCCTGGGTGCAGGCGAAGGGTTCGGTGGACGGTTCGCAGTTCGCTTCGGTGGACTGGCGCCTGACGCGTGAGGGCACGCCGGTGTTCTGAGCGTTCCGGCGTTCCGAGTAGTCCGGTGTTCCGGACGGTTCCGTGGTGGGCGGCCGTTCTCTCCTGTCGGAGGGGACGGCCGCCTTCTGCGTGCGCGGGGGTCAGTTGCCGTGGGTGAGGGGGGTGAGGTCGGGGTCCTGGGTGGGGATGCGGGAGGTCCGGGGGGTGAGGCCGAAGGTGGTGAAGGCGGTGCGTTCGGGGAGGGGGTAGGGGTTGGTGCCGGTGAGGTCGTTGAGGATGGTGGCGCTGCGCCAGGCGGCGAGTCCGAGGTCGGGTGCGCCGACGCCGTGGGTGTGGCGTTCGGCGTTCTGTACGTAGACGTGGCCGGTGACGGTGGGGTCGAGGACGAGGCGGAAGCGGTCGTCGATGCGGGGGCGTTCGGAGGCGTCGCGGCGCAGATGGGGTTCGAGGCCGGCGAGGATGCGGCCGAGTGGGCGTTCGCGGTAGCCGGTGGCGAGGACGACGGCGTCGGTGGTGAGGCGGGTGCGGGTGTTCTGCTGGGTGTGTTCGAGGTGGAGCTCGATGCGGGTGTTGGTCATGCGCCCGGCGGTGCGTACGGAGACTCCGGGGGTGAGGGTGGTGTGGGGCCAGCCTCCGTGGAGGGTGCGGTGGTAGAGCTCGTCGTGGATGGCGGTGATGGTGTCGGTGTCGATGCCTTTGTGGAGTTGCCACTGCCGGGGGACGAGTTCGTCGCGTACGGGTTCGGGGAGGGCGTGGAAGTAGCGGGTGTAGTCGGGGGTGAAGTGTTCGAGGCCGAGTTTTGAGTACTCCATGGGGGCGAACGCCTGGGTGCGGGTGAGCCAGTGGAGGTTTTCGTGGCCGTGGGGGCGGGCGCGCAGGAGGTCGAGGAAGATCTCGGCGCCGGACTGTCCGGAGCCGATGACGGTGATGTGTTCGGCGTCGAGGAGTTCCTTCCGGTGGTGGAGGTAGTCGGCGGAGTGGATGACGGGGATGTTCTCGGCTTCGGCGAGGGGGCGGAGGGGTTCGGGGACGTGGGGTTCGGTGCCGATGCCGAGGGCGATGTTGCGGGCGTGGGTGCGGCCGAGTGCCTGGGCTTCGCCGTCGGTGTCGAGTTGGGTGAAGTCGATTTCGAAGAGTTGGTGCTGCTCGTTCCAGCGGATGGCGTCGATCTGGTGGTTGAAGTGGAGTCCGGGGAGTTGGTGGGTTACCCAGCGGCAGTAGGCGTCGTATTCGGCGCGTTGGATGTGGAAGCGTTCGGCGAAGTAGAAGGGGAAGAGCCGGTCGCGGCTGCGGAGGTAGTTGAGGAAGGTCCAGGGGTTGGTGGGGTCGGCGAGGGTGACGAGGTCGGCGAGGAAGGGGACTTGGAGGCTGGCTCCTTCGATGAGGAGGCCGGGGTGCCAGTGGAAGGCGGGGCGTTGTTCGTAGAAGGCGGTGGTGAGGGGGCGGTGGGTGGTGGGGATGCCGTGGGCGAGGGCGGCGAGGGAAAGGTTGAAGGGGCCGATGCCGATGCCTGCGAGGTCGTGCGGCTGGTCGGGGCCGGGGGTGGGGAGGTCGGTCATCGGGGGGTGTTGCCTTCCGCGAGGTCGTGGGTGAGCCGGTCGACGAGGTCGAGGAGGGTGCGGAGGTCGTCGGGGGTGGTGTGGGGGTTGAGGAGGGTGGCCTTGAGCCAGAGCCGGTTGTCGGTGTGGGCGCGGCCCAGTACGGCCTGGCCGCGGGTGAGGAGGGTGCGGCGGATGGTGGCGACGGTGTGGTCGTCGGCGTCGGTGGGGCGGAAGAGGACGGTGCTGATGGTGGGGCGGTCGTAGAGGTCGAGGGTGGGGGTTTTGGTGATGAGGTCGGCGAGGTGGTGGGCGGTGGTGAGGGTGCGGTCGATGAGGTCGGCGAGTCCGGTGCGGCCGAGGGCGCGGAGGGTGACGGCGATCTTGAGTGCGTCGGGACGGCGGGTGGTGCGCAGGGAGCGGCCGAGGAGGTCGGGGAGGCCGGCTTCGGTGTCGTCGTCGGCGTTGAGGTAGGGGGCGTGGTGGTGGAGCGGGTCGAGGTGGTGGCGGTGGGGGACGGCCAGGATGCCGGCGGGTGCGGGTTGCCAGCCGATCTTGTGGAGGTCGAGGGTGACGCTGTGGGCGCAGTCGAGGCCGTGGAGCTTGCCGCGGTGGGTGGGGCTGAAGAGGAGGGGGCCGCCGTAGGCGGCGTCGATGTGGAGTTCGGCGCCGTGGCGTTCGCAGAGGTCGGCGATGTCGGCGAGGGGGTCGATGCGGCCGGTGTCGGTGGTGCCCGCGGTGGCGGTGACGAGGAGGGGTGGCTGGAGTCGGGTGAGGGCCTCGTCGAGGGCGGTGAGGTCCATGACGCCGGTGGGGGCGGGGATGACGACGGGTCGGGGGAGGCCGAGGAGCCAGGCGGCGCGGGTGATGCTGTGGTGTGCGTTGGCGGCGTGGACGGTCTGTACGGGGCCGTTGCGTTCGCGGGCGAGGAGGAGGGCGAGCTGGTTGGCCTCGGTGCCGCCGGTGGTGATGAGGGCGTCGGGTGTGGGGCGGTGGGGGTAGACCTCGGCGGCGAGGGCACCGGTGACGTCGGCTTCGAGGGCGGAGGCGGCGGGTGCCTGGTCCCAGGAGTCCATGGAGGGGTTGAGGGCGCTGGCGGCGAGGTCGGCCGCGGCGGCGAGGGCGAGGGGTGGGGTGTGGAGGTGGGCGGTGCAGAGGGGGTGTGCGGGGTCCGCGGCACCTTCGGCGAGTGCGGTGACGAGGGTGCGCAGGGCGTCGTGGGGGCCGGTGCCGTGGTCGGGGATGACGGGGTGGGTGGCGGCGCGGGTGCGGGAGGTGACGGCGTCGGGCCCGCCGGCGGGGAGGGGGCCGTCGCGTCGGCGGTTTCCGTCGTGGAGTGCGGTGAGGACGGTGTCGAGGAGGGGGCGCAGTGCGGCGGGGCCGTCGGTGGATCCGGCGAGGGGCGGGGTGGGCATGGGTGGGGTGGCCCTTTCGGGTGCGCGGGGTTGGGCATGGGTGGACATGCCAGCCTGTCCGGGTTTTCCGTCGCGCGGCCGGGGAGTTCGGTGATCTGAACCCGAAAGAGGGATGGGGGCGGGGGTTTGGCGCTGCTGTCGGGTGTTGCGGTGGTATCGGTTCGTCGGACATGGGTGTGCCCGGCGCCTCCTTGTACGAGGGACGCCGGGCACGGGTGGGGCCGGTGTGAAGTTGTGGGGCCCGTGGGCCCGGTACGGGTTTGCAGGACCCGTGGCCCGGCCGTCGCGTGGGTCGGCCGGGCCGGTCGGGTCAGTGGGTGGTGCGTACGGTGAGGGCCCGGCGCAGGTCGTCGATCTGGTCGACGAGCTTGCGGCGCAGGGCGGGGGTGAGGGCTTCGTCGTCGAGGGCCTGCTCGCCGAGTCGGAGGTTCTCGGTGCCGATGGCGTGTGCCGGGAAGGCGTGGCGTCCCGCGGCTTCCGCGATGGCGGGGCCCCGGCGGGCGGCGAGCGCGGTGGCCTCGGGGTAGAAGCGGGGGACGTAGTCGCGTACCAGGTCGTCCTGTTCGGGCTGCCAGAAGCCCTGGGCGACGGCGGTGAAGAGGTAGTTGGAGAGGCTGTCGTCGTGGAACATGGCCTGCCAGGCGGCGGCCTTGGCCTCGGGGGTGGGGAAGGCGGCGCGGCAGCGGGCGGCGCCTTCCCGTCCGGTGGCGCTGGGGTCCTGTTCGAGTTCGGCGGCGATGGTGGCCTCGTCGGCGGCGCCGAGGACGGAGAGGCGGTTGAGGATGCGCCAGCGGAGTTCGGGGTCGAGTTCGGGGCCGCCGGGGACGGTGCCGTTGGTGAGCCAGTCGTGGATGGTGTCGGGCTGGGTGGCGGCGTCGATGAGGTGGCGTACGGCGATGAGGCGCAGGCCGGGGTTGTGGCCGTCCTCGGTGCGGCGGATGAGGTCGCGGCACAGGGAGGTGATGACGGCGAGGGCGGCGGGGCGCTTCTCGGGGGCCACGTAGTGGTCGGCGACGTGGGTGTGGGCGAAGGCGAGTACGCCCTGGGCGAGGGCGAGGTCGGTCTCGTGCGGCAGGTGGGTGCGGGCCGCCTCGAGGTAGGTGGTGGGGGCGAGTTCGCCGTCGCGGACCATGTCGCGGGCGGCGTTCCAGATGACGGCGCGGGTCAGCGGGTCGGGTACGCCGGACAGGCCGGTGAGGACGGTGTCCCAGGAGCGGTTGTCGAGGCGGATCTTGGCGTAGCCGAGGTCCTTGTCGTTGATGACGAGGAGTGCGGGGCGCCGGCCGGACAGGGCTTCGGCGGTGCCGTCGGCGGGGACGTCGATCTCGAACCGCTCGCGCAGGACGAGGGGGGTGATGCCGGTGGGGTTGTGGGTGTCCGGGTCGTGGTCGTAGGCGCCGACCGCGATGCGGTGGGGGCGGCTGCCGTCGCGGTCGACGGCGAGGGTCCAGGTGCCGTCGGATTCCTGGACGCGGGCGGTGAGGGTGTCGACCCCGGTGGTGCGCAGCCAGGTCTCGGCCCAGGTGTGGACGTCGCGGTCGGTGGCCGAGGCGAGGTTGTCGATGAAGTCGGCGAGGGTGGCGTTGGCGAACTTGTGGCGGGCGAAGTGGGTGTTGATGCCGGCCAGGAAGTCCTTCTCGCCGAGCCAGGCGACGAGCTGGCGCAGGGCGGAGGCGCCCTTGGCGTAGGAGATGCCGTCGAAGTTGAGCAGGGCGGACGCGGTGTCGGGGACGGCGTCCGGGTCGGGGGCGACGGGGTGGGTGGAGGGGCGCTGGTCGGCGTCGTATCCCCAGCCCTTGCGGGCGACGCCGAAGTCGACCCAGGTGTCGGTGAAGGAGGTGGCCTCGGAGAGGATCTGGTAGCCCATGTACTCGGCGAAGGACTCGTTGAGCCAGATGTCGTCCCACCAGGCGAGGGTGACGAGGTCGCCGAACCACATGTGGGCCATCTCGTGGGCGATGACCATGCCGCGGGTCTGGCGTTCGGTGTCGGTGACGGCGGAGCGGTAGATGAACTCGTCGCGGAAGGTGACGAGGCCGGGGTTCTCCATGGCACCGGCGTTGAATTCCGGGACGAACGCCTGGTCGTAGGAGTCGAAGGGGTAGGGCTCCTCGAACTTCTCGTGGAAGCGGTCGAAGCAGGCCTTGGTGATGTCGAGGATCTCGTCGGCGTCCGCGTCGAGGTGGGGGGCCAGGGAGCGGCGGCAGTGGATGCCGAAGGGCAGTCCGGCGTGCTCGGTGGTCACGGAGTGCCAGGGGCCCGCGGCGACGGCGACGAGGTAGGTGGAGATCAGGGGGGTGGCGGCCAGGGTCCAGCGGCCGTCCCCGCGGTGCTCGGAGATGCCGTTGCCGAGGACGCTCCAGCCTTCGGGGGCGGTGACGGCGAGTTCGAAGACGGACTTGAGGTCGGGCTGGTCGAACGCGGCGAAGACGCGCTGGACGTCCTCCATGAAGAGCTGGGTGTAGACGTAGGTCTCGCCGTCGGTGGGGTCGGTGAAGCGGTGCATGCCTTCACCGGTGCGGGAGTAGTTCATGACCGCGTCGACGCGCAGTTCGTGGGCGCCTGCGGTGAGCCCGGTGAGCGGGAAGCGGTTCTCGACGAGGCCGGCGGGGTCGAGGGGCTGTCCGTCGAGACTGATCGAGCGCAGGGTGGCCGGCTTGAGCTCGACGAAGGTGTCTCCGGCCGCGGCGGCGGTGAACTGGATGACCGTGCGGGAGTCGAAGGTCTCCTCCCCCACGGTCAGATCGAGGTCGATCGTGTACTTGTGTACGTCGAGGAACTGGGCTCGGGTCTGCGCTTCGTCGCGCGTCAGTACGGACATGCGTCCATGCTGCCGTACGTCGTGGGCGTGCCGCAGGGGGGTTCTCCCAGGGCTGACCGGAACCCTGCGGCGGCTCCGGTGCGGGGTGTCCGGTGGGATGTGTTGTGCGGGGTGTTCGATGGGGAGCGTGTTGTGCGGGGCGTGCCCGGTGGGGAGCGTGTTGTACGGGTGGTCAGTCCCGGTCGCCCCGGAAACTCCGGTACTCGTCGTTCATCAGGTCCCAGAAGGAGCGGTGGCGGACGGCTCCCGGCAGCCAGTGGGCGAGGTACCAGGCCTCCCATTCGCCGTCGGGCGTGACGACGCACGGGTTGAGCAGGTAGACGTCGCCGCTTTCCGGGGTGTGGCTGATCTTGAGCATGTGGCTCAGGTACTCGGTCCGGACGGCGCAGCAGTCCTGTTCGTCGCCGTAGACAAAGTACTCCTCGTCGGGTACCTCGTCCGCCGTCGTGCCGCCGTCCCAGCCCTCGATCAGTTCCGGGTCGAGGTCCCTGACCCAGCCGATCTCCCGGGTGGACAGGAGCTGTGCGATCTCGTCGGTCGTGTCGAGCCATCCGTCGCTGGTGCCCAGGAACTCCCGGTAGCTCGGGGGGAGGCGGACTCCCAGGCGCTGTTCGAGGGCGGCGAGTTCCTCCGGGGTCGCTCCGGTGGTGCCCAGCCACCGGGCCGCCCGTATCCCGGCCGGGAAGGGTTCGGCCCTCTCCTGCTCGTGCCGTACCGGGTCCAGCCATGCGTCGCTCCAGCGCTGGAGCAGGTCGCGCCACGGGTGGGTGGTGGGCCGGTGCTCGGGGTGTTCCTTCTCGGTGGCAGGCATGTCCGGAGGGTACGTGGGGGCACCGGCACCCCGGCCGGGGTGCCGTGGGCGGTGGCGGGGTCCGCAACCGTGGGGGGTGGGGGTGCGTCCCGGCTTGGGACGGGTGTGACGGGTCGGGCGATCGGGGCGGACGGTGGGCGGAGCGGTGGTGGGGGCGGGCGGGCGTCGGCGGGTGGTGGGAGTGGTGCCGTGGGGGGTGGCGGCGGGGGCGGTCGCGTGGTGTCTCGTGGGGATGTGGCGTGCCGCGCGGCTGGAGAACTACCCCTGGAACGTCTGGACGCCGATCGGTTACGGGGCGGTCAAGGGGGTGTTCCTGGGGCTGCTGGCGGGTGGGTGCGCGGTGCTGGCGCTGCGGGTCGGCCGGGCCGACGGGAGCCGGGCGGGGCGGTTCGCGGGGCTCGTGTTCGGTGGTGGGCTGCTGGGCGGTCTGGTGCCGGGGACGTTGCGGGACTTCCTGGGTGATCCGCAGCCCCGGACCCTGTACTACTTCGACGGCCCGCGGCCCGAATCGGAGTGGTACTGGCGGCCGTTGTTGTCGGAGTGGGGGATGTGCACGGTGCTGCCGGCGCTGGGGTGCGCGGTGCTGTCGACCGCGGGTGCGCTGGTGTCGCTCCGGTCCGCGCGCCGCGAGAGCCCGGGGTGGGTGGTGCCGGCCCTGGTCGGGGTGGTGCTGCTGGTCCTGCCGGAGTGGGCGGCCGACGGGCTGCCCGCTCCGGAGGGCAATGGTGATCACGTCAATGAGTCGGCCACGGCCGGGCTCGTCGTCCTGGCCACGGGGATCGGGCTGCTGGTGACCGCCGGGGTGGTGCGGTCCGTGCGCGGGCGGTCGGCCCGGCGGGGCGGGGTCCTGCCGCGGGGTCCGGCGTCGGACCGGACGGCGGGTGGCGTTCCGCCCCGTGTGCCGGGCGTCCCCGGGCTCAGGCCCGCTCCTCCGTCGCGGACTCCTCCGCGATCCGCTCGTGATGGCGGATGACCTCCGCCACGATGAAGTTCAGCAGCTTCTCCGCGAAGGCCGGGTCCAGGTGCGCGCTCTCCGCCAGTTGTCTCAGTCGGGTGATCTGGCGGCTCTCGCGGGCCGGGTCCGCCGGGGGCAGGTGGTGGGCGGCCTTGAGGTGGCCGACCTGCTGGGTGCACTTGAAGCGCTCGGCGAGCATGTGGACGACAGCGGCGTCGATGTTGTCGATGCTCTGGCGCAGCCGGTTCAGTTCCGCGCTCACGGACTCGTCGATGTCCCTCGTGGTCATGGTCAGCGAGCTTACGGCCTCGGGGACGGCGGGGAGCAGGCCGCCCGCCGTCGCCCGGACGGTCAGCCCGCCGGGCCGGGGGTGATGATCGTCGGAGGGTTCTCCGGGCCGGGGACCCGGTCGCTCCAGCCGCCGGGGACGTTGCGGCCCTGCTGTTCGCGGAAGCGGACCGGGGCGGTGCCGACCCGACGGGCGAAGAGACGGGAGAAGTACGCCGGGTCGTCGTATCCGACGCGACGGGCGACGGCGGCGACCGGCAGGTCCGTGGCGGCGAGGAGTTCCTTGGCCCGGCCGAGCCGGATGCCGAGGAGGTAGTCCTTGGGGCTGCATCCGGCGCCCCGGCGGACCGCCGTGCGCAGTTCGGCGGGGGTCATGCCGTGCCGGGCGGCGTGTTCGGCGACGGACAGCGGCTGGAAGGCGTCGCGGGCGAGGGCCTGCAGGACCGGGTCGCCGTCGGGGCTGACGTCGGCGCGGGCCCGGCGCAGGGCGACGAGGAGTTCGTGGACGGCGGCGCCGGTCTCGACCTCCAGCAGCGGGTTGCCGCGCCGGGCGGCCCGTACCATCCGGCCCACCGCGGCGCGTGGGCCGGCCGTGTCGGCGAGCGGGACGAGCGGGCGGTCCGGCTCGATGTAGCCGAGTTCGGTGTAGGTGGCGGTGGCGGGTCCGGTGAAGTCGACGAAGCTCTCGTCCCAGCCGGTGCCGGGGTCGGCGCCGTAGTGGTGCGGGGTGCCGGGGGTGAGCCAGATCAGGCTGGGGCCGACGACGGGCATCCGGCGGCCGTCGGGGCCGGTGAACCAGCCGGTGCCGGAGTTGATGACGACGGCCACGTGGTGGTCCAGGGTGCGCGGGCCGACGGTGGGCAGCGCGCCGTGCTGGAGCCCCACGCCCAGGCAGACGAGTCCCAGCCGGTGGTGGAGCGGGCTGGGCGTGAAGAAGCGCATCCAGGTGTGGTACATCGGTTTTCCCTCCTCCCCCGCGGTCGTGCCGGTCCGGTGCGGTGCCGCCCCGGTCCGGTCTCCGTGTTCGAACAATTGTGTCCAAACAGCAGTGATCTTTGTCCATGGACCGGTCGGGCGCCAGGGGCGAGAGTGGGTGGCATCCTTCCCCCCGGGTTCGCCCGCTCCGTGGTGCGTGCCGTCGTACGGGCCCGGTGGCGGCGGCGTTCCGGGGACCGCACGCACAGGAGAGTTACGAGCACGATGGCTGACTTCACCGTGGGGGACGACCACTTCCGGCTCGACGGGAAGCCCGTACGGCTGCTGTCGGGGGCCCTGCACTACTTCCGGGTGCACGAGGCGCAGTGGGACCACCGGCTGGCGATGCTGCGCGCCATGGGTCTCAACTGTGTCGAGACGTACGTGCCGTGGAATCTGCACGAGCCGCAGCCGGGGCAGTTTCGGGACGTGGCGGCGCTGGGCCGGTTCCTGGACGCGGCGCAGCGGGCCGGGCTGTGGGCGATCGTCCGGCCGGGTCCGTACATCTGTGCCGAGTGGGAGAACGGCGGGCTGCCGGTGTGGGTGACGGGGCGGTTCGGGCGCCGGGTGCGGACCCGTGACGCGGAGTACCTGGAGACGGTGGAGCGGTGGTTCTCGGCGCTGCTGCCGCAGGTGGTGCAGCGGCAGATCGGGCGCGGCGGTCCGGTGATCATGGTTCAGGCGGAGAACGAGTACGGGAGCTACGGCACCGACCGGGTCTATCTGCGGCGGGTGGTGGGGATGCTGCGGGAGCGCGGGGTGACCGTTCCGCTGTTCACCTCCGACGGGCCGGAGGACCACATGCTCACGGGTGGTTCCGTGCCGGGACTGCTCGCCACGGCGAACTTCGGGTCGGGTGCGCAAAAGGCGTTCGAGGTGCTGCGCCGCCACCAGCCGAAGGGGCCGCTGATGTGCATGGAGTTCTGGTGCGGCTGGTTCGAGCACTGGGACGCCGAGCCGATCGTGCGGGGGCCGGAGCAGGCGGCCGGGGAGCTGCGGGAGGTCCTGGAGTGCGGGGCCTCGGTGAACATCTACATGGCGCACGGAGGGACGAATTTCGCCGGGTGGGCGGGGGCCAACCGGTCGGGTCCGTATCAGGACCGGGATTTCGAGCCGACGGTGACGTCGTACGACTACGACGCGCCGATCGACGAGTACGGGCGTCCCACGGAGAAGTTCTGGCGGTTCCGCGAGGTGCTCGCCGAGTACGCGGAGGGACCGGTTCCGGAGCTTCCGCCGGTGCCCGTCGGGCCGGCCGGGCCGGTGCGGGCGGAGCTGACGGGGCGGGCGTCGCTGGACGCGGTGCTGGAGGTGCTGGGCGACGAGGAGTCGGCGCCCTCGGGGGTCGCGCCGACCTTCGAGGAGCTGGGGGTCGACCGGGGTCTGGTGCGTTACCGGGTGGACGTGCCGGGGCCGCGCCGGCCGTACGCCCTCGGTGTGTCGGGGCTCCGGGACCGGGCCGTGGTGTACGTGGACGGGGTCCGGGCGGGTGTGCTGAGCGAGGCGGACGACACGCTGGACGAGCCGGTGGCCGGTCCCGCGGAGGTCGAGCTGTGGGTGGAGTCGCTGGGCCGGGTCAATTACGGGCCGCGGCTCGGCGAGCCCAAGGGGATCACCGGCGGGGTGCTGCACGAGCGGCAGTATCTGCACGGGGTGCGGGCCCGTGCGCTGCGGCTGGCGGCGTTCGAGGAGCCGGACGCGGTGGCCGGGGTCCCCTTCGGGGAGGTCGGGGAGGCCGGGGCGACCGGGTTGTTCCGGGGGACGTTCGAGTTCACCGGGGTGTCCGGGGTGGGGCACGCGGGGCTCGAACTGCCGGGCTGGACACGCGGGTTCGTGTGGGTGAACGGCTTCTGTCTGGGGCGCTACTGGTCGGTGGGCCCGCAGCGGACGCTGTACGTGCCGGGTCCGGTGCTGCGGGAGGGCCTCAACGAGGTGTGGGTGCTGGAGCTGGAGGGCTCGGGCGCGCCGTACGCGGAGCTGGGGTCGGGGGTGCCCGTCCGGACGGGCACCCCCGGGGATGTTCAGGTGTGACGTGTGCACCGGTGCTGCGGCTGCCGGGGCCGGTGGGACTCGGGTACCGGCCCCGGGGTGGCCGGGTCCGGGCCGGAGCACGGCCGCTCGGGTCCTGGCGTGGCCGTGGTCCGGGTGCCGGACACCGGCCGGCAGCCGCCCGGCCCCGGTCGGCTCACGGCCGCCGGTGCCGGGGTCGGGCCGCCGGGGTCAGAGCGTGGCCGCGGCGGACGCGATCTGGGAGGCGAACGTCGAGACCTCGGTGTACACACCGGGGTAGCCGGCCCTGGCGCAGCCCTGGCCCCAGCTGACGATGCCCACCTGGATCCAGGCTCCGGCGCTGTCCCTGCGGAACATGGGGCCGCCGGAGTCGCCCTGGCAGGTGTCCACGCCGCCGGTGTCGATCAGTCCGGCGCAGATCTCCTCGCCGGGGACGAGGTCGCCGCCGTACGCGTCCTGGCAGTCGGCGTCGGAGACGAACGGCACGGTGGCCTTGAGCAGGTAGCGCTGCTGGCCGCCGCCCTCGGTCGCCGCGCCCCAGCCGGCGATGGTGAAGGTGCCGTTGTTGTACGCGGTGCTGGTGGCGATCTTCAGGGTCGGCTGGTTGATCGGCTGGGCGAGCTTGATCAGCGCCCAGTCCTTGCCCTGGCCGTTGTAGCCGGGGGCCTGGAGGACCTTGGTGGAGCGGACCTTGACGGCGCTGGAGGACTGGAGGTCGACCACGCCGCCGGTGGCGGTGATGGAGGTGTCGTTGCCCGAGCCGTCCACGCAGTGCGCGGCGGTGAGGACGATGTCCTTGGCGTACAGGGCGCCGCCGCAGCCCATCGACAGCCGGACCATGAACGGGAACTCGCCCTGTGCCGCGCGGGTTCCGCCGACGACCGGGTTGGGGGCCGCGGAGGCGCCGGCGGGCTGGAGGCTGACCGCCGCGAGGACCACGGCGGCTATGACGGAACATCTCTTCACGGCACGCAGAAGCTGCTTCAAGGGATTTCCTTCTTTCGTGGGGGGTGTTCGTGGGGGGGTGCGTGGGGGTGCTGTGCCCTGCCGGGGGTGCGACCGCGGGCGGCGCGGCACCGCGACACGCCGTTAGTCATGCCCTCGACAAAGCCTGGTTCGGATTATCCGGAAATGATCACCGGGCCCACAAGGATCACTTTCCGGCCAATTCCCGTCCGGGATCGCCCGCTTGATCGTCCGCGGGGCGGTGGTGGCGCCCCTGGAGCGGGCTCCCGGCACCCCCGGGGCGTTACGGTGAGGACCGGGGACCGCACGGACGGGGGTGGGACGTGACGGACGACGACGGGAACGGCGGCCGGGGCGGCGGCCCGGTGGTTCACGGCTTCCCGCACCTCGAAACCGTCCGGTCCGCGATCACCTCGCTGTACCGGCGGCTCTCGTGCGACGGCGTCCGCGCCTACGCCACCAGCCTCGTCCCGGCCGACGCCGCCTTCGACGACCGGGACGACCTGCACCTCGGCGCCCAGCGGGTGGCGCGGGCCGTGGTCCGGCACCTGCGGCTGCCGGACGCCCGCATGATCGTGGCCTTCCGGACGATGGAGCACGCCGCGGCCGTCGAACTGACGGCGGGGCCCGAGTACTTCGTCGAGCTCAACGACCGCTTCCGCACCCACCGCAGGGACATCGGCGCCGCGCTCGCGCACGAGGCCACGCACGTGCTGCTGCACCGCCTGGGCCTGGAGTTCCCCGGCACGCGCGACAACGAGATCCTCACCGACACCGTGACGACGTACCTGGGCGCGGGCTGGCTGCTGCTCGACGCCTTCCGCGAGGACGGGGTCTCCAGCCAGAAGCTCGGCTACCTCACGCCGGAGGAGTTCGGGTACGTCCTCGCCAAGCGGGCGCTCGCCCTCGACGAGGACCCGTCCCCGTGGTTCACCAGTCCGCAGGCCTACACCGCCTACGGCAAGGGGTACGCGCGGGCGCTCCGGGACCTCCGGCAGCCACCCCTCGCGGCCGCCGGGTGGGCGGCCCGCCGCCGCTACGCCAAGGACCGGCGGCACGCCCGCGGCCACCCGGGCACGGCCCCGTCCCCCGATGTCCCGTACGCCTTCGACAGCGGCCCGCAGGGACTCCGGGTCTCCTTCGGCTGCCCCGTCTGCCACCAGCGCATCCGGGTGCCGGTGCGCGGCCGGGTACGGGTCCGCTGCGGGCTGTGCCATACAGTCCTGGACTGCGACACCTGAACCGAGCGAGAGACACTGGGGGCGCGGCATGCAGATGTCCGATGCCGGACGGTCGTGGCTGCTGGATTCCGTGGTCGGCGTGGTCCTCACCTGGGACGAGTCCCCCGCACCGGCCGCCCGTCGGCTGGACGCCCTGCTGCGCGGGGCGACGCCGCACGAGGTGATGCGGCTGGAATCCGACTACCGGGGCCGTCGTCACAGTCTCGGGGTCCTCTGCCCCGGGGTCCTGGCCGACGACGGCATCCCGGCCGACGACTGCTTCACGGATGACCGCGGGGAAGCGGCCGGCGAAGGGGAGACGGGCGACGGCACCGTGCCCGGCCGGTACGGTCCGGCCGTGGCGGCCCTGATGTCGTTCGACCGGTCCGGGCACCTCCGGGAGACCGGTGTCGCCCGACTCGCCGGGAGCCGGGACCCCTTCGTGCTCCCCTTCCTCCTGCTGCGGCTGAACGACCCGGTCGAGCAGGTGCGGGACCTCGCCCGGGACGCGGTCGCCACCCGCCTGGACCCCGGCCACGTGGACCTCCTGGTCCAGCTCCTGCCGCTACTCGACGGGCTGCGCGGCCGACGCCGGGCGGGGCGTCTGCTGGCCTCGGTGGAGGACCTGCTCCACCGGCACGGCACGGTGGCGCTGTGGCGCGGGGCGCGATCGGACGATTCCCCGGTGCGTGCGAGCTGTCTGCGCCGGCTGGCCCGGACCGAGCCGGTCGCGGCCGTCGGGACGGCCTTCGCGTCCCGGGAGCCCTCGTTGTGGCAGTGGGGTGCCCGCGTCGCCACCTCCTCGCGCCTGGCACCGGCCGAACAGGACGCGCTGCTCCCGCACCTGGAGGCCAGCAGCAACCCCCGCATCCGGCTGCGGGCGCTGCGGGCCCGGGCCCGGCAGCCGCACGGCGAGGTCCATCTGCGCCGGGCCATGCTCGACCCGGACGCCAGGATCCGCTACCACGCCCGCGCCACCCTGTACGCCCGCGGGCACACGGATCTCGCGCCGGGGGTGTACCGCGACGCCCTGGCACCGGCCCGGGTGCCGGACGCGACCGCCGTGGGCGCGCTCGGCGGGCTGTCCGACCTGGGCGGCGCGTGCGACGTGCCGCGGATACTGGACTTCACGGCCCACCCCAGGGCACGCGTGCGCGCCGAGGCCTGGCGCGCCCTGAGCATCCTGGCCCCGTCGGAAGTGGCCGCCAGGATCGACCGGTTGGCCGCCGACCCCAGCAGCAAGGTGCGGCGCCATCTCCCGCGGCGGCACCCCGCGCAGACCCCTCCCGCCGAAGACGGCGCGGGTCGGTCCGGGGAGGCGCGGGAGGGACCGTCGGCCGCCGTCCGCTAAGGACGCGGGAGGCGGGGCGGGCGGGGCGGCGGCGGGCCGGCGAGGGGGCAGTGGGTGCCGGTGTAGATCGTCGGCATGCACTTGTTGCAGTGGATGCACAGGGAGCGGGTCCGCGGCCGCTCCCTCATCCGGTTCACCAGGTCCGGTTCGCGCAGGAGCGCGCGGGCCATGGCCACGTACTCGAAGCCCTCCGCCATGGCCTGTTCGACGGTCGCCCGGCGGGTGATGCCGCCGAGCAGGATCAGCGGGAGGCTCAGCTCGGCCCTGAACTGGCGGGCCGAGGGCAGCAGGAACGCCTCCTCGTACGGGTAGGAGCGCAGGAACCTGCCGCCGGCCAGGCGGATGCCCAGCCGTGCGGGCCGGGGGAAGACCGCGGCGAACTCGGTGAGCGGCGCGTCGCCGCGGAACAGGTACATCGGGTTGAACAGGGAGCTCCCGGCGGTCAGTTCGAGGGCGTCGACCGTGCCGTCCTCCTGGAGCCGGCGGGCGACCTGAAGGCTTTCGTCGAGCCAGAGGCCTCCGGGCACCCCGTCGTCCATGTTGAGCTTGGCGGTGATCGCGACGGCGCTGCCGACCTCGTCGCGCACGGCGCGGGCGATGCCGAGGGCGACCTTGGCGCGGTTGTCGAGGCTGCCCCCGTAGGCGTCGTCGCGGCGGTTGAGCCGACGGCTGAGGAACGAGCTGGCCAGGTAGTTGTGGCCGAAGTGCAGTTCGACCGCGTCGAATCCGGACTCGACGGCCAGCCGGGCGGCCTCGGCGTGGGCGCGGACGACCCGGGCGATGTCCTCGGCGGTCGCCGCCCGTGTCATCCGCATGCCGAGCGGGCTGGGGAACCGTCCGGGGGCGAGCGCCGGGAGCCGGTTGGACCGGGCGTCGGCGACCGGCCCCGCGTGGCCGAGCTGGGCGCTGATCGCGGCGCCCTCGCGGTGCACGGCGTCGGTGAGCCGGCGCAGCCCCGGCACCGCCTCGGGGCGCATCCAGATCTGCCGGCGCTCGGTGCGGCCCTCGGGGGCGACGGCGCAGTACGCGACGGTGGTCATGCCGACTCCGCCCGCGGCGGGGCGGCGGTGGTACGCGATCAGTTCGTCGGTGACCAGGCCGTCGGGCGTCACGCCCTCGAAGGTGGCGGACCTGATGAAGCGGTTGCGCAGGGTGAGGGGCCCCAGACGGGCGGGCGCGAAGGGGTCCGGTGCGGCCGGTACGGGGGCGGGTGGCTGAGGGGGCATGCGGGTCTCCGATGGGTGTGGGGGCTGGGGGCGGGGTTCCGGGACGGCCTGTGGCCGGGGCGCGACGGCACGTACGCCGGGCGGACCGCCCGGCGCACGACCACGCGTACGGCGAACGACGAACGGCGCGCGTACGGCGAAGGGTGCGCGCCCGCGCAATGCGGGGCGGGTCGCCCGAAGGCCCCGGGCGGCCCGTCCCTCAGCCGCCGCCCTGCCCCGCCCCGTACACCGGCCGGGGCGGTTCCGCCTCGGCGAGGAGTTTGCGCACCGCCTCCCCCGCGTCCGCCGGGGCCCATCGCGCGCCCCGGTCCGTGGTGGGGCCGGGGCGCCAGCCCTCCATCACCGTGAGCCGGCCTGCCTCCGCCTCGAAGACCCGTCCGGTGACCCCGTCGCTCGCGGCCGAGCCGAGCCACACCACCAGCGGGGACACGTTCTCCGGGGCCATCGCGTCGAAGCCGCCGCCCTCGGGGGCCGCCATCGCCCCGGCGAACGTCCGCTCGGTCATCCGGGTGCGGGCCGCCGGGGCGATGGCGTTGACCTGGATCCCGTACCGGCCCAGTTCCGCGGCGGCGACCAGGGTGAGGCCCACGACGCCCGCCTTCGCGGCGGAGTAGTTGCCCTGCCCGACGCTGCCGAGCAGCCCCGCGCCCGAGCTGGTGTTGACCACCCGGGCGACCGGTGCGCGGCCCGCCTTCGTCTCGGCCCGCCAGTGCTCGGCCGCGTACCGCAACGGCAGGAAGTGGCCCTTGAGGTGGACCCGTATCACGGCGTCCCAGTCGGCCTCGGACAGGTTCACCAGCATCCGGTCGCGCAGGAATCCCGCGTTGTTGACCAGGGTGTCCAGCCGTCCGAAGCTCTCCAGCGCGGTCCGGACCAGGGACTCGGCCCCCTCGGCCGTGGCGATGTCGCCCCCGTGGGCCACCGCCTCGCCGCCCGTTGCCACGATCTCGTCGGCCACCTGCCGGGCCGGACCGGCCGACCCCCCGTCGCCGCCGGGGCCGACGCCCAGGTCGTTGACCACCACCCGGGCCCCCTCGGCGGCGAAGGCGAGCGCGTGGGCCCGGCCGAGCCCCCGTCCGGCGCCGGTCACGATCACGACGCGCCCCCCGCACAGTCCCCCGGCGCCCTTCCTGTTCCCCGTGCCGTCCCGTCCCTCACTGCTCGCGGTCATCACACATCTCCTTGTTGGCGATGCGGTGGCAGGCTGCTACCTTCCACACCTAACAAATGTTTGGTGGAAAGGTAGCTGATTCGCTCATGGGTGTCTCCACCACGAGCCCCGACAGGGGCATCCGTCTCGTCACGGTCGACCACCCGCCCGTCAACGCCCTTCCCGTGCGGGGCTGGTACGAACTCGCCGACGCGCTCCGGGCGGCGGGCCGCGATCCCGGTGTCCGCTGCGTCGTGCTGGCCGCCGCCGGGCGCGGGTTCAACGCGGGCGTCGACATCAAGGAGATCCAGCGCGACACCGGGCACGGGGCCCTGCTCGGTGCCAACCGGGGCTGCTACGAGGCGTTCGCCGCCGTGTACGAGTGCGAGGTCCCGGTCGTCGCCGCGGTGCACGGCTTCTGCCTCGGCGGCGGCATCGGCCTGGTCGGCAACGCGGACGCGATCGTGGCGAGCGACGACGCGACGTTCGGCCTGCCCGAGCTGGACCGGGGCGCGCTCGGCGCGGCGACCCATCTCGCCCGGCTCGTGCCCCAGCACCTGATGCGCGCGCTCTACTACACCTCGCGCACCGCCACCGCCGCCGAGCTGCACGCCCACGGCTCGGTCTGGAGGGTCGTGCCGCGCGACGGGCTCATGGCCGCCGCGCTGGAGCTGGCGGGCGAGATCGCCCGCAAGGACGGCACCCTGATCCGGCTGGCCAAGGCCGCCATCAACGGCATCGACCCGGTGGACGTGCGCCGCAGCTACCGCTTCGAGCAGGGCTTCACCTTCGAGGCCAATCTCGGCGGGGTCGCGGACCGGGTCCGCGACTCCTTCGGCAGGGAGGAACGACCATGACCGGAACCGACCCCCGGCCCGACACCGGCACGAGGACCGGTGCGAGGACCGACAAGACCATGACCGTGCAGGACGTCGTCTCCCGGCTCAGCAGCGGGATGACGATCGGCATCGGCGGCTGGGGCTCGCGCCGCAAGCCGATGGCCCTGGTGCGGGCACTGCTCCGCTCCCCCGTCACCGATCTCACCGTGATCTCCTACGGCGGCCCCGACGTGGGGCTGCTCGCCGCCGCCGGCAGGATCCGGAAGCTGGTCGCGGCCTTCGCCACCCTCGACTCGATCCCGCTCGAACCCCACTTCAGGGCGGCCCGTCAGCGCGGCGCGTTCGAGCTGATGGAGGTCGACGAGGCCATGTTCATGTGGGGGCTGCACGCCGCCGCGAACCGGCTGCCGTTCCTCCCCGTCCGCGCCGGTCTCGGCTCGGACGTGATGCGGGTCAACCCCGGCCTGCGCACGGTCGTCTCGCCGTACGCGGACGGCGAGGAGTTCGTCGCGATGCCCGCCCTGCGGATGGACGCCGCGCTGGTCCACCTGAACCGCGCCGACCGCTTCGGCAACGGCCAGTACCTCGGCCCCGACCCGTACTTCGACGACCTGTTCTGCGAGGCGGCCAACACCGCGTACGTCTCCTGCGAACGCCTCGTGGACACCGCCGAGTTGACCGAGAAGGCCGCCCCGCAGACCCTCCTGGTCAAGCGGCACTCCGTCACCGGTGTCGTCGAGACCCCCGGCGGCGCGCACTTCACCTCCTGCGTGCCCGACCACCCGCGCGACGAGGCGTTCCAGAAGGAGTACGCGACCGCCGCCGCCGATCCCGCCGCCTGGGCAGCCTTCACCGAGCGCTTCCTGCCCGCGGACGGCGACGAGAACAGCTACCGGTCGGCCGTCCGGGCCTGGCACGAGGAGCGGGAATGACCACCACGAACGGCACGTCCACCGAAACGTCCGCCAACCCGTCCACCGGCTCGTCCGCCGGTCCCGTCACCCGGGCCGAGTACTGCGTGATCGCCTGCGCCGACGCCTGGCGCGGCGACGGCGAGGTGCTCGCCAGCCCCATGGGGATCATCCCGTCCGTCGGGGCCCGGCTCGCCCGGCTCACCTTCTCGCCCGACCTGCTGCTCACCGACGGCGAGGCGCTGGTCGTCGGCCCGGACGGCACCACTGAGGGCTGGCTGCCGTACCGGCTGCACCTGGCCATGGTCACCGGCGGCCGGCGGCACGTGATGATGGGGGCGAGCCAGATCGACCGGTTCGGCAACCAGAACATCTCCTGCATCGGCGACTGGGAGCGGCCCGCCCGGCAGCTGCTCGGGGTGCGCGGCGCCCCGGTCAACACCTTGAACAACCCGGTCAGTTACTGGGTGCCGAGGCACTCCCCGCGGGTCTTCGTCGAACGCGTCGACATGGTCTGCGGGGTGGGTTACGACAACGCCGCCGCGGCCGGCCCGTCCGCGACCCGCCACCACCGCATCCCCCGGGTCGTCACCGATCTCTGCGTCCTCGACTTCGCCACCCCGGACCGCTCGATGCGGCTGGCCTCGCTGCACCCCGGCGTCACCGTCGAGCAGGTCCGCGCGGCCACCGGTTTCCCGCTCGCGGCCCCGGACGGGGTCCCGTGCACCCGGGAGCCTACGGCGGAGGAACTGCGCCTGATCCGCGAGGTCGTCGATCCGCGGGGCACCCGGAACCGGGAGGTCGGGTCCTGATGCGCACCGCGTTCACGGAGCTCGTCGGCGTCCGCCACCCCATCGTGCAGACCGGCATGGGCTGGGTCGCGGGCCCCCGGCTGGTCTCCGCGACGGCCCGGGCGGGCGCCCTGGGCATCCTGGCCTCCGCGACGATGACCACCGAGCGGCTGCGGGCGGCGGTGCGGGAGGTCAAGTCCCGTACGGACGAGCCGTTCGGGGTCAATCTGCGCGCCGACGCCGGGGACGCGCGCGAGCGGGTGCGGATCATCATCGACGAGGGCGTGGCGGTGGCGTCCTTCGCGCTGGCCCCGTCGAAGGCGCTCATCGCGGAGCTGAAGGACGCGGGCGTGGTCGTGATCCCGTCGATCGGCGCCCGGCGGCATGCCGAGAAGGTCGCGGCGTGGGGTGCGGACGCGGTGATCGTGCAGGGCGGCGAGGGCGGCGGGCACACCGGCGAGGTGGCCACCACCGTGCTGCTGCCGCAGGTCGTCGACGCCGTGGACATCCCGGTGGTCGCGGCGGGCGGTTTCCACGACGGGCGGGGCCTGGTCGCGGCGCTGGCGTACGGGGCGGCGGGCATCGCGATGGGCACGCGCTTCCTGCTGACGTCGGACTCGACCGTGCCGGACGCGGTGAAGGCGCGCTATCTGGCGGCGGGCGTCAAGGACGTCACGGTCACCACGGCCGTGGACGGGCTGCCGCACCGGATGCTGCGCACGGAGATGGTCGCCGCGCTGGAACACGCGGGCCGGGCACGGGCGTTGGCGCAGGCGGTGCGCCGGGCGGCGGGCTTCCGGCGGACCTTCGGCATCGGCTGGTCCCGGATGGTGCGCGACGGTCTCGCGATGAAGCACGGCAAGGACCTGTCCTGGAGCCAGGTCCTGCTGGCCGCCAACACGCCGATGCTCCTGAAGGCGTCCATGGTCGACGGCCGGACGGATCTGGGCGTGATGGCGTCGGGCCAGGTGGCGGGCCTCATCGAGGACCTGCCCAGCTGTGCGGAGCTGGTGGAACGGGTGATGGCGCAGGCCCACGCGGCACTGGGCGCGCTGCCGCCCGCCGGGGCCCCGGCGGGCTGAGGGGGCGGGAGGGGCACCGGTGGCCACCGGTGCCCCTCCCGTACGGTCACGCGACCCTGCGGCCGCGCCCCGCCGTCGCACCGCCGCGCCCGGCACCGGAACGCCCGGCACCGGAGCCGCCGCCCCTTCTTCCCCGCCGTCTTCCCGTACGGCGTGGTGAAGCTGGAGGACGAGCACGTCGACTTCCGGATGTACAAACTGGGCGACAGCACGGTCATG